>NZ_CP072642.1:1057102-1373636 GCF_018304765.1 Chloracidobacterium sp. N
CCAAACACCTTTGCCGCACCACCGTCCGGTGTCACCCCACCTGCGCTGCAACTGTTTTTCTTTTCACCTGGTTATGTTGATCCCATGGTTCACCAGGCGAGCCTAGGGGTTGAGCGTGAGCTGACCCGCGATCTGTCGCTCTCGGTCTCCTACCTGTTCACACGGGGTATCCGGTTGACCAGAACCCGCGACATCAACCTGCGCCAGCCAATCCCGATTACCGTCAATGTCGCAGGTCGAACCCCGGTCATTATTCCCCGCTACGTCCTTGCGCCCGGCTCGAATGTAACCGCCAGATTGACGAACTTTCTTCCCACTCCGCCGGGTACAAACGTGAGCTATGGACGCCTGTTTCAGTTTGAAAACACGGGTGATTCGGTCTATCACGCACTGGCATTACAACTGACAAAGCGGTTTAGCCAGAACTTCCAGTTCCTGCTGGCTTACACCTGGTCAAAGGCAATTGACAACCGACCAGACCAAACCATCGTGACCGCTGGGGGTGGAGATACCAGCCGCCTGGTGGCTGACCCACTCAACATTCGCACCGAGCGGGCGCGGGCTGATGTGGATATACCCCACCGGTTTGTTCTGAGTTACGTTTGGGATTTGGCTTACGCCCGCAATCTGCAAAACCGGCCCGCCCGCCTTTTGCTGGATGGCTTTCAACTGAGCGGGATTGTGACAGCCACTTCAGGGAGTCCTTTTTCAGCGTTGGCAGGTGGCGACCTGAATGGCGACGGCACGCCTGGTAACGATCGGGCCCCCTTTGTCGGGCGCAATACATTTCGGCGTAAAGCCTTTGTATCGTTCGATTTACGGCTGACCCGCACGATTCCCGTCACTGAGCGGTACCGGATTGAACTCATTGCCGAAGCCTTCAATCTGTTCAATCGCTTCAACCAGTCAGCGGTACAGGTCAACCAGTTTTCCTTTGCGACACCAGGTGGTGTGCCGACGCTGACTCCACGGGCCGATTTTCGTTCGGTCAATGGACCAGGCGTTGCCCCACGGGTCATACAGCTTGCGGCCAAGTTTGTGTTTTGATGTGTTTGCTTCCTGAACCGGATGAGCTTTGGGCTTCCATCCAGGCGACGGATGCCCGTCACCTGGATGGAATGCCGGCCGAGGTTGAAAACCCCGCCGCTAGCTGACAAGCACCTTGTAGCGGTAGGTCAGGGTGACTTCTTCACCGGCTTTCAACGGAAATTCCCAGGTCAATTTCGAGGTCGGGTTGACGGTCTGAATGGCCTCGGTCGTCCGCTCGACCTTCGCGTTCGGGGTGGTCGTCAGTACCTCGCCTGCAACCTCCCGGCGGACGACCATCTGCACGTCCTTTGACTTGTAATTCCTGAGCTTGAGGGTGCCCTGTACGGTGACGACACTGTAGGTCGTGCGGTTGATGGTGACAGCATCATTTTCACGTTTGACTTCCTGCTCCTGACGCTGGGTGCGGATGTCCGTGGCGACCGTCAGACGGAGATTGGTCACGGCCCCGGCCGGTGTGTAGTCCAGGATTTCCTGAGCCAGAGGCTGCTGCCCGCTGAGCACCAGTGCCGGGGCGGTCGTCCACGGCAGCTTGAGCGTGTTGGACAGACGGATGACGTGCCAGACCGGCTCGGTCGGGTCCTTGGGCGTCGGGCGCGGCCGGTAGGTCACAACGGGTGGCGTGTCCGTGGCTTCCCATTCGTACAGGTGCTCGTAGCTGACACGCCCCGAAAAGACCTGATAGGCCGCCCGTTCGCCCTTCGCAAGGGTGACATTCTGACGGCCGTAGAGAAACAGGTCTTCTTCGGATTGGGCGGCACCTTCAATTGCGCCACCAATGGCACTGTCATCGTCCGCATCGGGACGGGGGCGATAACCGGCCGGCCGCTGCACCATGATGGCATTCGACATGACATTTCCGTTCTCATCCGTCTGGCGATTCATCAGGCTGGACAGGAAGCCGGTCAGCGATTGTTGCAGGGACAGCGGGGAAACGACCTGGGCAAAGGTGAAGTTGGGAAAGCCGACAACGAAAAAGACCTCGGCCTGTTCAAGGTCTTCCGCGTCGTTGATGACCACGGCCTGCATGGCAATGGTGGCGGTTTTGTCATCTTCAAGGGTGATACGGTAAGCCGGCGTCCAGCCGAAACCACCCCGGAGGTATCCCATTGAAAGACCAACCGGGCCGCTGGCGCCTTTCGTGCGGAAGCGCAGAACCGGCTGTTTCCCGCTGCTTGTGCCTTCCGGCAGGCGTGGGACTTCGAGGCGCGCTGCCGGAAGTTCATAGAAGACAACCTGTTTGACATCCTGTTCCCGGAACACCAGGTAGGTCCTGCCTGAGCCTTCGCCGGTTTCGAGATAGAGTGGGGAGGCGGCCGGGTTGGGGCCAAAGGCGCGCACCACGCCCGACAGTTCCTTCCCGCTGTCCAGTGTCAGCAAAACCCGTTTTCCGAGGTTGGCGCGAAGGAGATCGGAGGTGGATGCCACCGGACGCACTTCCGTGATCTGGCCGGCCGGAATTTCCGTGGCCAGCAGTTCATCGAGTGTGAGATCGGCTTGTGTCGGCGCTACCCAGAGCGTCCCCAGCGCCGCCGGGGGGATATGCGTCAAATAGCCGGCCCCCTGGCTGGTTTCGGCCTGACCCTGACAGATGAAGAAAGCCAGTCCGTTTTTGAAGGCCGCCACCGTGGTGGGTTTCAGGCGGGTGGCAGGGAAGGGTGTCATTTGGGCGGTCGCCGGCGTTACGAGGAGGCTGGCCATGACAGGTGCCAGAAAAGCTCGCATGGTGAAGTGTCCTTGGGGGCGGAAAGTTGTGGCGTGGGCGGCTGAAAGCTATCTATCTTGGTGGGCTACAGGTGTTCAAGAAAGCCGAGGGGTTGCTTCCGTTCACGGCAACAAAAAGCCGGTGGGCCAAGGCAGCCCACCGGCGGCTGAAGTCACAGGCAACGGCTCCGGTACTGCGTCAGAAGTTGGTTTTGCCGGCCTGGGCAATGTGGCCGGAGCGGGTTTTGACGTTGTGGTTGAGGATGGCATCGAGGTAGTCCGTCAGGGCCTCGACTTCATCCGGCGTCCCAACCAGTGGCGGCATGTAGCTCCGGTAGGGTGAATCCGGCTTGTTTTCGTGAAGTGTTTTCAGAAAGGCACTGATGGCCTGGCGGTCGCGTCCCTGAAGCAGGCGTGCCATGGGGCGGTAGCCCTCGACCGTATGGCACGCCAGACACTGCCCGCGAAACATGAGTTCACCGCGTGCCAGGTTGGCCGTCGTCTCCGGCTCAATCTCACGTCCAAAGGCCACCTGCCGCAGGGAGACCGGCGGCGCATCGGTTTTCAGCCACATCGAATTCGCCAGATAGCCTTCGCGGTTGAAGCGCTCGACTTCCTGCTTGCGGATGCCGTTTGAGTACATGTGCTCGCCAATGACGAACGGCTTACGCAGCATTTCCCGCGAGTGCTCGGCCGAGGCCGTGGCGGCAAAGGCCAGAAACAGGACACACAGCGCGCGTCCCAGGTTGAAGTGCCGTGAGTTGCGCCAGGCCGAAAAGTACACAAAGGCCAGAATGGTCGCCGAGGTCATGACGACAACCGTGGCGGCGCGCGTTACCTGCGTGAACGTGCCCTGTCCGATGGTGGAGATGCCCAGATTGAGCAGGGCGCGCTGGGATTCCGGCACACTGGCCAAGTACCAGAAGAAGCAGATCGGCACGAGGATGAACGAGGGCAGGAGCCACTTCGCCGACCAGCGGATGAGTTCATCCTTGAGCTGCGGTTCGGCAATTGGATCAATCCGGCTGGCGGTGATGAGGGCATACACCCCAGCCATGGAGATGCACACCAGCGTCCGCAGCACGAGACTGGGGAAGTAAGTCGGGTTGAAAAACGCCTGCCAGAAATAGGCCGCCTCCTGTCCCGTGCCGGCAGCACCCAGCCAGGTCGCGCCGGGCGTGAGCATGAAGGTCAGGATGCCGTTGATGATGACCAGACTCATCCACGCGCAGAAGGCATAAATCCAGCCCACGATGAGGTGGGTGCGGCGGGGAAGCTTGTCCCAGCCGTAGTAGTACACGGCGGCTGCCGTCAGCTCGACGATGAAGAACACCCACTCAATCGCCCAACCGAAAACAAAGTTGTGGATGAGCGTGCTGGTGGATTCGGGGTGCGCCAGCCCGATGGCAAACCAGATGCCCACGCCTGACACCGCGCCAAATACACCGGTCAGAATGATGAAGAACCGGGCATGGTCGCGCAGTGTGCGCAGCCAGTCTTCGCGTCCTTCCCGCAGCGCCTTGGCTTCGGCCATCGGCAGGTAGAAGCCTCCGCCCACGGCAAAGTGCGAAATCATGACGTGAAAGATGGCAATGAGGCCGATGATCCAGCCGCTACCAAGAAAGGGAACATCCCAGAATGGATAGTTCATAACGCAAGGCTCCAAGGGGTTACTTGAGGTCGAGATAGCCCCAGATGCTGAAGACAATCATGCCCAGCAGGGCAAAGTAGCCAAAATACGTCGCCATCTGCGCCCGCCGTCCGCTGGCGGTGCGGGTGTCAAACAGTGGAATCGCAGCCCAGATGACAATGGCGAGGGTAAAGAGGGAAATACCCAGCGCCTCACCGGCTGCACCGGGAAACCAGCGCCCGAAGACCTTGAGCACCTGAAACTGGCTCATGAAGTACCATTCCGGGTGAATCCCCACCGGCGCCGGGGCCAGTGGGTCGGCCTGCGGCCCCAACTGCCACGGATACAACGATGCCAGAATCGAAAGCACGTTGAGGGCAATGAGCCACATACCCAAATCGAGCGAGAAGAAATCGGGGAAGAAGGGAATCGTCCGCCGTTCGCTTTCCGGCTTGGCTTCTTCACTGGGCGGCAGGGCATTGCCGTGCTTCTGCACGAGCCACAGGTGAAAGGCCAGGATGGGCAGGTAGATGAGCGGCAGGATGACGACGTGCAGGGCAAAGAACCGCTGGATGGTCGTTTCGCTCACTTCGGGGCCGCCGCGGACGATGTCCGTCAGGAAGGTGCCCACCAGCGGCAGGGCGGCCGGGATTTCCAGCCCGACTTTGGTGGCAAAGTAGGCCAGGTCATCCATCGGGAGCAGATAGCCACTGAAACCAAACAGCAGTGTCAGGGCCAGCAGGGCCATGCCGCTCCACCAGCCAAACTCGCGGGGCTTGCGGTAAGCCTTCATGAAATAGACCGAAAACATGTGCACGAAGACGGCAAACACCATGAGGTTCGCCGACCACGAGTGCGCCGAGCGGATGAGCCACCCGAACTGGATGTCGTAGGTAATCTGGCGGACGGATTCATACGCCTCCGCGCCGGGCCGGTAATAGACCAGCAGCAGGACGCCGCTGAAAACCTGTACGAAGAAGAAAAACAGGGAAATGCCGCCCCAGTAGTACCAAAACGAATGCTTGTGGTCGGGGACGGTTTTCTTGCGCGCCAGCGCCAGGATTTCTTCCAGTCCCAGCCGTTCGTCCACCCACTCGTAAACGGCGGTGGTGAGCGAGCGGGGGCGCGTCACATCAGGCTTTGGTGACCACGATGCGTCCATCTTGAACCTCCACACTGTAGCGGGTCAGGGGTTTGGGGGGTGGGCCGGCGACGTTCTGACCCGTCTTCGGGTCATACACTCCGCCGTGGCAGGCGCAGTAAATCCGGGATTGTTCCGGCTCATAACTCACCGTACAGGCCAGGTGCGTACAGACCGCGCCCAGTGCGACCCAACTGCCGTCCGTGTGGTGAATGAGCATGGCGGGCGTCGTTCCGAACTTGAACATCAGGGAAGAACCCGGCGGAAGTTTGTCCGCCCCATCCAGGACGGCCTGCGTCACCGCCCCTTGAGCGGCGGCCTTGCGGGCCGGTGTGGCGAGATACTGGTACACCGGATAGCCGATAAGTCCGGCATAACAGGCGCCCAGCGCCCCGATGCCAAGGGCGACAAAGGTACGGCGGGTGGCATCCGTGGCGACTTCAGTCTGTTCCAGGGTGTGTTCCGTGGCAGGCACATCAGGCATGGCGGGCAACTCCTTTGGCTTTGGCCAGTACGTGGATCATCCATCCAATCGCGCCAAGTCCGGCGACGAACAGCACAAGAAAGAGCACGACGACTTGCCAGTTGGCGGCGACCGGCTGCTGCCAGACATCAAAACCCTTGGCGAGCAGGGTCAGGTCACGAATTCCATCCCGGGCGATGACCGCCATGACCGTGGCCAGGAAGCCGGTGGCGGCCGCGCCAATGGCAGGTATCCAACCCGTTACTTTCAAGGACAGGAACCCAAACAGGGCCAACAGTCCGGCACAGGCCAGAAAGCCCGGCAGGCTCCAGGCGTAAAAGGCATGGTCAGCCAGGGCGGCTTTGACAACCGCCGGTTGGGTCGCATGAACCCAAACGCCTGTACCTATCGCCAGCAGTCCACCCAGCCCGGCAAGCCAGCTTCCCCAACGGTGGAGCAGTGCCCGGACATCCGTTTCAGCCTGGCCAAACTGCGCCAGCACCAGCAGCGCCGCGCCAGTGACGGCAAAGGACGTCAGCATCATGAAGAGGAAACGGGGCAGCGTCGTCGGGTCGCCGGTCGGGAGCTGCGCACCAAGCGGGTCAGCGCGGTACAGCTCCAGCCAGACCTCGGGCCGGAGCATCAGGGTGAGGTTGGTGGCGTAGATGCGTCCGATGTAGGTCACACCAACCAGTGACAGCAGGCTCAACCACCAGAAGGTGCGCCGCTGGTCCGCCCGGCGGGCCGCTACATAGAGCAGGTAGTAAGCTGCCGTAAGAATAAAAATGACGGCCAGCCAGTAAACACCAATGAGAATGCTGCTTGTGTAAAGGGCGCGCCCATACAAAACCTGCGCAAACAGCAACGGCGGGATACCCAGGTTGACCAGGTAGGTCATCACCACGGGCAGCCGGTGGGCCAGATCGGCCGAAGCGCCATACAGCGGGGTGTCAGCGTCGTTTCGGCTGCGGAAGTTCCACAGCGCAGCCAGCGTCAGGCCGCCGACCATGAGGTAAATCGTCACAAAATGCAGTGACAGGGTGACGATGTGCAGTACCTTGAACAGCCATACCGGGGCCGGCAGGGGGATGGGATCAAGCGTTGGAAACGGCATGCAGTGTCTCCTCGACAGAAAGAGAAGAACGCTTGGGGACGTTCACCTGCGGATACATAGGGGGGTGAAGGCTGCCGCGACAGCAAGGGGGAATGACCTTTCGTGAACCAACGTACAATTCAGGCTATGCCAAGTCAAAAAAACAAAGCCACTTCTTCTGGCCGTTGCCTGGAAACATGTGTGGCAGAACGGTAGTCCGCCCTGTCTGTGGATCGGGTGCAGGAAGGGCCACCGGAAGCGCAGGCTGATTCAGGTGTGTCGTTTCAGGAGTGCATGGCTGCCAGCAGCCGGTTGACTGTGCTGACCGGCAGCCCGACGACATTCTGGTAGTTGCCTTCGATGTGGGTAATGCGCGTGCCGGCCCGCCCCTGGATGGCGTAAGCGCCGGCCTTGCCGAAGGGTTCACCAGAGGCGATGTAATCCGCAATCCAGTCTTCGGAGAGATCATCGAAGGTCACAACGGTGCGTTCGTAGGTGACGAGACACCGTTCATCCGGCGTCCGGCGCAGGGCCACACCGGTCAGGACTTCGTGCTGGCGTCCGCTCAGGCAGCGCAGCATCCGGGCCGCAGCCTCGGCATCGGCTGGCTTGCCGAGAAGCTGCCCGTCGAGGACAACGGTGGTATCCGCGCCCAGGATGAGCGCCGGTTCGGAGATGGGCACGGCTTTGGCTTTGACCAGGGCCACCCGCTGGACGTACTCCGCCGGGGTCTCGCGTGCATCCGGCGTCTCGTCGGCATCGGTGGGACAGACTTCAAACGTATAGCCCGCCAGCGTGAGCAACTCGATGCGCCGGGGAGAAGCCGAAGCCAGAATGAACTTCATGGGATGCACCGGGAAAACGTTGTCAGGGGGAGGTTTTGTAGTAGTTGGTCTGACGAATGGCGCGCCGCAGCTCTTCCCAGGTCAGAACCCGTCCGCTGTGGGCTTTCCGGGCCGTTTCGGCGTCACTCCGAACGGCAAAAGAGGCCGTGACGGGGGGCATGGCCGCCCGAACTTCGAGTTTGGATTCGTAGAGGTGAAACGCCGTCTGGGCCGGGACGAGGGTCCGGCGCTGGTAGTCGAACACATCCAGGCGCGTCACTTCGGGATGGCGGTCGGTGTAAACAACCGCGCACACGGCCGAACAAAGCAGGACAGGGGGTTGATTGGGGATGGTCGCTTCAAAGAAGTTTTCGCTTTCCTCCCGGATGACCGGCATACCACAGATGGGGCAGGCAGGTGGTGACGGTTTGTTATCCGGGCGCGCCGTTGGCTGAGCCGCTGCTGGCTGGCTGGGGGGGGAGCCCGGTTGGCAACCGGTCAGCAACAGGCCCAGCAGGACGGGAAGGGTTTGCAACAGGTGGCGGCGTGTCTTGTCCGTTGTTCCGTCAGGCTTCATGACGTAGCTCCTCGGTTCAAAGTGACTGCAACGCATCGGCTGCCTGGGTGACGGCTGATTTGACAGTCGCCGCGCCGCATGACTACCATCATCAGAAATAGGCGTAATCAGGGGCATGATTCGCTTAAATGACACAAATGCTTGCGACAAAAAAGCCCGGCACTTAGCTTTTCAAGCCCAGAGCAGGACTCCGCCATGGCAACGCTGGGACAGGAACTCAGGCAGCAGCGCGAAGCGCGTGGCAAGTCACTTGAAGAAATCTCACGGGTGACGAACATTGCCATTCGTTTTTTGCATGCCATTGAGCGCGACGACTATCGGGAGTTGCCGGGCGAACTGTACAACCGGTCTTTCATCCGCCAGCTCTCGCGGGCAATCGGTTATGACGAGGACCGTGCCCTGCAGCTTTATGAACGGCAGTCGGGCAGTCCACGGATTCCGACGGATGAGGAAGTCAGCCGCACGCCGGAGTTCCTTCCGCCACCCAAAACCGGCAATGCCCTGTTGCTGACGTTGACCCTCTCCGTAGTGGTCATCGTCGTTGCCGGCACTTCCTATGCTTTTCCCGGCTGGTGGAAGTTCCTCAGCTACCCATTGCTTTCGTCGCAGAAGACTTCTTCGCCCCAGACGCCGCCCGCCCCAGGCGCCGAGCCGCCTCCAGCCACCGCGACGGCACCGGCTCCGTCGCCCGCACCGGCATTGCCGTCACCTGCCGATGAACTGGTTTTGGAGTTGCGCGCCACTGGGAAGTGCTGGACCAGAATCCAGGTGGACAGCGGCAAGCAGGAGGAGTTCATCCTGCTGCCGGATGACGTACGGCTCTATCGCGCCAAGGAAAAAATCGTGCTTTCGCTTGGGGCGCGGCAGGCGGTATCCGTGACGGTCAACGGTCGCCCCCTCGAACTCCCTTCACGGGATGGCATCACGGTCAGGCGCGCCGTCATCACGCCGAGTACCGTCGAAACCGGATTGATGGGGCAGCTCCACCCCGCTGCCAACATGCAATGATCCGTTCACACGCGGAACGAAATACGTTGCGAAAGCCCCTGCGCTGGGTCATCCACCTGTGCTGGCTAGGCCTGCTATGGGGCATCAGTGATGCACGGGTGGCGGCGGTAGCCACATACGCTGCCCGGCAGGAGCTTGGCTGGCTGGCCAGATATCCGGTCGCCTCCGAGGCGACGACGTTCCCCACCCGGTCAGGTTCCGTGCAGGCGCGCCTGTACCGGCCTGAAGGGCTGTCCGATGTGCCGGCGCTCGTGCTGGTGCATGGCATTCACAAGGACGGCATGGATGAAGCCCGGCTGAAAGCCTTTGCACAGGCGCTGGCGGCGACAGGCTTGCTGGTGCTGACGCCCCACGTGCCTTCGCTGGCCGATTACCGCATTGAAAAGAGCGCTGTGGAGCTGATTGGGTGGTCGGCGGAGGCGCTCCACCGGCAGACCCACCGGCGGGTAGGCGTCATGGGCCTGTCCTTTGCCGGCGGACTCTGCCTGGTGACAGCCGCTGACCGGCGCTTTGCCCCCAGCATTGGCTACGTCCTCGCCGTTGGCGCCCACGACGATCTGGAGCGGGTGGCCAACTTCCTGCTGACGAATGAAATCCCGACGCCCGGTGGCGAGACACTCCGGATGCCGGCCGATCCCTATGGCGTCCTGCTGTTTGCCTATGAGTACGCTGCTGCGCTGTTTGCGCCGGCGGAGGTCGAACCCGGACGGGCAGCCCTGCGGTACTGGCTGTGGGGGGAGACGGACAAAGCCCGTGAGCAGGCGGAACGGTTGTCGCCGGAGGGAAAAGCCACCCTGCAGGCACTATGGGGCGGCAACGGTACAGCCGTCCTGCCGGTGCTGCGACGGCAGCTCGCACAGCGGCGCGCGGCGCTGCGCAGCGTTTCTCCGCATGACGTACTGGCCCGGGTACGGTGTCCGGTGTTTCTCGTGCACGGGGCGCACGATGCCGTCGTGCCCTGTTCCGAAACCCAGTGGCTGGCGCGGGGACTGGGGGGGCGTTGCCGCGTTCTGATCAGCCCGGCCATCGGGCATGTGGAAGTGGCCGCCACCGCCACGCCGGCCGAAAAGCTCGAAGTGGCACAGTTTCTGCGCGAATTTCTGGCCCTGGCGCATCACCTTCGTTAGTTGCGCCACCCGCCTGTCTGCCCGTCTGCCCGTTCAGCATCGCGTTCAGAACCGTTCCAGCATGGTGGTGACGACGCTGCGCGCAAAATCGCGGGCCAGACGCTCCACCGCCGGGTCTTCTTCGTTGAAGAACGAGCGTGGATCGGAAGAAAACTCGTATTCGCCGCGAAATTCGAGGTTGGGTTGGTCAAACAGCACCCGGTTGCGGGTCTGGTCGCGGAGGGTGACGCGCGAACGGATCGCCACCTGGAACAGCCGCACCGTGCCGCGATTGTCCACCAGCGCCTGGCCGGTCGTCACCGCGAGGATGTCGCCGGAAAGCACGGCGTCGGACTGCTCCGGCTGATTGGTCAGGACAACGGGCAGCCGGCGGCGCAGAATTTCCTCGATAACGGCCTGGGTGAACCGCTGCTCGACCCGGTAGCGCAGCGTCTGGTTGGTAAAGGGCTGAACCGCAAGGGTTTTGACTTCCGGTGGAAAAGCGCCCCCGGTATCCAGCCGGCGGTAGCCGCAGGGTCCCGCTCCGACACAGCCCAACAGCAAAAGCCAGACCACCAGCGGCCGGCCCCACCGGCGGACTGGTTGAAGACAGACGGTGGCATATTCGGCGGATGTTGGGCGGTTTGGGACGGTGAAGCGTGTCATCATAAGGTGGATTCCTGACCATCAAAGGTAATGACGGTGTCGTCCGGCAGTCCGGCCAGCCACTCGGCAAACCGGGCCGCCAGATCGGCCTTGGTGGCGGATTCTCCCGGCGCAAAGGGAAGCGGCACCGGAACCGGAACCACCGGACTGCCGGCCATCAGTGCCGCGTTGATGACATCAATGGTTTCCGGCGCGATGACCAGCTCCGTTACCGGAGTCGAAGAGGACAGCGCCGCCAGTGTCGCCGTGACAAGCCGCTCTTCCGGCTCGGCCAGTCCCAGCGTCCGCAGCCCCTGCTGAATGAGGCTCCGGTTTTGCGTCACACACTGGCGGAAGTGCTGAAGCGCCTGATGGACCGTCGTTTTGAGCTGTTCAAGCTGTCTGGAGAGGGGCGGCATGAACCGGCGCTGGATGAGGCCGCTGACCAGTGGCTGGTGGTCGAGAAACTCGCGCAGGTGCAGGTTGCGCCGCCGGGCGCTGATGTCCGAAAGCATGCGGTTGGCGCGGGCGGCATACTGCCGGTCGGCAATGGTCAGGCGGGACAGGGTCTCGAACAGCCGCCAGGTCGGGCTGCCCAGAAACTCCGTCAGCGGGGAGAGGTCAAGGTTTTTCGTGGCCTGTTCGTCGCGGGCGATGCAGTCCTCGATGTAGTGCTTCTTGAAGCGTTCAAAAACCTGCTCAAAGCGCAACCGTTTGTCTTCGTCGAGCAGCCGGTGTGGATGCTCGAAAAAGTTACCCAACTCGCGCCGCGCATTGCGCGCGTCGGCATCGGCTGCCGGCAGGGCGCTGAGCGTGTATGCCTTGGCCATGACGTAGAACGGCAGCCAGTCGAGAAACTCCACCAGAACGCGCAGGTCAATGACGGCCCGCTGATAGATCGTCGGGTTGGCGGCAAAAATGTCCACAATGCGCGCCAGCCCCATCTCCAGCGAAATGCGCTCGAACAATACGGCTTCGACAGCCGCCGCCGTGGTTTCAAAGTAGCGTTTGCAGGTGATGATGAGCTGCCAGGTGCGCGTCGTCAGCATTTCTGGCGGCAGCGCGGCAAACCGTTCCGTCAGCCGGTAGTTGAGCCATTTCTGGTACCACTGCGCCAGACTTTCCCGTACCTGCTTCCGGTCGGTAGCCAAATCCGGCAGGTCAAAGCGTTCGGTCAGCAGCCGACACCATTCGGAGAGGGTTTCTGACGAGTAGGTAATCGCCGCCGTACGGCGGACGGACCCATACTGCCGGAAACTCACATCCTGGGTGAGTTCAGCGGCCGTGAAAATCCGCAGCCCGGAAACATCCACCAGCTCGATGCGCCAGCCGGCGATGAGCGCCATCATGACGGTTTGCTGGGCCGGTTCGAGCAATCCATAAGGCTCACGGCGCAGCGTCTGGTACACCACCTGAACCGGGACGGCATCTGAGCCGGCCGCTTCAACCAGCCGCAAGACCTCGCTGATGCACGGTTCGCCCAGCGCCTCGTCGCGGTCCATGGCGAGCTGGTAGAGTCCTTCCCGCTCGATGACAATGTGAAAGGGCAGCGCAAAGTGCCGCGCCATTTCCTGTACGGTGGGGTCCGTCGGATTCAGTCCGCCCAGCAGACCCAGCACCAGCCGTTTCGTCTCGCGTTCCGTCAGCGGGGCCGGAAAGACCGGATGGGCCGGAAACCGGAGGTCAAGAGGCTTGCGGATGACCGTGCTGAGAAACTCGCTGAACGTACGGGGAAGCCCGCCGGGGAACAGTTGCGCCAGACGGTAACTGTCGCCATTGGCGGACAGCAGTTCGCCCTCTTCGACGTAGTGGCGCAGAAACAGCGTGCGGGTTTGAGCTTCAAGTGCGGCGACGCGCTCCGCAATTTCATCGCCAAATACGTCTTCGCCCCGCGTATAGGCAATCCACAACGACTTGAGAACTTCGGCCTCGCCTTCGGTAAGAGGCGCCGGCCGCCAGTAGAGCAGGCTCGGCGTGGTTGTACTGCCATCGGGCCCGCCCGGCGACTGGCTGCGTTCAATGCACAGTTGCCAGTCGTATTCGCAGAGTTCATCCGCCCAGTGGTAGGTGATGGACGGCTTGGCGTCAGCTTCATCCTCGGTCGGAATGACAATGGCCGAGGGTGTGAACAGATCGCCGCTGCGTTCGATGCCGACGGGCGGATTGGTGAAGATTTCCGATGGCGTCCCAAAGCTGACGATGCCCCGCCGTCCGGTGTTGCGCCACGGCACGGTCAACTCGTCGCGGTAGGATTTTGCGCCGCTCAGCAAAAGGGCATCGAGGGTGAAGGGAAAGTCGTGAAACAGCGCACTGCCGCCCAGCGTGACGAGCAGGGCATCGAGCGTGTCATCGTTGGGGGTTTCGGCGAGGGCGACTTTCAGGCGCGCCTCTGGATCAAACTGCTCGATGACGGTCAGGCTGTAGCGACAGGTCGCCCCGATGCCTTCCTTGACGATTTGCCCTTCGCTGTGGGTGTAGAGGTCGTCCAGCAGGAGCGTGGCCTGATTGTAGCCAATATCACCCAGCATCATCGCGTTGGTGAGCTCATCGGCGCTGACCGAACGCCCGACGAGCGAGTAGAGAAACAGCCCCTTGAGCAGGAGTTTGGCCGGGATGCGCTGCTCGAAACTGAGTGCCGGAAGCCGCATTGTCGAAAGGTAGTCATAGACGGCGACGGCGCGGGACAGGGTCGGGTGGCGCTTCAGCTCAAAGTCGTATTTGTCAAACAGGTCATCGAGTGAAATGAGCTGCGTCGGCCGTCGCCGCAGGGCACCGCCGATGATCCCGTTGATGAAACTGAACAGGGAAAAACTTTCGCAGTAGGTGGAAAGTCCGGGGGCGACTTCCAGCACGGCCGGGTGAACCGGGTAGAGGCTGCAAAATTCTTCTTCGCTCCAGTGAAAGCGCGGAAGTGCCTTGAGGGTTTCCTGGTAGAGCGCCGCCAGTTCGGCCCGTTGCTGGGGGGTTTTGCGAAACACCGCCTGGTCGGTGATCCGGCGCAGGTTATCCAGCGTGAGGGTATCCGTCTGGTAATCCGCTGTCAGACGGGCCGCTGTGCCGGTATGCGCAGCCGTGACATCACTATCGAGCGCCAGCAGCAGCGCAAAGGGCAGGCTGCGGGATTTCTCGGCCAGTTTCGTCAGCCAGTCGAGAGTTTCCTGCACCAGGGCCCGCCGGGGCGCGCGGAAGACATCGGAAATGTCATCCACGACAAACAGGAGCGCCATGCCGGGAAACAGCTTGCTGGCGAGGAGTTCGCAAACCTGCTGGCTTTCGAGGACGGAAAACCACTGCGTGTCGTCAAACGCAATGGGGGTGTCGGGGATGTTGGCCAGCGCCGTGCGCAGCAGCGTGGGGAAATCCGTCACTTCGTTGAGAAGCGGGGCCCCGGAGAGATACACCGGCAAAAACGTCGTGCCTTCGAGGCGCTTGACCGCGTTGGCCAGCGGTGGGTTGCCGGACACGAGATGACGGGTCTTGGGCGTACAGGCCAGGGCCCGCACCACGGCCAGCGTGTGGCTTTTTCCGGCGCCCCGGGGGCCCGTAATCAGTCGGGCGGCTTCGGAGGTTTTGGGTGCGGCAATGCCCTCGATGAGCCGCGCCGTGAGCCGGGACAGTTCCGAGGTGAAGTGATAGGACCGGATGATGCGCTCCGGGTTGACCTCCAGGAAATTCACCAGCGGATCAATTGGCTGATAATCGAGATAGGCGCGGATGTTCTGCAACATGGCTATTCACAGGACACAGAGAATGCCTTCATCATCGAACCGTTTTTAGAAGCGTGCCACTGTCGGCGGTGTGGCACAGGTTGTACGGAGCGCCGCCGCCACGAAATCTTCACCCGTCATCCCGGCCAGATGGACTTCCATGCCGAGTCGCTGGCGGACATCCGCCAGCGTCAGGTTATCGAGGAACAGATGCCGTTCGCCCATCACCATTTCATTGGGGATAAGCAGATGCTCGCCTTTGAAGTGGTCCCGCATGGCGATGAGATCGCTGCCCGTCACCAGTCCGGACACGTTGACTTCGGGGCCGAAGTATTCATTCCGAATGGCAACCACGTGCAGGCGGGTGCCGAACTCCGCATTGAGCTGCTCCGCCAGGCGCGAGAGGTGTGAAGCAAACAGGGCGCCAGTAGCCACTGTGACCGGCAGAAACGGCCCCTGCAGCGGACGTTTCCGCAGCCGCCGCACGGCCTTCTGGAAGCTGTCCATGAAGCGCCGGACCATGCCCACCCCGTCTTCAATCTGGGGGTAGTCGCCATAGTGGCGCGCCGGGGGAATGGGTACTCCGGCGCGGATGTAAAACTCATCGCCCAGAAAGGCAAAACTCGTCCCGTAGCGACGTTTGAGTTCCTGCTGGATGGGCGTGACCAGTTCGATGATGCCGGCTTCCCATTCGTCGGTGGGCGCCACGAGCAGGTGGCGTTTCCGGTGGTGCTTTGTCAGTCCGAGCGGGACAATGGCCACCGAACTCACCCCTTCGGGATGGAGTGCTGCCAGGTCATAGATGGTACGGCGCAACACATCGCCGTCATTGATGGTTGGGCACAGCACAACCTGGGCGTGCAGTTCGATGCCGTGGGCCAGCAGCCGCCGCATGGTGCCAAGAATGTCATCCGCCTGCTTGCGCCCCAGCAGATGCCGCCGCACTTCGGGGTCGGTGGCATGGACGGAGACATACTGGGGCGAAAGACGCTGCTCGACAATCCGGTTGAATTCCTCGTCCGTGAGCGTCGTCATCGTCGTGTAGTTCCCGTGCAGGAACGACAGCCGGATGTCTTCATCCCGGAAAAACAGCGACGGACGCGCATCCGGCGGGTTTTGCTCACAGAAGCAGAACAGGCATTCGTTGCCACACTGCCGGGGTTTGAACGCTTCAAAGTCCAGTCCCCATATCTCGCCTTCGCCGACTTCGACATGAAGCTGGCGGGTGGCGCCATCCGGGTGAATGACCGTGAGTGCCACGGTGTCTTCCGAGCCGGTATAAAACTGAAAATCCAGATAATCCCGGACTTTGCGCCCGTTGACGGCCAGAATGCGGTCGCCCGGCCGCAGCCCCACGGCCGCGCCGAGTCCATCCGGGTCCACTTCCGTCACGGTGACGCCTTTTTTGGCCTTGAGTTCGACAATCGGGTAAATGGTTTCAAATTGCAGGCTGTACATCAGTCATGCATCCCACCGGACAGAAAGCCGGGATACGCGGGTTGTGCCGGTTGTTGCGGCACAACGCCGGTCAAGCTTACGAATCAAGCTTACGAAGCACAAAGCCATGAAAGGCTAACGGCTGGCGGTCACGACGGCAAATCGTTCCCGTGTCCAGGATGCAGAATCTCTCCCGTCCGGGGTGACATCTGCCCGGTGTAACGCCGTTTCAGCGCCGGTCCGGTGCTGGACTGGCCGGAAAAGCCGTCTGTCCGTGGCGCATGGCATCCACAAGCAGGATGGTCATCATGGTTTTGGCATCCACGATGCCCCCCTGATAGACGAGGTTCCGCGCTTCGGCAAACGGCAGGCGGATTGTGCGGATGTCCTCATCGGTGTCCAGGCTTTGCGGGCCCGGAGTCAGTCCGGTGGCAAGGAAACAGTACAGGATTTCCGTGCTGTAGCCGGGCAGGGCGTAAAACTTTGTCACGAACGTCAGGGTGGAGGCCTGGTAGCCGGTTTCTTCCCGGAGTTCCCGGTGCGCAGCCGCTGCTGGCGCTTCGCCCGGTTCGAGCCGTCCGGCCGGGGCTTCGAGCAACACTTGCCCGGCCGGATGGCGATACTGCCGGATAAGCACAACGTCGTCGTTTTCAAAGAGGGGCAGGACAGCGGCTCCGCCAAGGTGGTGAATCACATCGAGCTCGAGCCGCGCGCCGGAAGCCAGCTCAATGGCGTCGTGCGAAGTCTCAAACACGCGCCCACGGTGAAAAAAAGTGCGTGACAGCAGCCGAACGGCACCGACATCAGGCTGATTGGGGTTGGTTGGCATGGTTTCCGTGGCCGGGCGCAGTCCTGCTGTACAGCTTGGCCGACGCCGGGAAAGGCGGCAAGTCAGTCTGCCGCCCGCTCCGCCGGAGGTGGCGAAGCCGGTGGCGGACCCTGCTACCAGAACATTTCAAACTCCATGTCCGTGGCGCCACTTCCCCGGTCAACAATGCGAACGACGGCTGTGAAGTTGTTGTTGGCAGAGGGTTGCTGAAAGACCTCGACCCGTCCGCGGCCGCGCAGGCGGTTGACGCGCACGGTGAGTGGCCGCCGGGGAAGGGGACTCGTAAAGGTGAAGCGTTCGTTGAGCGTTGGTTGCCCGGAGATGAGTTGCGTCCGGGCAGTGTCGCCTTGGACGTAAATGTAGATTTCATCATCCACCCGCCCGAACCATCGCATGCGTCCGCTGACCTGCCCATCCTGCCAGTCGCCATTGTTGCGGCGTCCGCCCTGGCGGCCATCTCCGGGGTCGAAGCCGGGATTGCCGCTGCCACCAAACCGCAGTTCGCGGCTGATGTCGTCGAGCGTGCTGCGCAGACCGCTCCAGCCCGTTTCAAAGTTGGCCTGGCTGCGGAGAAAATCAACGGCTTCGAGCAGTTCGGCTTCGGAGCGGCCTTCACGGGTCATCTGCGCCAGGAGTTCGGCCCCGGCGACAAACATCCGCGCCTGGTAGAGCCGCTGGAGGTCGCGCCGGTTGTTGTTGAAGCTCCGGCGATAGTCGCGTTCGAGGCGGTCGGCCGCATCCCGCGACTGGCGGACAAGTTGCCCGGCCAGGTTGTCAAGGCGGGCGTTGAAGCGTTGTCCTCCAAACGCTGGGATGACCGTTGGGAGGAGGAACATCAGCGCGAGCAGCAGCCCCCAACCTGAACCGGCAAAGCGGGTGTGAACCTGTGTTTGCATAGGTGCGAAATCCTGTGTGTCGTCAAAGTCTTGAGGTCAGTGCCAGCCGACCTGTGTTGTGGCTCAAGATGTGTCCGGTGTCCTTCGTGTTGGTTGGGGCAGGCCGGAAAAACATTTATTTCGCAGGAACTGCCGGCGATGGGGCTGCGGCTGCGCTTTCAAGCCAGTCTGTCGCCATGGCTGCCATCACAGCGACGCCAACCGGAAGGCACTGTTCATCCACATCGAAATCAGGCGTGTGGAGCATCGCCGTGATACCTTTGGCTTTGTTTCCAACGCCGAGGAAGTAGAAAAAGGCCGGCACGCGGTTGGCAAAGTAGGAAAAATCCTCTGCTCCCATCTGGGGACGGGTCGGCACGAGATGTCCTTCACCCACGATGCGCCGGATGGTGGGAAGCATCTGGGCGACGAGCGGAGCGTGGTTGACGGTCACGGGGACGATGCGTTCGTAGTCGAGTTCATAACTTGCGCCGTGGCTTTCCGTGACGCCCTTGAGAATCTGCCGCATCAGCGGCTCGATGCGGGCGTGTACGTCCGGGTCAAGCGTACGCACGGTGCCTTCCATGCGGACTTCATCGGCCAGAATGTTGAAGCGGTTGCCGCCGTGAATGCTCCCGATGGAGAGCACTAGGGGCGACTGGGTATCAATCCGCCGGCTCCGAATGGTTTGCAACTGCTCGATGACCGCTGCTGCCGTCACGATGGCGTCAATGCCTTCGTGGGGATAAGCGCCGTGAACTTTTTTACCGCGGATGGTGATGAGAAACCGGTCGGCGCTGGCCATGGCGGAGGTTTCACAGTACCCGATGGAGCCGACTTCAATGGTGGGCATGCAGTGGAGGCCGAAAATGGCATCCGGCGTGGGAGCGTCAAAGGCGCCTTCTTCGAGCATCATTTTGGCTCCGCCGCGTTCACCCCGGGGCGGGCCTTCTTCTGCCGGCTGGAAAATGAATTTCACCGTGCCAGGCAGTTCGGCGCGGTACCTGGCAAGCACTTCGGCCACGCCCAGCGCCACCGTTGTGTGAACATCGTGGCCGCAGGCGTGCATGACGCCTGCGTGCCGCGATTTGTAGGGAGTGTCGCGGATTTCCTCGATGGGCAGGGCGTCCATGTCCGCGCGGATGGCAATGACCCTGCCCGGCTTGCCGCCGCGCAGTACACCAATGACGCCGTGGTGGGCAATCCCGGTCTGGACTTCCAGCCCCAACGCCCGCAACCGCTCGGCGACGATGCGGGCGGTGCGTTCTTCCCGGTTCGAGAGTTCGGGATGCTGGTGCAGGTCGTGCCGGATTTCGATGAGCTTGGGGGTCAGATCGCGGATGTCAGCCGCGTAGCGCGCATCCCGCGCCAGAACGGCGGCCGATACGGGAGGAGAGGAAGGCATGGCAGAAGATGCAGTGACCGGACGAAAGAAACAACCGCTCCAGAAGCAGCAGGTCGGGGACGGCCGCGCCGGGAGAACACCCAGCGCCACCATCCCCAGCAGAATGAGGCCCAGTCTTGGAAGGTAAACCCGCATGGGAGAACCGAGGCTGGCCAAGTTCAGCCTTGGGGTTGCCGGTTGCGCCGCGCCTGAATGCGGCGCAGCACAACGCCTGTCAGAAATGCGCCGACAAACGCCGCCGGCAGGTTGAGGAGCAGCCCAAGCCCGACAACGGCCCAGCCCAAGGCTGCGCCTGACACCTGCATCACCAATACCGTTGTGCCAAAGAACAGACAGGCCGAGACGAGGCTGCCCGGCAGCGAAACGAAGGTGGGCACCCGGCCGGCATACTTGGCCTGAATGGCGGCATTGCGCTGGGCGCGCTTTTCACCGGTCGGGTCGAGTTGCCGGTTGAGAAAACCGATGATGAACGCCAAGGCAACGGCCATTCCCACGTGCAGCCCAAAGGCCAGCGCCAGGTGGGTCAGGTTGAGGTGTATCTGAAGCAGGGCGGCGGCAAGCTGAAGGGCAGCCAGGGCCGTCACAAAGAAAAACGACGACCACAGCAGAGTGACGCCCAGCCAGGTGCCGTAGCCAATCCGCCGTGGCGCCGGGTCATAGGCGACCGGCTTCGTGGTTGGCTTGGGGTACAACACGGAAGCTGTTGCATTCATAAGCAAAGCCCTCACGGCAGGGACGGAAAAAGCAACCTGCAATCAACCAAGTTCAAAAACATTCATCCGCAGAAACCGCTGTACGGCCAGGTTGAAGGCCACCGGCGTTTCATCCTGGGGGCAGTGTCCGGTATCCGGGATGACGACGGATTCCGCATGGGGAATCAGCTCGCGGAAGGGTTTGAGCAAGCGTGGCGGGAGCAGCCGGTCGCGTCCGCCCCAGACCAGAAGGGTTGGGGCATGGATACCGTTGGGCGCTTTGACAAAGAAATCATCCGGGCGACGGGCTACCGCCAGGTAGGAATACTTCGCGCCGGGTTGCCGGAGGGGGGCCACGAAGGCTTCAACCAGGTCGGGGGTGATGGCTTCCGGGTTGAAGTAGGCCGAGGTCAAGCCCTGCCGGGCGATGTCCGGTGTGGCAAACAGCCAGTAGGAGACATCGCGGAGCAGCGGGTTTTCGGCAGCGAAGCGCAGGATACGAAAAAGCGCATCAGAGGGCGTCCGTGGCGGGTAGCCACTTGGATCGACGAGAACGAGTCCGGCTGTCCGCTCAGGATAGTCATGGGCGAACTGTGCAGCGACCAGGCCGCCCATCGAGTGACCAAAGATTGTCACCTTCTCCAGCCGGCGGGCATCGAGAAAATCGCGTACCTGCTCTCCCCACAGCCAGGCGCTGTAGTGCACGTCAGGCATGTCGCTTTTGCCAAAGCCGAGGAGGTCAAGGGCATACACGGTGGCATCCGCGGCCAGCGCCGGAATGTTCTTGCGCCAGTGCTCGACCATGGCGCCGTAGCCATGGAGCAGAACAATGGCCTGGCCGGAAGGGTGGGGATCGGTTTCCCAGACCCGGATGCGGCCGTGCCGCCAGTGCCAGAACGTTTCGGTGACGACCACAGTGGCGGTTTCTTCTGTGGCGTCCGCTGATGGCGTACCGGTCGTTGCTTCCGCCGGGAAGTCATCCACAAGCAGGGCAGACATAGGGAAAAACAGGACAAACGGTGAACAGGAAGGTTCGTGGGGCGCTCAAAGTATGCGCCGAAACGCCGTTTCTGAACAACCTTTTTTGGAATCTGCCGGGGCAGCGCCGTAAGCTTTCCTGTCCACGTCACGGCTGACGATGGCTGCCGTCTTCACGGCGCACGGGGTAGCTTCAGCCGCACCGCGCAGGCCGCAAACTGGTTGCAGTGAACTACATAGGCGCTTTTTCGCGCTCGTTTGCAAGGCAGGTGGCGTCCAAGACGACATCGAGATGCCGCAGCACCACAACCCGTATTTTGCCGCCGCGTTGGCGACAGGCTTCAAACTTTTCCACCCATAAACCAGCCTGCCTGCCGCTTAGTTTGAGAAGCTGCTTTCCGTCTGGTGTCTGAACGCCAATGCGCGCATGGATGGTGGGTGAATATCCTGTTTTCCGGTAGATTCTTCCCTCCATTACCTCAACCTGTGTTATCTCGCCGTTCCAAATCTGAGGCTGGTAAAGGACATCGAGCACGGCGTTGAAACATAGGGCAAGCCCAACCACAGTGCCGGCTGTAGCACCCAGGATGGCAGACTTGAGGGCGCTATCGTACAGCTCAAGGACATCGAAGACGACCATACCAAACCAGATTGCCCCGCCGAGCTGCCAGAGAATGCGTCCCCCCACCCAGTAGAACCAATCATCACAGGTCAACATTGGCAATCCTGTAAGAAAGAAACCGCAAAAAGCACCAGAAACGAAGAAGCTGAGTGATGGAAGTATCGAAAATGTCACGGCCTCCGCTTTTTTATAGCGCATTATATCTTCTTCTTTCATCGTTTCCTCCCAACTCAAAAAATATCACTTTTTGTTTATCTGTGCAGAATATGATTACACTGAAGCAGCTTGATAGATTTGAACTATCTTTACACTTACAGAGTGATTGCGCTATTTCTTTGACCGAACCATGGGTCTCTATCTTTTGCAACAGCAATAGCTGCAATCAGGTTCACTTTGACTTGCACTACTCCACAGTACTGACCGGATCACTCCTGATGAATCACGAGCGACTTCTCATTCTGTCCTGTTCGCAACGTAAGAGCCACAAGGAAGGCCTCCTGCCAGCGATTGAGCGTTATGACGGTCCATTGTTTCGTGTTTTGCGGCGTTACTGGAAGACTCAGGACACCAGAAACCAGAAAACAGAGTCGAAGCTGGATACCTACGTCCTGTCGGCCGAGTTCGGACTGATTTCTGCCGAATACCCAACTCCATATTATGACTGTTGTATGACGAGACACCGTGCCCAGATACTTCATCCGGTCGTTGTGGACAAGCTGAAGAATCTTCTCACTGGTGGTTGCCGTTTTCAGGAACTCTTCATCTGCCTGGGACAAGCTTACTGGCCTGCCTTGGAAGGATGGGAGGCATTTGTTCATCGGGATATGGCTGTCCACGTGGCTTGGGGGGCGATTGGAATGAGGCAAAGTCAGCTCTACAAATGGCTGTATGGCACGCCCCCGCCTGCATCTGCTCCGAGCAAGCCAGAGAAAACCAGTTTTCATGGGGTTACTGTTGAACTTAGCTCACAGCAAATCTTTGAGATTGCACGTCAGGGACTACGGGAAAGCAGCAGAATGGCAACTTTCTGTCACATGTGGTATATCCCGGTTGATGGCCAACGGGTCGCACCTAAATGGCTCGTCAGCCAGTTGACTGGCTTGCCAGTCAGCACCTTCAGAACAGATGATGCCCGACGACTTTTGGCTCAACTGGGGATTGAGGTCAGGCGCGCATGAAACCAGACCAGACTCAAGATCGTCACCTGACTGAAAAAGATGTTCAGGAAGAGATTCAGCGCCAGCCAAGCCTGATGACGAGGCTGGTTGAAAATTCTCTGACAGTAGCGACGAGTCTGCGAGACAATTACTTCAAGAACACAGCCAAGTTTATTGCCCATCTGCGTCAGGCTATGGATGAGGCAAACAAGGGAGTGCGGCCAAACTCTCCGCTCAAGGTATTTTCAGTTGGAGAAGTTGACTGGTCTCAGTACCAAAATGAGGTGGTCACGTTCATTGATGGCGGGATAGGTCGCGTGCAGTTCTCCAGCCAGGTACCTATCCTGCTCCGGGTGGGGTCGTATTGTGTGCGCACTGGCGAGAGATGTCTGGCGAAGCGGGAGCAGTTCGGCTACTACCCTGTGATTCTGGGCGATCTGGAAGGCGGCAGCAAAGAGCGAAAGGACTTTCCTGATATTGTTAGGATCACGGCTGAGCTGCTTGGCGGACTGTCGGCACTGGAGCGTACCCCTGACCTCTCGGTGCTGATGTTCCACGGCCCACTGGTTTATCTCATGGGGGGATACGCAGGTCACACACCTTTCACAGAAAAAGACATCGATCTGTTCCTGCACCATTACGCACGCGATACCGCAACCGCCAGCCGGCTCAAAGATGAGTTCCTCCAAGAGGCATTTGTCAACATCTATCCACAGATGACAGGGAACCACAAAGAATGGAAAAGGCGTCGCCTGTTCGAGCCTCTGGCCTGGATGGCTTTTCTGTATCGGCGGTTGATACAGGAGGCGCGCAAGAGAAAGCCTGTTCCAATCATTGCGGGTGTTGTCGAGCGCGGTGACCTCCGTGAGTTCAGCGAGTGCATCCTGCTGGATCGAGTCTTTCTTGGCCTGCGTGAGAAGGGGAACGATGATTACTTCAACAAGATGTACGGACGATCTGATCTCGATTCGTCCAAGTCGCTTCTGGACAAGCTTGGCTATACCGATACCCTTCTCCTGGCGATGTTGCTCAGGCCTGGTGAGTACTCTGAACCCTGGAACATCAGCAAATACGATGGGCTTCGGAAGGGTGAAATCTCCCTTCCAGGCGAACCCGGTACCAGCATGGTGAATTTTGCGCCACTCAAACCGGGCCCCATTGGGTTCCCAAAGGTTCTCGGTTGCTATGTCCACGTTTCGGAAACAACTGAGCCGATCCGTGTCGAAATCTTCGAGGAGCTTGGCCGTGATCAAATTGCTGAGGCTGCGCGTCGCGTGTACCTGTATTCGCGATTGTTGCCGGGCTACGGCTTTCCCGTCGGTCTGGATATTGCCGACAAGTTTGTACGTGTGCCGAACTGGCTGACCGACGCATATAGCAAGTTGATCCGGCATCACTTGGGGGTAAGCCTGCAACAAGGCGAAATCAGCGATGCGGAAATGCGGCGTATCCTGATTCAGGCAATCTACATGACCCATCGGGACTGGCTCTTCCGTCCCTCCAGCTAAAACCAGCCAAGAACAAGAAGAGGTAAGTTATGACTGCTCCCACAGGTTCACAACCGGGAAATGATCGCTATGTGGGAACTCTGGTAGGCGAGAGCACCAGCCGTGAATTTCGCCTGGCAGTGGCCCATGAGACCATTCGGGAACAGGACATTATTGCCGTGGATGCGCAGTTGCGCCGGCCGGGAGCAAGTGAGATGCCCGAAAGGATTCGCATTTGGGCCAAAGTACAGCGTATCGAGCGGGTGAACCCTCTTTTTCCATCCGAAGCCGGCCACGAATTGGCTGCTACTCGCACTGATCCCTTTGATACGGTGCTTTCCCTCAGCCGGGAGATGGTGACGGCGGTTTGTCAAATCTTGGGCGCTGAACCGCTGGATGGCAACAGAGAGGGGAAGCTCGATCACCTGCGCTACCCACCTCAACCGGCTTCCACGGCCTACCGGCCGGATGCGAAGGACATTGCCCGTGTCGTTTTGGGTGAACTCCAACAGAAACAACAGCGCGCCTTGGACATCGCCACGCTCTCCAACCGCCCTGAAGTGGATGTCAAGGTAGATGGCCACGCCATTGTTACCCGCCATCTGGCTATCCTGGCGATGACAGGTGCCGGCAAGAGCTGGACAGCCCGGCGGATCATTGAGGAGTTAGCGAAGAAGAACTATCCCATTGTGATCTTCGATCCGCATGGGGACTATACAGGACTTGCTGATGTGCCAGAGCTGCGAGAACGTGTCACGCGCTACTATGCTCGTTTCCCGATATTTGAGGAAGATGGCGAAACCATAGCGGAGATCGTCAGTACATTGGGATATTTATTGACTGATACGATGCGTGCCCGCTTCGACGATGTCTTTCGTGCTGCAAAGAGTTTCATTGTGGATGATGAGAAAGAAATGCAGGAACGGACGCAGTGGTTGGCTGAAACACTCAAGAACCATGAGTTGCTTACCAATGGGATCAAACCAGATTTATGGCTTCTTGCGATGTTAGCTGAGGCTGGCGAGACGGTTCTGCGCAGCGAGGACACAACTGGCAAGCAGAAACTGACGGACTGGGGTTGGCCCAAGTTTATGGGAGGGTACTCCAAAACTGACAGCCGGACACTGGAAGGCATCAAGAAGCGCTCACGCCGGGCGGCGAAAGTACTCCACCGCATGGAGCTTACCAACCAGAAGATCGCTCGCAGCGCCCAACCGATCCCGACGGATCGAAAGCAACTGGTAAACTACGGGAAAATCAGTGTGGTTGCATTGGCAGGTTATACCAGCGATTTCCAGGCAACCATCTACAGCATCATCGCTGATGACCTCTTCGAAGCCCGTGTCAGTGGCGAACTGAAACTGCCGGTGCTTCTTCTGCTGGAAGAAGCACATAATTTCGCTCCTGCACGGGCCATGACACCCGCTGAACTGCGTGCGATTAGCATCACCAAACAGATTGCCCAGGAAGGCCGCAAGTTCGGCGTCGGATTGATTCTCATCAGCCAGCGTCCCTCGCGCCTCGATGAGACAACCCTATCCCAGTGCAATTCCTACATCATCATGCGCATGGTCAATCCAGCCGACCAGAAGTTTGTGCGGAACGTTGTGGAAACACTGGCCGAAGATGAAGCAAAGCTGCTTCCCGATCTGGATGTTGGGGAAGCGATTCTGTCTGGCCAGTTGATAAATTTCCCCGTCCTGGTGCGGATCAAAAAGCCGGAATCGCAGGGTGAGCGTGAAGAAAAGGATGCGTTTGAGGCACTCAAGCAAGCCCACGAGGCAGCCCAAGAAGCGCAAAACGCTTTGGGAAGACCGTAGCCACAATGGAAATCGTTGCTGGCTTGAGCCTCAAAAACCTGAAGCCCCGTGTATGGGACCCGGATTCGCCTTACTATTTACCCGATCTGAAAGCGGTCATGGTTTCCTATGCTGACTTCGCCAGTAGCCCGGCGCGTCGTCAGGCTGCCATGCGCCACGGATTGCGCGCCTTCCTGGGGGTGCCTCCGGGGGTGATGATCTATTTGGACAATGGTTCCTTCCAGCAGTTGACAAAGGGAGGAAGCACCTCGCGCGAGGACTACGAGGAATTTGTTGAACAGGCAAAACCCAATTGGCACGCCATTCCACAGGATTTTGTCCCCACACCTTTTATGACGGATGCGGAGCAGCTCAACTGCTTTCATCAGACGATGGAGATAAATCGAGAGTATCGGCACGATGGATATGTACCGGTCATCCACATTAGCCGCTACCTGTCGGACTACTTGAAAGCATTTCTTACAGACAAGCACTTGTGCCGGAAAGGAAAAGTCGCTTTGGGAGGAATTGTTCCTAACCTGCTGCGTGTGCCGAAGGCCATACCGTATGCCAATGTGCTGGATAGTCTTCATCGGGTACGTCACCAATTGGGCAATTGGCAACTGCATGTTTTTGGCTTGGGAGGGACGGCAACCATGCACTTGGCTATCCTTTTGGGAGTGGATTCGGCTGATTCAGCCGGCTGGCGAAATCGGGCAGCACGTGGAATCATTCAGTTGCCGGGACGTGGGGATCGCTTGGTAGCCAATCTCGGAAAATGGCGCGGACGAGAACCAAATGCTGAAGAATGGGCTATGCTGGCAAAATGCCCCTGCCCAGCCTGTCAAGCTGACGGCCTGGAGGGTTTGAAAGCCAACGGGCTAAAAGGTTTTTGCCATCGGGCTACCCACAACCTCTGGGTATTACTCACCGAGGTCAAAGAAGTTGAGCTGCGCCTGTCTGACGGAACGTATCGAGACTGGTATCAGGGGCATCTTGATAACTCGACCTATCGCCCATTGGTCGAGTACGTTCTCAGGTTGTGCGCGGTAAAGATGACTTCCAAACCTGCCAGGAAGATGCAGAGCGACTTTGAGAAGCGATAGGGGTCTGGTTCGCCAGTGTTGCACCAAGTGCAGCACAGACTTACTGGGCCTTGCCCTTGGCCGCCAACAGGGGACTGGAGATGTTTTCCTTGGCTTGGGGAGGCATCTCCAAGGGCAAGGCCGAGTAGGGCACTTCAGAAACCTGCAAACACGAGCAGTCACCTCGGCTGTTTTTCAGCCGGCCTCAGTGCAACGTTCTGCCCAAAACTCCATACAAGGTGCCGTGCTTCCGGCCCAAAGCTGGCTGCTTCCGGTTCGACGCCAAAAACTTTTGGCCGCAGCCCGGGTCAGATGTAGGTTGATGTCAGGCGTCGCACAAACGCCACGTCTCGCGTCGTAACGTTGCAAAGCGTTCTTCCCCACACGCTCAAGACGCATAGCCTTCCCTGTGGAGGATGCTGCATGTCGGCACGTCGCGTTGTTGCCATCTATGGTAAAGGCGGAAGCGGAAAGTCTTTCATCACCTCGAATCTCAGCTACTACCTGGCGAGCAAGTCACACCGGGTGTTGCAGATTGGCTGCGACCCCAAACACGATTCCACCGCGCTGCTGTTTGGCGGCAAGTCGCTCCCAACTCTGCTCGAAGCCTGGGCGCTGCGGCAGGAAGCCAAAGCTGCCAACCCCGTACCGCCCATCAGTGAAGTCGTCTTCAAACGCCATGGCGTCTTCGCTATGGAACTTGGCGGCCCCGAAGTCGGGCGCGGCTGCGGGGGACGGGGCATCACCCTCAGTTTTGATCTGCTGTCCCAGATGGGCTTTGCCGATTGGGAATTCGACTACATCATCTATGACTTCCTGGGCGATGTCGTGTGCGGCGGGTTTGGCACTCCCATTGCCAAGTCCATGGTGCGGGACATCATTCTCGTCGGCGGCAATGACCACCAGGCGCTCTATGTCGTCAACAACCTGTGTGGCGCGGTGCGTTACTTTGCCGAGCAGGGCGGAACGACGCGCGTTCTGGGAATGATCATCAACCGGGATGACGGCTCCGGCTGGGGTGAGCGGTACGCCCAGGAGGCCGGCATTGACATCATCACCCGGATTCCCCTTTCGGATGAAATCCGCAACCGCAGCATGGCCTTTCAACTCATTGCCGATGACCCCCGGCACCGGGGTTACTTCGAGGACCTTGAATGGGCCATTCTGCACGGCACGCCAAAACTGCCCAAAGCCGTGGACTTCGAGGCTTTTTCCGGCGACATCATGCGTACGCGCAACCTCGGCGGACTGGACCCGGCTATGGAAGAAGACCTCATGCCCTCCCAGTTGGAATGCATGGTGCTCTAGGCGGTTCCGCTGCGCCGGCCGCACCATGCACGGTGGCGCGCGGGCTTCCATGACGTTCAAAAAGCAGGGAAATGCGGATGGCGACGCCATGCTTTGGGCTATCCTGTTTTTCGGCGCACTCTGCCTGGGCTTTCTCGTCGTTCTTGGTCTCGTCGCCGTCTCATACCTGTACCGGCTGAGGGATTTCAGCGAGATTGTCGCCCAGGGGGTGCCCACGGAGGCGATGGTGGAACGCAAGTACGGAAGCCATCGCGTCGTCATCACCTACCGGGATGCGGGCGGCTGGATGCACCGGCACAGCCGGAAGCTTCTGCCCAGCGATTTCCATCGCCTGCAGGAAGGCCGCCTGGTCCGTGTCCTGTACCTGCCACATCGCCCGCACGTCTGGGCCTTTGCCGAAGATGTCGAGCAGGCGCGACGACTTCAGAGCCGCCAATAGGCAACAGGGGTGCAGAGCCACAAGGCCACTCACGGCATTCGCCAGCCGGGCTTTGGAGGGCACTGCATTGAAGCCCGTTTGTGTCTTCGGCTAGGCTGCCTCTGCTGCCGTCTTTGCCTGGCAGCGGCACTCCAGAAACACACCCAAAGGTGAGGTATGGCGGCCGAAGACTTTGTTCACCTGCATCTGCACTCCGATTACAGCCTTCTGGACGGCGCCATCCAGCACGAGGCGCTGGCCGAGCAGGCGCAGCGCCTGGGTTTCAAAGCCATTGCCGTCACCGACCACGGCAACATGTTCGGCGCGATGGGCTTCGCCAACGCCATGAAAAAAGTCGGCGTCAAGCCCATCATCGGCATGGAAGCCTACGTCGCCCGTGGTTCGCGCCATGATCGTGGCAAACCCGACACCGACGGCGAACGCGGCACCAATCACCTCATTCTGCTGGCTCTGGACGAAACGGGATACAAAAACCTCGTCCGGCTCGCCTCGCTGGGCTATACCGAGGGCTACTACTACAAGCCCCGGATTGACAAGGAAGTGCTCGCCCGGCACGCCGAAGGGTTGGTGGCCCTTTCGGCCTGTATGTCCGGCGTGCCCGCATCGCTCATCCTGCGCGACCGGGTTGAACAGGCCCGGTGTGAGATCGGGGAATACAACGAAATCTTCGGCCGGGGACGCTACTTTCTCGAACTTCAATCACACCGTGGGCTTGAAGACAACCAGACCAAGGTCAACCGGGCGCTCACCGAACTGGCAGCCCGGCTTGACATACCGCTCGTTGTCACCAATGACGCCCATTTTCTGACTCAGGATGACTACAAAGCCCACTGCGTGCTGATGTGCCTGCAAACCGGCAAGGCATTGCGTGAGGGCAGCTTTCACTACTCACCTGACCACTACGTGAAAAGTGCTGCCGAGATGTGGGCCCTGTGGGGCAATGAAAACCCGCAGGCGCTGCGCAACACACTCAAGATTGCCGAGATGGCCACCTTCGAGTTTGGCAAGGCCCCCAACTACCTGCCGGTGTTTCCCGTGCCGGGAGAGTTCACCCTGACGGGCTACTTCGAGCATGTCGTCCGGGCCGGCCTCGAGGAACGGCTGCGGCACATCGCCCCACCCAACCCGGAGCAATACCGCGCCCGCCTCGACTACGAAATCAGCATCATCGAGCGCATGGGCTATGAGGGCTACTTTCTCGTCGTCTGGGACTTCATCCGGCATGCCCGCGAGCGGGGGATTCCGGTTGGGCCCGGACGCGGCAGCGCCGCCGGTTCGCTTGTCGCCTACAGCCTGCACATCACGGATGTTGACCCGCTGGCGCACGATCTGCTCTTTGAGCGGTTTCTCAACCCGGAGCGCGTCTCCATGCCCGATATTGACGTGGATTTCTGCATGCGGGGGCGCAGTGCGGTCATCGAGTACGTCAGCCGGTTTTACGGGCGCGAAAACGTTTCCCAGATTGCCACTTTCGGGACCATGGCTTCACGGGCGGTCATCAAGGATGTCGGGCGCGTGCTGGAAATGCCCTACCCGGAGGTTGAGAAAATCGCCAAGCTCATTCCGCCGCCACAGCGTGGGCGCAATGTCTCCATTGACGACGCCCTCACCATGGTGCCTGAGCTGAAGCAGGCCTACGAGAAACGGCCCGAAGTCAGGAACCTCATCGATCTGGCCCGCCGACTCGAAGGCGGCGCCCGGCATTCGTCCATCCATGCCGCCGGCGTGGTGATCTCACCGCAGCCGGTGGCGGAACTCGTGCCGGTGTTCAAAACCAAAACCCGCGACCGCGAGCGGGGTGAAGTCGAGGTCATTGCCACGCAGTACAACATGAATGACCTCGAAAAAGCCGGCATGCTCAAGATGGACTTCCTGGGGCTGACCGCCCTGACCATCATCGAGGACTGCCTGACGAGCATCGAGCGGGAAACGGGCCAGCGTCCTGACCTGACGCAAATCCCCACAAACGATCCGGCAGCGCTCAGGCTCTTTGGAGAGGGCGAAACCGACGCCGTGTTTCAGTTTGAGGGGGACGGCATCAGCGAAATTGCGCGACGGCTCAAACCCAGCGGGCTGGATGACATCGTGGCGCTCAATGCGCTGTACCGTCCGGGGCCGCTCGATTCCGGGATGGTGGACGACTACATCGAGCGACGCCACGGCCGGCGGCGGGTGACGTACGACTTCAAGGAACTCAAGGACGTGCTGGAAAACACCTACGGCGTGCCGGTTTTCCAGGAGCAGATCATGGCGATTTTCCAGCGCCTGGCCGGGTATTCCCTGGGCGAAGCCGATCTGGTACGGCGGGCGATGGGCAAGAAAAAGCGCGAGGAACTCGACGCCCACAAAGCTAAGTTCATTGCCCAGGCTGTGGCGCGCGGACACGACCGCGCCAAACTCGAAAAGCTCTGGCAACAGCTTGAAGGCTTTGCCGACTATGCCTTCAACAAGTGTGTCACCGGCGAGGCCACGCTGCGGGATGCTGTCACCGGTGCGGCCGTTTCAATTGCCGAACTGGCCAGCCGTGACGTGGAGGCGGCCGGCGCACCCTTCATCACCTGGAGCTGGAACGGCCGGGAAGTCGTGGTCAACGAGTTGGTTGAGGTGTTTCCCACGGGTGAAAAGGAAGTCGTCGAAATTGAACTCGAAGACGGGCGGACGCTGCGCTGTACGCTTGACCACAAGTTTTACACCCGTGATGCAGATGGGCAGGGCTGTTTTCTCCCGTTGCAGGAGATTCTGGCGCGGGGGCTGGCGCTCTACACATGCGACGAACCTGCGGCTGAAGCCAAGACGCCGCCGACTGGTACGGAGAAACCGCATCCCGGACAGCCCTGCGTTCAGGACACACAAGCTGGTGCGCAGGGCCTGTACAGGTAAGACTGGAAGACGATGCCAACGAAACGCAGCATTCTCATTGTGGACGATGAGAAAAATCAGCGCGACATCCTGGACATGATCCTGTCGGCGGAGGGCTATCGGACGGCAACCGCGCCCAGCGCCGAAGCTGCCCTGCGCATGGCCCGCGCCGAACGGTTTGACGTGGTGCTTACCGACCTGAAGATGGGAGGGCAGAGCGGGCTGGACTTGTTGCGCGCCCTGACCCAGGCGGATTCGTCCCAGTTGGTCATTCTCATGACGGCGCACGGCTCGATTGAATCCGTCAAGGACGCCCTGCGGCTCGGCGCGGTGGATTACCTGGAAAAACCACTCGACCGTGAACGGCTGCTGACCGTTCTGGCGCAGGCCCTTTCCCGTCTGGATGCGCTGGATGCCGACCTCATCGGCAACAGCGAGCCGATGCAGAAGCTCAAGAAAATCATCCTGAAGGTGGCGGCTTCGGATGAAACGGTGCTTGTGCGCGGCGAAAGCGGAACGGGCAAGGAACTCGTGGCGCGCGCCCTGCACCGGCACAGTCCGCGGGCGGCCGCCGTGTTTCACGTCGTCAACTGTGCCGCCATCAATGAAAACCTGCTCGAATCCGAACTTTTCGGACATGAAAAAGGGGCTTTCACCGGCGCGGTTGCTGAGAAGAAGGGGCTGTTTGAAGTCGCCGACCGGGGCACGCTGTTTCTTGACGAAATCGGCGAACTCAACGTGGCGCTCCAGGCGAAGCTGCTCCGCGCTCTGCAGGAGGGGGAAGTGCAGCGGGTTGGCTCGACCAGGGTCATCCGGGTGGATGTGCGGGTGGTGGCCGCCACGAATCGTCCGCTCGAAGACATGGTGGCCGCCAAAACCTTCCGCGAAGACCTCTATTACCGGCTCAATGTCATTCCCATTCACCTGCCGCCGCTGCGCGACCGGCGGGAGGATATTCCGTTGCTCGTCGAGCGGTTTCTGGCCCGGCAGTCGCGTGGCGCAACGCATTACACCATCGCGCCGGAGGCTCTTCAGGTGTTGCAGGCTTACGACTGGCCCGGCAACGTCCGGCAGCTTGAATCGGCGCTCAAACGCGCGGCCCTGCTGTGTGAAGGGGATACCATCGGGGTGGAAGACCTGCCAGTGGAAATCCGCCAGGCGACAGGCGTTCCGGCATCCGCGCCGGCGCCGCCTTTTCAGTTCCGCCTTCCGCCCGAAGGTATTTCCTTCGAGGAAGTCGAGCGGTCGCTCATCGTCCAGGCGATGGAAAAAACCGACTGGAACATCACCCGTGCCGCCAAACTTCTGGGGCTGACCTTCCGCACGTTACAGTACCGGCTCGAAAAGTTCGGCCTGCGGCGTCCGAGCGATACTCCGTCCGACGACGCTCCGGCGGCGGAGGCTCCGCCGGACAGAACCGGGTAAGGGATTGTCCATGGCTTCTGCTTCCGAACCGCCTGATGAGCCGTCATACCTCAGCCCGGAGGCAACCGAACGGCGTGTCCGGCACCTGACCCTGATCATCACGTGCGCTATGGCGGTTGGGGCCGGTCTCGTCTGGGAAGCTGGAGTGGGGGCCGGGGTCGCTGTTGGCGGCGGACTGGCCTACCTGAACTTTGTGTGGATGCGGGCGAGCCTGCAATCCATCGTGGCGACGGCCGCCGCCGGTGATGCCGGCCCTGCCCGGCGGCCGTCACGTCTTCAGATGGCCAAGTTTTTTCTGCGCTGGATGGTCATCGGCGTGGTCGTCTGGCTGTCCATACAGGTTGCGTCCGGGCTGGTGGTTGCCATAGTATGCGGTCTTTTCGCATTGCCGCTGGCCGTCGTGGTGGAAGCTCTGGTGCAGGTCTGGTATGGGCTGAACGACGAGCCGGTTACGTAACTTCCGGGGTGTGTGCCAGTACGCCCGCTCACTATGGCTTTGACTATGGCATCGTCCATGACCTTTCTCCCGTTTCCACTGGCGCTGGCCGATGAGGGTGCAGCGCATGCCCATCCTTGGCTCGTGGAGCAGGTGTATCACCTGACCGGCCTTTCAGACCGCGAATTGCCGCCCCACGTCATCATGCTGCTCATTGCAGCGGTGATCTGTGTCGTCGGTTTCAAGCTGCTCGTCGGCAAGCCATCGGTGGACAAACCGGGCTTTGGGCAGCAGATTGTCGAGATCATCGTGCTTCAGGTCCGCGACATGGTGGAGCAATCCACAGGGAAGTACGGGTTCAAGTACCTGGGCTATCTGCTTCCGTTGGCGGCGCTCATCCTGACCTCAAACCTGATGGGGCTGTTTCCCCTGTTTGAGTCTCCGACGGCCAACTTCAACGTCACCCTTGCGCTGGGGCTGATGACGTTCGTGTACTACATGTTCATGGGCTTTGCGCAGCAGGGGCTTGGCTACCTGAAGCACTTTACGGGCGGACTGACGGCCGGGTTGATGGCCATTATGGGCGGCATCATTTTCATCTTCGAGATGTTCAGCAATGCCATCCGGCCGGCGACGCTGGCGCTGCGGCTCATGATCAACATGTTTGTGGACGAGCAACTGGGCATCGCTTTCGGGACCATCTACCAGATACTCGTGCCCGTGCTGCCCATGCTGCTTGGCACGTTCGTCGCCGTGGTGCAGACATTTATTTTCGTGCAACTGTCCATCATTTATCTGAGTGAAACCGTGCCCCACGATGACCACGGCCACGAAGACGAACACGCCCATGCCTGAGTGTGTTGACCGGCCAACTCCCGCTGTCGTTGCGTGGGCCGGCCGGTCATTTCTTTCCCTGGCGCCTCACGTTGCCTTTGGTGCTATGCCAATGCCCTTTTTCGTGTGTTGCTGGAACGCTGTACGTCCCAACGTCACAGGCTGCAATCCCGGACACACGGCACTTATGATTAGGCGTAGGCCGCGGGCAGGTTGGGCGTCGCTGCTGATAACCTTTTGATGTTCCCTGACTTTTCTGGAGACACACCCATGACGAAAAAACTGTTCCTGAAAACACTGGCGACGGCATCGTTCCTGATGGCGATGTCCCTTCCTGCTCTGGCTGCTGAAGGTGGCAGCGGTGGCGGTACGTACAAAATTGCCTTGGGGGCGCTTGCCGTGGGCATTGCGGCCGTTGGTTGCGGTCTGGGCGACGGCAACGCCATTGCGGCGGCCTGTGAAGGCACGGCGCGCAATCCGGGCGCGGGGCAGCGCATCTTCACCACCATGCTCATCGGTATGGTGCTCATCGAAACCCTCGTGCTGTTTACCTTCCTGGCGGCCTACCTGGGCTTCTAAGGCGGCCGTCACCACAACCGGAATCCCCGGCAAGCCACCGTTGGTCACCGATAACCGGAGGCTGGCGGTGGCTTGCTTTTGTGTTTTAACAAACCAATTGACGGATGCCGTGACACGGGTTACTTTCGCGCTGCTCACATACAAACCGTTGCTTGCCAATGCTGTCCAAGGCCGTCACTACCTGCAAGGGCAGGGGTATGTCTGGACACAGGGCGCCGGGAATGTACGTCGGGCGCGGCCCGTGTCTGACCGACACGGACGACAAAAAAGCATTTCTTTTCGGGAGGGAGTCCCCCATGTCACGCACCACAGGCAAAGTCAAGTGGTTCAATAACAGCAAAGGTTACGGCTTCATCGAGAATCCGGGTGGGCACGATGTTTTCGTGCATTACTCAGCCATCAAGGAAGACGGTTATAAATCCCTCAGCGAGGGGCAGATCGTCGAGTATGAGATTGTGAACGGCCCGAAGGGGCCCCAGGCGGAAAACGTCATCAAGACGGCCTGAGCATCCGCTCTTTGTCATTGTTCTCCTCGTTGTTGATGCGCCTTGCAGGATGACCGGCAAGGCGCTTTTTTGGCGCTATTGCCGGGTGATTCAGCCGGTTTGCCGGCCCAGTGGGCGTGGTCGGCGTCTGACAGCGCACCGCCCCGGCGGATGCAGTTTGAAATGCGGCGGCGTTGCCTGCCAGATGCGAATTGGCCGTGGTTTCGGGCTTTGGCATGGCGCACGGTCATGTCAAGATGCAGCCGGTCAACCACTCTCATGGCTCCCCAAAGCAGGCGTGAACATCGTGGATGTGCTGGAAGGTCAGATTACGATTCGGGCCCGACCGGAAACCATTTTCCCCTACCTGGTCGAACCGACGCTTCTGCCGTTGTGGTCGCCGACCGAAGCGCGGGTGGCCCGGGTCGGGCGTAAGAAGCACGGCGTCGGCGCCAGACTGCGCGTGGAGTTCGTGGCCCACGGGCTGGACCCGGTGGAGTACGAAATCATTTGCCAGGAAGCCACCCGTCTGGTCAGCCGCTTTACGGGCACGATGTCCGGCGAGGACATCTGGACGCTGACGCCCGACGACAGACAGACGAAGGTTCACAACCGGATGGTTTTCCACCAACCGGAGGATTTTCTGACTTTGGTGGGGTGGAAAACGGTTGGGCGGATGATTGCCGAACGTGACGTGCGCAACAAAATGCCGCTTCTCAAACGCGCTGTCGAAGAACAGTGGCGTCCCGCAGAGGACTGACGGGCCCGGCGGGTCTGAGCCTTGCTTCGGTTGTGTGCCACGCGAGGCTTTCTGTCCGGCTGTTTTTGGGCCGGTTGTTTTTTGGAAAGGAAAAAAACGATGGCAAATGCAGGTGGAGCGCCGGATACGCGCGAAGCAGTCTCTGAAACGAATAGCAAGCCCAAACGCGCGCCGGAACTGGTCCGTCCGCCGATTCTGCTCGCCGAAACCCAGGGCATTGTCCGGCGCATCGAAGCCCGGATCGGCGAGACCTTTCTGGTGTACTGGAACTCGCCGGGCGGTTCGGTGTGTCAGAACGACGTGGTGGGCTTTTATGAACTGCTGCGGGGGATCGGCAAGCAGGACCGGGTGACACTGTTCATCAAATCCGACGGCGGGGACGGCACCGCCTCGCTGCGCATCGTCCACCTGCTGCGGCAGTTTGCCGCGCATATCACCGTGGTTGTGCCGCTGGCCTGTCTTTCAGCGGCGACGATGATTGCGCTCGGCGCGGATGAAATCCGCATGGGGCCGCTGGCGCACCTGTCGGCTGTGGATACGGCGCTGACCCACGACCTCTCACCCATTGACAAGGACAACCTGCGGGTGCGCGTCAGCCCCGATGAACTCAACCGCATTCTGGCGCTCTGGCGACAGGAAACGCGCGGCGAAACGGTCAACCCGTACGAAAACATCTTCAAATACGTTCACCCGCTCGTCATCGGTGCGGTGGACCGGGCCAGTTCGCTGTCCATGCGGTTGTGCACGGAAATTCTGTCCTATCACCTGAAAGACGCGGAAAAGGCGCGGGCGATCAGCCACACGCTCAACGCGGAATATCCTTCGCACGTCTATCCCATCACCCTGCGCGAGGCGCAGCGGATTGGTCTCAACGCCCGTGAACTCGACCCGGAACTCAATGATCTGCTCATTGAACTCAACGAGATGTATTCCGAAATGGGACAGAAGGCGATTACGGACTTTGACGAGCAGAACTACCACGACAACGGCATTCTGAACATTCTGGAATGCCGCACGAGCCAAATCTTCTACCAGAACGATACCGACTGGCACTACATGATGAACGAACGGCGGTGGATTCGGCTCAACGACAACAGTTCCTGGCGCAAGGCGGAGCTGGTCAACGGGGAAGTCGTGCAGAGCGTCTTCCACATCCGCTAGGCACATCCGCCAGGCCGCATCCTGCGGGCCGCATCCTGGCGGGCCGCATCCTAGCCGCGCTTGAAGTTTTGTTTGAGCAGGGCATTGACCTGGCTGCGGGTCATCTGCACGGTGGCGGTGAGGCGCTTGCCGTCGGCTTTGATTTTGGTGTTGTTGAGAAAAGCAGCCGTGTCGCCCCGGCGCGGCACCAGCAGCAGCCCGGCCGTGATGAGGTTCTGCAACCCGCTGGCTTCGAGCGGTGAAGCCGCAAAGCCGGCGATGCGCAGGGTGGTGAACTGCGGGCCGACATCGAGGGTCAGCGTCGTCGAGGTCAGAATGTGCAGCGGGCCGAGCGCCTGGGACGCACTGACCGCCTGGGCAATGTTCAGGGCGGCTTCATCCACTTCGTCAATGCCCGACGATTTCACAATCCGAATGCCCGACAGCCGTCCGCTGGGTTCCACCCGAAACGCCAGCGTAATGCTGAAATCCTGGTTTTCGATGTCGAGCTGCCCGGTTTCGCTGAGGCTGTAGAGCTTCGTGACGATGGCCTTGATGGGCCCAATGTCCACTTTGCCGAAGCTGGGCGGCCCGCCGGGCTTGGGTGGTTCGTCCGCGGTGCGTTCCCGGTTTTCCCGTTCGGCAGCGCGGCGCGCTTCGGCTTCGCGTTCGGCTTCCCGTCGCCGGCGCTCGGCTTCAGCGCGGCGGCGGGCCTCTTCTTCCTCACGTTTGCGGCGGGCCAGCGCGGCGGCGCGCGCCTGGGCATCCGGTTTGGCCGGCTGGTCAGTCGGGGGCGCCACCCAGCTCTCCGGGTTGGGCAGGGGCTTGTAGCGGGGATCGGTGAGCGTGATCCAGTCCACGTCGTATTCACGCTCCACCACTTCGACTTCAAACGGAGCGATGAATGTCCGGTAGGCCAGATAGCCCAGAAACGAAAAGTGCAGCAGCAGGGCCAGCGTCAGTCCCAACCGGAACCCGTGCCGGACCCACCAGCCGGGTTCTCCCTCGAAGTCGAGGGTATGCGGTGTGGCATAGATGAAGCCGCGCAGGATGTAAGCCCTGGGCGACGGCGCGGGATTGTCTGAAGTGAGCGAAACCGGGCGTTCATCGTTCATGGCGCAAGTCAGGACGTTGCATCGTGGAAAAAAGTTTCCCACGTTGCAAGCACATTCCCGGCTCTCCCAGTCGCCGGTGCCGGCGTTGATATTCGTCCGTTGCTTGTCACACTGCACCTGCTTTCGTACTATCGGCGTGTCCGTGCAACAACGACCCCGTATGCACGGCGCGTCCGGCTGTAATTATCGTTTCACGCCATGCCATGTTGTCCGACGTGACGCTTCAGGGTTCTCCGGTCAGTCCCGCACTTCGCCCATCTTCCGTCCCCACGCACCGTTCGGTGTCCGGGCGTTACCAGGTTGCCCGGCGGGCGGCTCAGGTTGTTGGGGCGGCCACGCCGCTCATTCTGGGCTACTGGCGCGACGAGCAGCGGTTCTTCTTCTTCGGCGGCGCGCGTGAGGTGAGTGAGGCGACGCATCAGTACCGGGCGCGCCGCATCCGGCTGGAAATCGAACGCCTGGGAATCGGGTTCATCAAGGTCGGGCAGGTCATCAGTACGCGCGGGGACCTGCTGCCCAAGCCCTACCTCGACGAACTGCGTACGCTCCAGGACAGTTTATCCCCTCTGACGTTCGGGGAAGTCCGTGCGACGCTCGAAGCCACCTACGGCTGTCCCCTGGAAGACGTTTTCGAGCACTTTGAGGAAACACCCATTGCCACGGCGAGCATCGGGCAGGTTCACCGGGCGCAGTATGCCGGGCAGTCGGTTGTGGTCAAGCTCATCCGTCCCGGCATCCAGCATCAGCTTGCCACCGACTTCCGCATCGTGACGGCGCTGTTGCATTTTCTCGATGAGCAACTCGTGCGTTTCCGGCAGGAAAACTCGGATGTGCACGTGCTGACCCGCCTGTTTTCCCAGATTGTGACCGAAGTCAACGCCGGACTGCGCGAGGAAATGGATTTTGTCTTCGAGCGCGCCAATGCCGAGCGGCTCGGCGCCCTGCTGACCGATAACCCGCTCGTCGTCGTTCCACAGGTGATTGGGGAACTGTGCCGCCCGAACGTGCTCGTGCTGGAATACCGGCCGGGCATCAAAATCAGCGATGGCGACGCTCTGCGGGCCGCCGGTTTCGAGCCGCTGAAGATTGTCGAGCGGCTGGTTGAGGTCTATCTCGAAATGATACTGGTTCACGGCGTGTATCACGCTGACCCGCATCCGGGAAATGTCGCCGTGGATGAGCGCGGGCGCATCATTTTGTATGATTTCGGCATCGTACGGACGCTTTCGGCGCGCATTCGGGAGAGCCTGCTCAAGATGACACTGGATGGCCTGCGCGGCGATGTGCCGGCCATCGTGGATGAACTCTACCGCATGGGCGTGGTGGACCCGGCGGCAGACCGGGCGACGGCGCTGCGCGTTGGCGAGAAGTTCCGGGAACTGTACTTGCGGGACATGCCGACGGCTGAACGGATTGAGGGCGTCGGACGCTACATGCGCGATGCGTTTGGCTATGTTCCCCTGCGCATGCCGAAAGAAATGGTGTATGTCTTTCGTGTCGTTTCCATGCTCGAAGGGCTGGGAACGTGCTTCAAACCTGGTTGGAACATCATGGCGGACGCTTCGCCCGCCGTTCAGCGAGGCATTCGTAAAATGATGATGGCCAGTGAAACCATCCGGTGGCCGGAACTCATTGCCCAGTGGGTCGGGCGGTGGTTCCGGGCGCTCTTTACACGCCCGGCCTAGAGACCAGGGGCAACTGGCTGCACCCAGACGGCGGCCGGGCCCGGGCCCCCGTGGCCGGGCAAGTGAGGAGGACTGTTCATGCGGTATTATGCGAAGCAGTTTGGGCATTATGCGAAGCAGTTTGGATACGCCGGTCTCCGTCTGTGCGGGCTGGCGCTCTGTGTGGGATTGCTGGGAACGGCGGTGTGGGCCCAGAACGGGGCAATTCGGGGAACGGTGTATTACCAGGAAAACGCCAACGCCAAGCCGAAACCGCGGCCGGGCGTCGAGATTCTCATCCTGCGGCAGGACATCAAGGGCCAGCTCAAGACGAAGACCGACAAAAAGGGGACGTACTTCTACACCGTTCAGGCGTTTGGAACGTACGTCGTGGTAGCTCACGGGGCGGGATACAAGCACCAGGTGAAGCCCCCCGTGCGCATCACCAGCACGGAACCGGTGCAGATTGACATCACGCTGACGCCGGGCGATGGCCGCCTCCCGCCGGTGGAACAGTTGTTGGCCGAGGCCCAGGGTGGCGGAACGCCGGAAACACCACCCCCGGCTCCGGCCGCTCCGCCAGAGCCAACAGCGGAAGAAAAGGAAGCCGCCGCCAAACTCAAGGCCGAACGGGAACGCATCGAGAAGGAAAATGAACGCGCCCGGAACATCAATGAGCAGCTTCGCACTTTGATGGATTCCGGCAATACCGCCTTCAACCGGGGCGACTACGAAACGGCGGCCAGCGATTACCGGAAGGCCTTGGCGCTCGATGACAATCAACCGGGCTTTCTGGGCAACCTGGCTTCCGCCACCCTGCAAATCGCCGTGCAGCACTTCAATGCCAAGCGGCGCGATGAGGCACGGAAGGCGTTTCAGGAATCAGGTGACGCAGCCGCGCGCGCGGTGGCGCTCAACGATGCCCAGCCGGCCGACCGGCGCGATCCCACCTACCGCAGCAAAGCGGCTGAAGCTTACCGCTTCCTGGCCGAACTCTATGGCGATGCCGAAGCCGGCGAAAAGGCCGCCAAGTTTTACATCGAACTCGCCGACATGCAGACCGATGCCAAGAAGCGCAACGAAATGCGGGTTCGCGCCGGTGATTCCTACCGCTTTGCCGGCAAATTCAAGCAGGCGGATGAGTTTTACCGCGCTGTCCTGCAGGAGGATGCCAACAACATCCCGGCTATGAACGGACTTGCCATGTCGCTGCTGTCGTCTGACCCGGAGTTGCTTGACCCGAACAAAGCCGGGGAAGCCATTGCCCTGTTCGAGATGGTGGCAGCCAAGGCAACCGATCCCAACCTGAAGCAGTCGGCACAGGCCAGCGCCGAGTACATTCGGACAACTGCCAAGGAAATCGTCCGTCCCAAGCCGGGGCGGAAGAAAAACTAAGCTGGTGCGGGGCCTGTCCGGTGGCCGGCCCCGCATCCACACACGTCGAAGGATAACCCTATGCCCATTGCTCCCCGTCGGCGCTCAGTGCCGGTCAATGTCGGCGGCGTCATCATCGGCGGCGGCGCGCCGGTCGTCGTCCAGTCCATGACGAACACGGACACGGCCGATGTGGCCGCCACCGTCGGGCAGGTGGCGGCCCTGCATGCCGCCGGTTCGGAAATCGTGCGCATCACCGTCAATGACCGCGATGCGGCGGCGGCCGTCCCGGACATTGTGCGTGGTCTGCGGGCGCGTGGTGTGGAAGTCCCTCTGGTTGGCGATTTTCACTACAACGGCCACACGCTGCTGCGCGACTTCCCGGAAACGGCCCGCCTGCTGGCCAAGTACCGGATCAATCCTGGCAATGTCGGTTTCGGGAAAAAGCACGATGAAAACTTCAAGGCCATCGTCGAGCTGGCGATTCAGTACGAAAAGCCGGTACGGATTGGCGTCAACTGGGGCTCGCTCGACCAGGCGATGCTGGCGCGCATGATGGACGAAAATGCCCGGCGCGACCCACCGCTTTCCGCGCGTGAGGTCATGCTGGAAGCCATGTGCGCCAGCGCCCTGGAGTCGGCCGCGCTGGCCGAATCCATCGGCCTGCCGCATGACCGCATCATCATCAGCACGAAAATTTCGGAAGTGCAGGACCTGGTTGAGGTCTATCGGGCCATTGCCGCCCGGTGCGACTACCCGCTGCACGTCGGTTTGACCGAAGCCGGCATGGCCACGAAGGGTATTGTGGCCAGCGCCATCGGTATCGGTTTGCTGCTTCAGGAGGGCATCGGGGATACCATCCGCGTGTCCCTGACGCCGACCCCCGGCGGCGACCGGACTGAGGAAGTGCGTGTCGCCCAGACGATTCTGCAAACCATGGGCATCCGCAGCTTCACGCCCTTGGTCACAGCCTGTCCGGGGTGCGGGCGCACGACGAGCACCCTGTTTCAGGAAATGGCGCAGGACATCCAGACCTATTTGCGGGAACAGATGCCCGTCTGGAAAACCCGCTACCCGGGGGTTGAAACGCTCAAGGTGGCCGTCATGGGGTGCATTGTCAACGGCCCCGGCGAATCCAAGCATGCCGACATCGGGATTTCGCTGCCGGGCACCGGAGAAGACCCCAAAGCTCCGGTCTTCGTGGATGGCGTCAAAGTCACCACGCTCGAAGGCGAGCGCATTGTTCCGGCATTCATTGACATTCTCAATGACTATGTTGCGCGGCGCTTTGGGGCGTCTGCGGGTGTAGGTCGCTGAGCCTCATCTCTGGAGCGGAACGGCACGCGGCTCAGGTGTCGGACGGCTCAGGGCCTGAAAACGCAGGAAAAACAGGACAGCCGCCGTGGCCAGCCCGACGACATAGCCCATCCAAATCCCGACTTCCCGCCAGCCCAGCCGGAACGCCAGTCCGTAGCTCGTCGGCAGCGCCACCAGCAGGTAGGCAATGAAAGCCAGAACGGTGGGCAGCAGGGCATCGGTCATGGCACGCAAGGCGGACAGGAGCACCACCTGTAGCCCGTCGAAAAGCTGAAATACCGCCGCGACCAGCAGGAGCGTGGCGGCGATGCTGACTACCGCCGGGTCGGTGGTAAACAGGGTCGGCAGCCAGTGCCGCAGCGCGACGAAGACCAGCGCTGTAAAGCCCATGTACACCAGGACGATATGCATGGCCGCCAGTCCGGCGGCCCGCATGGCGCGCCGCTCGCCCGCGCCAAGGTAGTGACTGACCCGGATCGTTGCGGCGGCGGCAATCCCCGAAGCTCCCATGAATGTCAGCGAGGCCAGCCCAATGGCAATCTGGTGCGCGGCCAGTTCAAGCTTGCCGAGCCAGCCCATCATGACGGCTCCGGCCGCGAACGCACCCACTTCAAGCACGAACTGTCCGCCCAGCGGCAGGCCCAGCCGCAGGTAGCGCCGGATGGCGGCCCCGTCCCACGGTGTCCGGCGCAGGGCCGCGCGATAGGGGGCAAACATGCGGAGGCGGATGAAGCACAGGGCGAAGGTCCCCGCCAGGACCATGCGCACGAGCAGGGTGGCCACTCCGGCTCCCACGATACCCAGGCGCGGGAAGCCCCCGTGCCCGAAAATCAGCAGGTAGTTCAATCCCACATTGAGCAGGACTTCCAGAACCGTGATGAGGGCCGCGAGGCGCGTATTCCCCAGCCCTTCCGTAAACTGCCGGAACGTCTGAAAGACCATGACCGGCAGCAGCGAGGCCGCCAGAAGCAGGTAGTAGGGACGGGCCGTGGCCGTCACCTCCGGCGTCTGGCCAAACGCATCGAGCCACGGGTAGAGCGCCAGCAGCACAAGGGTGATGAGCAGCGCCACCGCCACGTTGACCGCCAGCCCGTGGCTGAGCCACTGCGTTGCTGCGCCGACATCCCCGGCCCCCCGCGCTGCGCCGACAAGGGGCGTCATGGCCAGGGTAAAGCCCACACCGAAAACCAGCCCGATGACGAACACGCTCTGCCCAAAGGCGGAAGCCGCCAGGGCGGTCGTGTCGTAGTGACCGAGCATCAGGCTGTCTGTAAGCTGCACGATGAGGTGGCCCATCTGGGAAAACATGACGGGCAGCGCCAGTTTGAGATGGGCGGCGTAGTGACTGGCCGGGCGGTGGTGGCGCGTGTCGGCCGGCGCGCAGCCGGAAGCAACCGGGACGGAAGCCATAACCAAAGGCGTCTGAAGACCAACGGCTGATTCAATGGCCAGGGGTGGCAGCAGGCATCATCCCTGACCACGTACCGTGCGTCTAGCTCGCCGTGGTGAGGTAGTGGGCTTCGGCGGGTGAAACAACAGCCGGAGCCGAAGCAGCCGTCGGCGCAATGATTGTCTGACGAACCGCCGCCAGCAGGTTGGAACTGGGTTCGCGTCCGATGACCACCAGCGAGCTTTCCGATGCGGCAGCGCAGGGGTTGAGGCTCATCGCCTGCCCGGCGTATTCCAGCCGCAGCCAGCCGCCGGTGGTTTTGAACACGCCTTTGGCGCGGGAGATGTCGCCAAAATCTCCGGCCGTCATTGCCTCGAACACCTGCTGTAATCCGGCCGCGTCAAAGACGGCCGAGAACGTTTCCGAGATTTGCCGGAAGGCCAGGCGTGGGGCAAGGGTTTCGCCCAGGCAGGCGTCATCCTGCGTGTCGCTGAGGTCGCGGAGATCAAGCCGCCCAAAGCTCGTGTAGATGACCTTGGCTGCAGGGTTGCAACCGGCAAGGCGCTGCTGGAGCCGGGCCAGTTCCACCTGTGAAAGACTGTCGCACTTGTTGATGACGACCGTGGCTGCCGCTTCAACGTAGGCGGCAATGGCCATCTGTACGGCACGGTCAGCCAGCAGCCACTGTTTGCCGTCCACAACCGCCACGACGCGAATCGGGCCGAGCAGTTCCCGGCAGCCCGGCTGGTGGAGCGTTCCCAGCAGGTCACTCAGGGCGGCCGCGCCAGAGGGTTCAATGAGGATGCGTTCCGGCGCATGCTCCCGGATGATGCGCGAAAGCGTGGCCGCGACATTGCGCGACAGCGTGCAGCACAGGCAGCCACCGGCGAGTTCGACCACGGGGGCGTCTTCGGTGCTGCCCTCGCGCAGGCGTGCGCCATCCAGTCCGACATCGGCAAACTCGTTGACGAGCACCACGGTCTTGTCGCCAAGTTGCGGCAGCAGGTGGCGCAAAAGTGTCGTTTTGCCGGAGCCAAGAAAACCGCCGATGACATCCACAGTGGGTTTGACTTCCGGCGCGCGGCGCGACAGCAAGCCCCACGCCCAGACGCCAACCGGCTGCGGCAGGATGAGCCACCAGTGCTCCAGAATCGCCAGCGCCATCAGGACACTCGCCAGCCCGTAGGCCGTGGCTGTAAACGCATCGGGCGCCTGCAGGGCGCGGTAAAACAGCCAGTGCGCCCAGGCGGTCGAAATCGTGACCGAGAAGGGGAAAAACCAGTTGATGGGGCGTTTGGAGAAAAACTGCGTCATCCGGCGCAGGTGCTCCGGCAGGTATTCCTCATTGAGGTTGCGGACGCCAAAAAACACGTTGAGCTTGGCCGACTGGTGCATCCACCAGTGAATGGTGAACGTCCACAGCGCAACCTGGTTCGGCCCGGGTGTGGCCCACCAGACGAGTGCAAAGCCGACAAAAATCGAAAGCTCGTGGTAGAGATTGGCTTTGACGCCATGGATGAAGTGCCGCCAGCCACCGCACTGTGGCGGACACGGCGGCACTTCCATGCCGACGACATAGCCGGTGTAGTAACTCGTCTCAAACCATCCCCAGGCGACAATCCCGGCCAGAAATCCCAGCGCCGCGCCCAGTGGTGTCGTCATGTGGCTGATGGCAGGCATCCCGGCCAAGGCTGCGACGGACACTAGGGATGACAGCACGATGACCGCCCGCCGCCAACTGCGACGCCCGCAGGCAAAAATGATGATGACCGTGGCCGCCCACCAGACGGCGACGGCAAACAGGGAGAGTCCGAGCCAGAACAGCCAGGGAGATTGCAGCAGGGTGAAAGCCATGAACACGACCGGGGGCGCATCAGGTTCGTCGGGCGCAAGCGCCAAAACCTGTCACCAACCTACTTTGCCCCTGGCACAAGCCGCAATGAAAACCCTTGTGCAGAACCGGCTGCCCCGCTGCCGGCGCCGTTGACCGGCTAGGCCGGCGGCGTTCCGGCGATGAACCGGACAATGACCTGGGCGAGTTCTTCGCCTTTGTCTTCCTGCAGGAAGTGTCCCGCGCCCCGGATGGTCGTGTGCGGCTGGTGGCGCGCGCCGGGCACGAGCTTCTGAAACACGGCGTCACCGCCCTTTGTCACCGGATCGCTGTCGCTGAACGCCGTCAGAAACGGTTTTTCCCACTGCTGAAGGCGTTGCCATGCCTGGCGGTTGGCTGGGGCTTCCGGGTCGTCGGGCGTGGTGGGCACCAGCATAGGGAAAGCACGTGCGCCGGCCAGGTAGCGTTCATCGGGGAATGGCGCATCGTAGGCCGCGATGACTTCCGGGGCGAGTTCCGTCACACAGGCCCCTTTGACGATGCCGCCGGCGTGAAAAACCGGCGTGGTCTGGGAGTAGTCCCGCCAGCGGAAAAAGGCTTCCGGCAGGGGATGATCGCCGGTTGGCAGGCCCGTATTGCCAACGACGATCCGGGCAAAGCGTTCCTCCAGGGCAACGGCCACGCGCAGCCCGATGAGTCCGCCCCAGTCCTGGCCAAAGAGCGTGACCCGGTGCAGATCGAGCGCCTCAACAAAGCGCGTCATCATGGCGACGTGAAACCGGTAGCTGTAGTCCTCCCGGTGGAGCAGCTTGTCCGAGCGCCCAAACCCGATGAGATCAGGCGCTACCGCGCGGTAACCGGCCGCCACAATGACCGGAATCATCTTTCGGTAGAGATAGCACCACGACGGTTCGCCATGGAGCAGCAAAACCGTTTCGGTGGCGTCGCGCGGGCCCTCATCCAGATAGTGCATCCGCAGACCGTCGAGTTCGATGTAGTGCGGCGCAAAGGGAAAGTCCGGCAGGTCGGCGAAGCGTTCGTCGGGGGTACGCAATACGGAGGCAGCAGACATGGCGCTGTACCTTACGGTGTGGAGTGTGACCGGCAAGACGGCATCAGACCGCAACCGCGGCCTATGGTGTGCAAACTGTAATGTCAAGCCGGCTGCGGAGCGCCGGGCGCAGGTCGGCGGAACGTTCCGGCGGCCTTGGGGCTTATGGAAGGGGCGGCCGCCTCTGCCGGGTCTGGCTTGACACGCTGCGGGGGACTCCATAACTTGTACAAGCGATTCAAACAGTTGTTTGAATTCTGTGTGCTTTCTCACCAAGTGGAGAACAAACGTCATGTGGCGGATTGGTCTGAAAATGCTGATGGGCGACCGCGCCAAGTATTTCACCCTCGTGGGCGGGGTCTCGGTGGTCGTCTTTCTGTTCGTTCAGCAGGGATCGGTCTTCTGCGGTCTGATTGGGCGGACAGCCAAGCCGGTGGAAGCCATCGGCGCGCCCATCTGGGTGGTGGACCGCAACCTGCAGGTCGTGGATGAGTTCAAAGGGCTGCTGGATACCGACCTGCTGCGGGTGCGGAGTGTGGAAGGCGTCAAATGGGCGGTGCCGCTGTTCATCCGCCAGGCCCAGGTACGGCTGCCGAACGGCAAGTTCCAGGCCGTACGCCTCGTCGGTATTGACAGTGCGACACTCGTCGGGCGGCCGCCACGTTTGCTTGAAGGAAACATCGAAGACCTCAACGCGCCGGATGCTGTCATTGTCGGACGCGCCGAAATGGAGCGGCTGGGCAGTCCCAAAATTGGCGACACCTTTGAAATCAATGACCGCCGGGCGCGGGTGGTCGGCATTGCCGACGTGCCACGCGATTTTCTTTCCAACCCGTACCTCTACACGACGTTCGAGCGAGCCGTGCAGTACGTGCCGCGTGAGCGCAAGCTGATGAACTACATTCTGGCGGCGCCGAAAGAGGGGTACACCACTCAGCAGGTGCTGGAAAACATCCAGCGCACGACCGGGCTGGCGGCCTACGACGAAGATGGCATGCGGTGGTTGACGATGAACTACTACATGCGCAACACCGGTATTCCGGTCAACATCGGCATTTCCGTCGTGCTCGTGTTTCTGGTCGGGATGGCCGTCATCGGACAGACTTTCTACGCCTTCGCACTGCAAAACGAAAAGTATTTCGGGGCGCTCAAAGCCATGGGCGCCGGGAGCGGGACGCTGGTCGGGATGATCGTCCTGCAAAGCATCATCGTCGGGCTGATTGGCTACGGCATTGGCGCGGGCGGTGGTTCGCTCGTCGGCTATCTGGGCGGGCGCGGCGCGGGCAAACTGGCCTTTTACACCCCCTATCAGCTTCTCATTATTTCCTTTGCCGCCACGATGCTGATCTGCGTGCTGTCCAGTCTGCTCAGCATCCAGCGGGTGTTGCGGCTTGAACCGGCGGTCGTTTTCCGAGGATAGGTCGAGGATAGGTTATGGCAAAAGCAACGGCGATCGCCGCCGCAGGTGAACAACCGACAACAATCATGGCCCCGGCCGTTTCCCTTCAGCATGTCAACAAGAGCTTCGGGGTCGGCAACACGTACCTGTCGGTGCTCAAGGACATCAGCCTCGACATCCGACGTGGCGAACTGCTGCTGCTGGTCGGGCCGTCGGGCTGCGGGAAAACCACACTTTTGTCGGTGATGGCCGGCATTCTGGATACCGATGACGGTGTGGTGGATGTGTTCGGTACACGGGTGGATCGGCTGTCGCAGTCCCAGAAAACCCGTTTCCGGCAGCAGACCATCGGGTTCATTTTCCAGCAGTTCAACCTCATTCCGACCTTGACCGCGACGGAAAATGTCGCCGTACCGCTCATCATCAACGGGCGTCCCTACCGGGAGGCGCTGGGCCGCGCCGAGCACTACCTGGACCTCGTGGGCTTGGGAAATCGTCTGGATCACTTCCCAACCCAGCTTTCCGGCGGACAGCAGCAGCGGGTGGCCATTGCGCGGGCGCTCGTGGCCGAGCCACGGCTGGTTGTCTGCGATGAGCCGACGGCGGCGCTCGACGGCGCAACGGGACAGATGGTGATGGAGATGTTCCGCAAGGTGGCCCTGAGCGCCGACCGGGCCATTGTGGTCGTCACGCACGACAACCGCATTTTTCCCTACGGCGACCGCATTGCCGAAATGCTCGATGGGCGCATTGTGGATGTGCATGACAACCCTGACCACATCAAGTGAGATACAGCCGTGATCAAGAAAGTTTTGTCCGTGGTGTTGCCGATTATCGGTTTGAGCTTTGCCATCTGGTGGGTCATTGCCACGGCGCGGCAGCCGATAGCGGCTCCGCCCGTTTCCCCACCGGCCGAAAGCCGCTTTGACCGCCGTATTGCCGGAGCCGGGATTGTCGAAGCCGCCACGCGCAACGTCAGCGTTGCGCCGCCGCTTCCGGGACTGGTCACGGCGGTGTTTGTCAAAGAAAACGACGTGGTGCGTGCTGGCGACCGGCTCTACCAGATTGATGACCGGGAGCAGCGCGCCCGGGTGGCGGCCGCGGAGGCCAACATTGCCCGCGCCGAGGCCGCTGTCGCCACGGCCAAGGCTGACCTGTCCAATGGACAAGAAGCCGTCCGCGTTGCCCAGTCCAACCTGGACAGCGCCCGTGCCAATCTCGCCGCCGTCGAAGCACAGTTGGTGGATGCCGAGCAGATTGTTGCCCGCAACGAAAAACTTTATGCCGCCGGCGACATTGCCGAACGGGTGCTCATTTCAAGTCGCGCGGCCAGGGATGCCGCCCAGGCGCGGGTGTCCCAGGCCCGGGCGCAGGTCACTCAGGCGCAGGCGCAGATTGCACAGGCCGAAGCCCAGGTGCGGAGCGCCGAAGCCCGGCTGCACGAGGCCGAAGCCCAGGTGGCCGTGCTGCGCGCCCAGCGCACCGAACTCACGGTGAACCTGTCGCGTCTGACCGTCGTGGCCCCCCAGGATGGAAAAGTGCTTCAGGTCAATGTCCGCGTGGGTGAGACCTTGCCCATGACGCCTGCCACCCCGCCCGTGCTGCTCGGCAATACGGACTACCTGCAACTGCGTGTGGATGTGGATGAAATCAACGCCTCGCGGATCAAGCCCAACCTCAAGGCCACGGCCAGCCTCAAGGGCGACGCCACGAAAACCGTGGATTTGGAGTTCGTGCGCATTGATCCCTACATCCTGCCGAAGCGCAGCCTGACGGGGGACAATGCCGAACGGGTGGATGTACGGGTGCTCCAAGTGATTTACCGTTTCAGGCCGCCGGCCTTTCCGGTCTATGTCGGGCAGCAGATGGATGTCTTCATTGATGCCGAGTAAGCCGGGTCCCGCTGGGGCCGCCGAATGAAGCCGGCACGCCGTCAGAGCGCGCCATACATCCGGGCGTAGTACTGGCGATACTCACCGCTGCGCGCACGCGCCACCCAGGTCGGGTGTTCCCGATACCAGGCAATGGTTTGCGCCAGCCCTTCCACAAAGGGAATCTGCGGCCGCCAGCCCAGCTCGCGTTCGATCCGGGAACAGTCCACAGCATAGCGCCGGTCGTGCCCCAGGCGGTCGGCGACTTCGGTCAGCAGGGAAGCCGGCTTTCCAAGCAGGTCCAGCAGGGTCAGCAGCACCGTCCGGTTGGGGAGCGGAGAGCGCCCGCCGATGTGGTAGGTTGCGCCGGGTTGACCTTTTTCAAGAACGACCCGCAGCGCCGCACAGTTGTCGTCCACGTGAATCCAGTCACGTACCTGCTGGCCGTCGCCATAAACCGGAATCGGACGGTTTTCCAAAGCATTGGTCAGCGCCAGCGGAATAAGCTTTTCGGGAAACTGATAGGGGCCGTAGTTGTTGCTCGTACGGGTGATGACGGCATCGAGACCGAACGTGTGGGCGGCCGCGCGCACAAGGTGCTCGGCGGCGGCTTTGCTGGCTGCGTAGGGGCTGCTCGGCACGAGTGGGTCATCCTCGCGGAAAAACCGTCCTTCGGGAAGGCTGCCGCCCACTTCATCCGTGGAAATGTGCAGGAAGCGCCGGACGCCCTTTTCCCGCGCCACATCGAGCAGCACCTGCGTTCCCAGAACGTTGGTCAGGATGAACTCACGGGCGCTCAGAATGCTGCGGTCCACGTGGGATTCCGCCGCGAAGTGAACAATGGCGTCGCATCCGTCGGGAATGGCGGCGCGCAAGGCTTCGGCGTCGCAGATGTCACCGTGGATGAAGCGGTAGGTTGGGTGGCGTGCGGCTTCGGCCACGTTGTCGAGGTTGCCGGCATAGGTCAGTTTGTCAAAGTTGATGACGGTTTCAGCCGGATAGCGTTCGATCCACGTCCGAATGAAAGCCGAACCGATGAAACCGGCGCCGCCGGTGATGAAAAGCGCCATGGAAGTGCCTCGTGAACAGATTTGCGGAGGATATAGCACGCACCCAGTTGGGTGCACAGTTTTGCGGCCAAAGGCGGACAAGTCCGCGCGCGGCCGTCCGGGCCGCCGGCAGGGGTGGTGTCCGTGCCAGGCATGAAGTAAGAGAAGGAAAAGGGGGCCGCCACGTGTTGCCCCTCCGGCCGGCGCTCGGTATAGTTTCACACGTTTAGCCACGACCGCCGCGTGGCGCTGTCCGTCCGGTACCTGTTGGTTGCCCTGCGCCCGCTCCCCCCGACGGCAAAGCCTGCGTATGTTTCACCCACCGAGGATTCGCAATGTCAACTGATGCACTCAAACTGGAGTCGTCCCTGACTTCTTCGCCCTCATCGCCGGAAGCCAGGGCATCAACCTGGCCGCGCAGTCTGCTGTTTGTCGTTCCCATTCTGGCGGCTACCGCTTTGGTTCTGGTGCGCGCCTCCGGGACGGCCCCGACCGTGCTCAGGGAAGGGAATCTCACGGTGTTGGCGCTGCTTGCCTACCTGGGGGCGACAGCGGCCTTCGTCATGTGGATGCTGGGACGCGAGTCGCTGCTTCAGCGCATTGGCATCGGCACGATGGCCTTTGGCTACGTCATGAACCTTGCCGCGTGGGGCATCCGGTGGATTGAGTACATCGAGTTTGAGAAGACCAAGCCGGCGATGCAGGCCATCTGGCACACGCTGCCGCTGATGGAAAAGATTACGCACACCTATCCGCTCAACAACCTCTACGACATCGGCCTGGCTTTTACGGGCTTTGCGGTACTTTCCAGTCTCATCCTGACCACGCAGGACAAATACCGTTTCATCGGCGCCATGACGATGCCGCTGGCGGCGCTGACGCTGACGCTCGTCGTCTTTCTGGGCAGCGAAGTGACCACGTTGCAGCCCATTTTGCGCAGCTACTGGCGTCCGATTCACGTCAGCATTGCGGCCATCAGCTATGGCGTCTGTCTCGTCAGCTTTGGTATCGCGCTGCTGTATCTGCTCAAGGATGGAGTGCGGGTCGAAAGCACGGCGTTGTGCGTGGCAATCTTCGGGCTTGTCACCTACGCCACGATTGGCGACTTCAAGGTGCTGACGACCGGCACGTACGGGTTGGGTGTCCGCTGGATGGGCAGCGGTCTCAACCTGTCCGGCGGCGGCGCGCTGCGGGCGACACTGCCCGGTGTGGGCACGCTCATGCAGCTTGGCTGGCTGGTGTATGCCGCCGCCGGCATCGCGCTGGCGGTCTATTTCTTCCGCAATGACCAACTGGCGCGGCAGTGGGGCAATCGCCTCATGGTGGCGGCGCTCATCGTGCAGGTACTCATCTTTGGCGCCATTTTCTACCGGATGAAGTCGCCGATGGACATCAACGCGGCCATTCATCCGGGGCAGCATCAGGCGTTTGGGGCCTGGCTGGCGAAGCGTTCCGACATTGACCCGGCGACGCTCGCCCCACAGCAGCTTCAGGCGGAAGGCGCGCGCTGGCTGAACCAGAATGCCAGTGCCCTGGAAATCAGCTTCAACTCGAATCCGGTCGAGCTGGCGACCATTCTCACCCTCATTGCCTGTACGGTTTTTGTCGTCCTGTTTGCCTGGCGCGGCGCGGCGATGCTCGAAAAACTGCCGAATCTCGATACGCTCGACGATCTGACCTACAAGACGGTTTCGGTTGCTTTTCCGCTGCTGCTGATGATGCTGGTGACGGGTGCGGTCTGGGCGAATGAGTCGTGGGGGACGTACTGGAGCTGGGACCCGAAGGAAACCTGGGCGCTTGTGACCTGGCTGGCCTATGCGGGGTATCTCCACACGCGGATCGTGCACGGGTGGAAGGGACGCACGTCGGCTTACTTTGCCGTTCTGGGCTTTATCTTCGTGCTGTTCACCTACCTGGGCGTGAGTTTCCTGTTGCCAGGGCTGCATTCCTACGCCGGCGTGGACTAAGCCCAACCGGTCAGTTCTTCGCACAGCAGCCCAAAGCGGCCGTCCGTCCACTTCGGGCAGGCTGCCTTGGGCGCGTTATGCTGGCGTGTCACCAGGGCGGCGCTGGGCCAGAGCGGCCCACCATTCGCCGTCGGTCTGCGTCTGCCGCAGGTCAAGCCCGGCGGCCGTCAGGGCTGCCGCTACGCCGGCCTGGCGCTCGCTGAGAATGCCGGCCGCGATGAGGTGCCCCTGCGGACGCAGAACACGCGCCAAATCCGATGCCAGCGCCGTGATGACTTCGGCGGTCAGATTGGCCAGCACCAGGTCGAAATAGCCGTCCGGGTAGGCGGTGACGCTCCCGACGTGCGTCTGAAGGCGCCCGCCAACGCCGTTGTCCTGGGCATTGACCGCCGCAATGGCGACGGCATCGGGGTCGGTATCGCAGGCGCTGCACACCGCGTCGGGAAACCGCTTTGCCGCTGCAATAGCCAGAATGCCGGTCCCGGTGCCCACATCGAGCAACCGCTCCGGTGTTGTGGGGAGCTGTTCAAGCAGCGTCAGACAGGCCCGGGTCGTGGCGTGCGTGCCGGTGCCAAAGGCCATGCCGGGTTCAATGACAAGAGGCAGGCGGCCCTGCCATTCGGGATTGGCTGCGGCTTCAGCGCGTTGCCAGGGTGGAACGATGAGCCACCGTTGTCCAACAGGCTGAACCCTCCAGTCGGCTTTCCACTTCACCAGCCAGTCTTCATGCGGACGGCGCTCGATGGCGAAATCCCGGAGATGCCCTTCGTGGTCGTCAAATGCCGCCAGTGTGTGTTCGAGCGCCGCCAGCAGGTTTTCGGCCGCCGGGGCTTCCGGGAAGTAGGCGCGCAGGGTGGTGCTGGTGTCCGTCTCGGCGACGGTTTCGAGACCCTGGGCGCCAGCCTGCCAGAAGGTCTCGCCAATGGCTTCAGCGGTGTGGGCCGGGACGGTGACGTGAACGATATGGAAGTCCATACTCGAATCCGGTAAGGGGCCAGTGACGCCCCGGAGAAAACGCCGGTTGCCCACGGGAAGCCGGAACCGACCACAACACGGTCAGCCGCACATCCTGGCGCAGGCAGCCTAGCGAATCCCCAGCTCGTCGAGGCGGCGTTCGTTGTTGCGCCAGTGTGGCTCGACCTTGACGAAGATTTCGAGAAAAACGTGGCGGCCCAGCATGGTCTCGATTTCGGTGCGGGCGGCGGCGGCCATATCCCGCAGGCGCAGGCCGCCGCGCCCCAGGACAATGGCGCGTTGTGACTGCCGTTCCACAAGGATGACACAGGCCAGGTGAAGGCTGCCGTCTTCCCGCTCCTCCCACTTTTCGACAGCCACCGCCACGACGAAAGGCAGTTCGTCGGAAAGCTGCCGGAGCAGTTGTTCGCGCAGAAATTCCGCGACGAGGGTGCGCTCGGTCTGATCCGTCAGATCGTCTTCGGCAAAGGGCGGCGGCGCGACGGGGAGATGGTCCAGCAGGCGGTGCAGGAAAACGTCTGTTCCTTCGCCCGTGAGCGCCGAGATGGGAATGTAATCCAGAAAATCGTGTTCGTGGCGATAGAAGTCAATCAGCGTCAGCAGCCTGCTTTTGTCGCCGAGCCGGTCAATCTTGTTGAGCGCCAGCAGCGCCGGGCGTCCCGACTGTTTGACAAGGTTGAGCACAAACCGGTCGCCGTTGCCCGTGGAGACGGAGGCATCGCGCAGAAGCACGACGATGTCCACCGTCGCCAGCGCGTCAAGGACAGCCTGCATCATCCGTTTGTTGAGCCGGTAGCCCGGCTTGTGGACGCCGGGCGTATCCACAAACACGATTTGCCCTTCCGGGCGCGTGACGATGCCCAGGATACGGGTGCGGGTCGTCTGGGGCTTGTCGGAGACCGCCGCGATTTTCTCTCCAACCAGGTAGTTGATGAGCGTGGATTTGCCGGCATTGGGGCGCCCGATGAAGGCGACGAAGCCGCTGCGGAGGGCAGGCGAAGCCGGAGACTCCGGTGCAGACTCCGTGGCAGGTATCAGCGGGGCATTGGAAACTTCGTGCTCCATGGAATTCAAGGTGCTGTCGTCGCCGCAGAATGCGGACTGCTGGAGAAACGTTACTGCGAGGGGCCTGATTCCGAGGCCGGTCGGGTGATACTGCCCGGCACGAGACTTTCCGCCGCGGCTTTCAGTTCATCGAACATCACCCGTACCCGCTGCCAGCAGGCCGTGGCAAATTGTTCTTTCGTCGGAAAATCGGTGGGCAGCAGCGGTTGGCCGTACTTGATCCAGACCCGCGTCGTGAGCTGTTCAATAATTTTTTCCGAGCCGAAAATGGCAATCGGGACGACAGCGATGTTTTCCTGCCAGGCCGTCCAGATGAGGCCCCAGTGCGGTTCGGGCTTGGGTTCGCCGGTTTTGCTGCGGGTGCCTTCGGGAAACAGGTAAATCGAGCTGACTTCGCGGATACGCCGGATGGCGTCGCGCTGGACGCGCTTGCGGTCTTCCGGGTCGGCCCGGTCGAACAGCAGGTTGCCGCCAATGTTGCCGGCAAAGGCAATGATGGGAACGCGCAGCACTTCCTTTTTGCCGATGAAGGGATAGGGACTCAGCGAGAGCAGCAGTGGCGTATCGGCCAGACTCAGGTGGTTGCTGATGAACAGGTGATTGCGCGTCAGCGGCCCACGGGTGTGCTCGTGGCCTTCGGCCGTCAGCCGCACCCCGAAAACCCACCGCAGCAGGTAGGAAAAGAACTTGAACGGGTACGTCATGATGCGCGTCCGCATGGGTTGCCGGAAGGGAAGGGCAATCCAGGCCGGAACGAGCAGAATCAGTGCCGCCAGAAGAAGGGTTGCTGCCAGGCGTAACCCGGTGATGATCTTCATACTTTTCCTTCAGAGGTTTTCGGTTTCCCAGCTCTTGAGGTGTGCCAGGGCGCTGCGGTCGGTGAGGTCATTGCGCAGGGGGGTGATCGCCACCAACCCTTCGGCAATGGCCGTGTAGTCCACGTCCGGCGCTTCGTCGCGTCCGTCGGCTTCCGTACCAATCCAGTAGTAGGGCCGTCCGCGTGGGTCAAACCGTTCCTCGATGTTGGTACAAAGCAGCTTGGTTCCGGTCCGCGTGAACCGGTAGCCGCGAATCGGCCCTGGCGGAATGTTGACATTCAGCAGGGTGTGTTTGGGAAGGCCGGCCTGCAGGACTTTGCGGGTCAGGCGGGCAGCAAAGGGCGCTGCGTGGGTGTAATCAAACTCTGTCCGCGAAACGAGCGAGAAAGCAAGGCTTGGGATGCCATTGACTGCACCTTCGAGCGCCCCAGCCACAGTGCCGGAATAGGTGACACTGTCACCCAGATTGGCGCCGCGATTGATGCCGGAAACGACGATGTCCGGGCGGGGCTGGCCCTTCAGAAGCCAGTGCAGCGCCAGCACGATGCAGTCCGTCGGCGTGCCTTCCACGGCATACCATCCGTCCCGCTCGCGCTGTTTGCGAATGCGGAGTGGGCGCCCCAGCGTCACCGAGCGGGAGCAACCGCTGTGTTCGCTGGCCGGGGCAACGACCATGACTTCGCCCAGGGGCTGAAGCTGCTCAACCAGCGCGCGCAGCCCGGAGGCATAGATGCTGTCGTCATTCGTGACCAAAATGAGTGGCATGGCGTAGTCAATAGCGCAACTCGGTAACTGTGCCAAGTGTGTTTGGCACTGTGACAAAGCAAAACGGCGAGGCGGGAAGTCCCGTCTCGCCGTGTGAAACGTGGTCGGGATGACTGGATTTGAACCAGCGACCTCACGCACCCCAAGCGTGCGCGCTACCAGGCTGCGCCACATCCCGTCAGGCGTGCCGCCATCAGCGACAAGCCGCCATTCAATCACAAGCGACGCCGCTTGTCACGCCTTCACTGTCCTTGGTTGGCTTGGTTCTTTCACTCCGGCAAAATCAACTTTTTGTGGAGTGGTTGCGTGTCAGGGCTGGTGCTGGCGTCAGTCGGCGACCGCACCAGCAATTGGGTTGGCGATCGCTCCAGCAATGTGTCTTGCGATGCTTCCTGCATCATCTCCTCTTTTTCGGCCGTGTTGGTACGGGAAGGGAAAGACACCCGCCCGGTCGTGGCCGTGACACCCCGGTAAGGTTGCATCCCGGCCGCCGCCGCGAGACGATTGCCAAACTCGCGCGCCGTCGGACGTTCGTCAGGTGACTTGGCCAGCGCCTGCAGAACCACGTCGGCCACTTTTGCCGGGATACCTTCCAGCGGCGGCGGGGGCTGCCTGAGGTGTCCGATGATGACGCCCAACGTGCCTTTGCCAGTGGATGGGAAGGGCACCCGCCCGGTGAGCATCTCGTACAGCACGACTCCGGCGCTATAGACATCCGAGCGCCCATCGTAGGGACGATCATCGAGCCGCTCTGGCGACATGTAGATGGGCGTTCCCACGACGCCGCCGGTTTCGGTGATCCCGGCCAGCGGGTCGTCGGCGTCCGGCTCCAACAACTTGGCAATGCCGAAATCCACGACCTTGACGACTTCACCCTCCGGTGTCTGGTGCAGAAAGATGTTGTCCGGTTTGATGTCGCGGTGAATGACCCCGGCCTCATGCGCCGTGGCCAGCACGTCACACACCGGCAGCATGATGGCGATGCTCCGTTCAACCGGGAGCGCCCCGCAGAGTTTCAGTTCCGTGGCCAGGGAAACGCCCTGGAGCAGTTCCATGGCCAGATAGGCAATGCCATCCTCCGACACGCCGAAGTCAATCACACTGACCGCATTTGGGTGATTGATGCGGCAGGCCGAAATGCCTTCGCGCCGGAAACGCTCGACACTGGCTGTCGTGGCGTTTTTGCCGCTGGGACGAAAAATCTTGACAGCCACCGGGCGTTGCAGAGCAACTTGTTCCGCCTGATAGACGACGCCAAACCCGCCCCCGCCAATCTTTTTCACCAGTCGGTACTTGCCGGCGATGACCGTTCCCGGCAGGACATCCGTCAGGGCGGTGAAAATCGCGTTGGCCTGGCGGTGTAGCTCCAGCAACGCCTCATTTTTGCGGCCCAGTTCCCGGTTTTTGAGGTTGGCTTCCTGCTGGGCCGCCTGAATTTCCTGGAGTGCGCGTTCCAGCGCCGCATTCTTTTCGTTGAGCTGCGCCGTACGGACAGCAACCTGTCGCTCCAGTGCAGCCGCCCGGCGCTGGAGCGCCAGGTTGCGCCAGCGAAATCCACCCAGAACCAGCAGACTGAGCACCAGCAGCCCCAGCCCACGGGCCCAGAGGGTCTGGTAAAAGAACGGCTTGACCACGAGGGTCGCTGTTGTGCCGGACTCGTTCCACACGCCGTCGTTGTTGCAGGCCGTGACATGGAACCGGTACGTCCCCGGCGGGAGGTTGGTGTAGTAGGCCGTACGGCGCGTCGCCGCTTCCACCCAGCTTTCGTCAAAGCCTTCGAGCCGAAAGCGGAAGCGCATCCGTTGGGGCGCCAGAAAGCTGAGCGCCGTGTAGTGAATCTCGAATTTCCCGGTGCCGGGTTCGATGACCACCTGGGTCGGCGCCAAAAAGGTTTGTCGTTCCGTGATGACACTTTCGATGACGACGGCCGGCGGCTGGGCGTTGAACGGCAGCCGTTCGGGAGCCAGCAGGGCAAGTCCGCCGATTGTGGCAAAGGCCAGCCGTCCGTCCCGCAACCGCATGGCGCAGGGTTGGGACGTGCCGTTGCACTGGTTGGCCCCCATACCGTCGCTGAGATCAAACGTTGTGCAGTTGACCTGGGATTGTGCGCCGGACAAAAAGGCTTCGCGTTCCCGCCGGTCGAGACGGAAGATGCCACGGTTGCAGCTCATCCAGAAGTTGTCGGCGGCATCGGGAAGGATGGCAAACACGGTGTCGTCGAAGAGTCCGTCTTTGTGAGTGATCGTCCCAAAACGTCCCTCGCGGTACCAGGCCAGTCCGCCGCCGGTGCCAATCCACAGTGTGCCATCGGCAGCTTCATGAAGGGCAAAAACCAGATTGCTGGGGAGCCCTTCCTTGACGGTGAAACGGGTGATGTCCTCACCCTGGACGCGAATCAGACCGCGCCCGTTGGTGCCAATCCACATCGCGTTGTCGCGCAGTTGCGCGATGACGCGAATGTTGCCACCGGTGATGTTTTCACTCTGGGCGTCAATGGTGCGGATGACTTGCCCCTCCCGCAGAACATTGATCCCGCCGCCGACCGTTCCGACCCAGAGCGTTCCATCCTGTGCGGCACAGACGGCATAGACGTTGTCGTTGGTGAGGCCGTCGGCCGTTGTGATGGAGCGCCACCGTCCATTGGTGAAACAGAGAATGCCTCCCTGGTTGAGTCCGAACCAGATACGCCCTTGGGTGTCTTCGGTGATGGACCGGACGCCCAGGGTTTTCATGCCGGTTTCCAGCCCGTAGTGCTTCCACTGTCCTTTTTCGAGGCAGTCAATGCCAGCTTCATCGAGACCGACCCAGAGCCGGCCCTGGCTGTCCTCCAGGACGACGCGCACATTCGCATCGGTCAGCCCATGGTACGTGCTCAGGTTGACGATCCTGGCTTCACGCAGGCGGTTGAGACCGCCATTCGTGCCGACCCAGCAACTCCCTTCGTGGTCGCGGCAGATGGCCCGTACGAACCGGTGCAGAAGCCCATCTTTGGGGGTGCGCCAGTCCCATTGTCCCTGCGAGAAGCGCCCCAGTCCGCCATTTTCGATGCCGATCCAGAGCGCGCCGTCGGTATCTTCATACAGGGCATGAACGGCATCATCGGGAAAACCCGTTTGGCGTGCATACTGGGCAAGCACATGTCCTTCGGCATCGAGGTGCAGCAGCCCCTGCTGGTTCGTCCCGGCCCACACCGTTCCATCCCGCGCAACGTGCAGGGCAAAAACGATGTCGTTCGGTTTGCCGCCGTTGAGGGAATGATTGTGAAAGACGCCGTTCCGAAAGGCCGACAGGCCACGCCCGTACGTGCCAATCCAGAGCGTTCCGTCGGGGGCCAGGGCAAGCTGCTGGAGGCTGTCGAGGGGGAGTCCATCCTTGGTCGTCAGTGTTTGCCACTGGCCTTGATGCCAGCGGGTCAGCCCACGGCTGGTAGCGAACCAGAGCGCACCATCCGGGGTTTGGGCAATGTCCAGCACGAAGTCACTGGCCAGTCCCTGTTCCGTGGTCAGGGGTTCAAAAACGCCATCCCGGTAGCGCACGACGCCGCCGCCAAACGTCCCAATCCACAGCGTGCCGTCGCGGTCCTCAAAGATGCACCGGATGTTATGGTTGCGGAAGGCGGGCGTGGTGCGCTTGTCAAAAGTGGCGAAGCGGACGCCATCGAAGCGCACCAGACCTTCGTAGGTGCCAATCCACAGGTAGCCCTGGCGGTCCTGCGCCAGCGCCAGAACGGCGGCCTGTGGCAGTTCATCCCGCCAGGCATCCAGCGTGTAGTCACGCAGTGAACGGCCCTCGGAGGCCATTCCGAGCGCCCACCACAGGCACACCCAGATACCGATTCCGAACAGATGCGCACTTAATCGGGACATGTCATCGGGAAGCCGTCGGCCGGCTGTTCAGGCTTTGTGGGACAGGCTGTTATATGCCGGGGGACGTGAGAACAGGGACACTGCCCACCAGATGTGAGTGATGGCTTCACCGTTTAGATGTTCATGGCCCAGCGGGGCAGAATTTTTGGGTCATCGTACCATGTCAGCAGCGGAACGGGCAGGTGATACACGCCTTCAAGCCGGATGACTTCCGAACCTTCCAGCGCCATGCAGGGTTCCGGCACGATGCCATCGCCCCAGACATCCCCCGGCGCACCCAGCAGGCTTTCATACAGGGCATAGGCTGTCCGTTCAGCCAGCGTTCCTTCACGGTTGCCCCGGATGTACCGGCTGATCACGCTCACATAGCGGATTTTCGGAGCAAAAAACGCGCCGGGATAGTGCTCATTGGCCCAGCGGGTCGAGACCGAACTGGCCGGGGCCGAGCTGTGGTGCGGCGTGCCAAGGCAGACCAGCGTGGTGACGAAGCGATGGCCGGCGTAATGGCGTCCGCAGTAGTCATCCTCGCCGAGAAACTTCCGTGTCAGCCGCCCGCCGGCGCTGTGGCCGATGACCGTGACCGGCGCACCGGTCTGTTCAGCGACGGTTTCAATGCACTGCGCGATCACGTCAATGACCGGGCGGAAGTTGGCCCCGGAGGACTGCCACCAGTGGTACGGCTCGATGGGAGCAATCCACACCTGCCGGTTGAAGGGTTCGGCCCGCAGACGGTTGGCAAGGGGAAGATAAGCCCGCCATTCAAGGAAGTGACCGGCAACGATGACAATGGGGGAAGGCATGGTTGTGTTGGGAACGGGCTGGCGGGTGACGTTCCGGGTTGCGTTTCCCCGGACTGTTGTTGAATATAGCGCATACACACGCTGTGGCCGCCGCTTTTGCCCATTTGTGGGCTGCCTGCCAGGTTTGGCGGTCTTGTTTTCCAGGGCCTGATTTCGAGGGCCTGACTTTCCAGGGACTAAACCAGGGTTTCGAGCCAGGGGTTTCCAGGGGAACTTCCGCTGGAGGTAGTGTGTGTCGTGACCCTCGATACCGTCGTGCACGGCGATTGCCTGGCCGTGTTGCGCCAACTGCCGTCGGAAATGGCTGACCTGACCTTTGCCGACCCGCCTTTCAATCTGTCCAAAAAATACCGGAGCTATGATGACCAGCGGAGCAGTGACGAATATCTCGACTGGTGTCGGCGGTGGTTGCAGGAACTGCTCCGCATCACCAAACCAACGGGGAGCATCGTGGTTCATAACATTCCCCGGTGGTTGACTCACTACGCCGCCTTTCTCAACGAAAGAGCTGACTTCCGCCACTGGATTGCCTGGGAGGCGCTGGGGATGCCGTTGGGAAAGACGCTCATGCCGCGTCACTACGGCATTCTGTTTTATGCACGGGACAAACGGCAGCAGAAGTTTTATGAAATCCGCCACCCGCACCGGCGCTGTCGCAAGTGTGGTGTCCTGCACCGGGACTATGGCGGGAAAAAACACGGGTTGCATCCTTTCGGGCCGCTCGTTTCGGATGTCTGGAGTGACCTCCACCGTGTCAAGCATGCCTCACGCCGTGACTCGCATCCCTGCCAACTGCCGGAAACCCTGCTCGAACGGCTGCTGCTGATGACGACCGACGCCGGAGATGTCGTCGTTGATCCCTTTGCCGGCACGGGCACGACGCTGGTTGCCGCCAAAAAGCTGGGGCGGCGCTATCTGGGGATTGAGATTGACGCCGGCTATGTCGCCGTAGCCCGCGAACGGTTGTCCCAGACCCAGGCCACGTCACGGATTGGGGAAGTCTGGGTCAGTCAGGTACGTGGTGCTCTGGTGACGATTCGGGATTGCGACTGGCCCTATCTGCAAGCGTACTACGCCATTCCTGCGTCAGCCGCCGCCATCGAGGCGGCTCCGATTGCTTTTGACCAGCGGTTGGCGCCCATGATTGCGCGGTCAGGCCCGACGCTGACGGAAACTTCAGCCACGCCAGCCATGCGCCGGCGAAAAACGGCTTGACCGGGAAACGGGTTGTTGCACAGGCTGCATTTCCAGTCTGCCGTTGCGTGGAAAGGCAGCACGGAACCCAGCCCATGTCCCTGTCTGTCACCAGTGGTTTGCGTCTGCCCTTTGCCGTTTGGGGGCCGCTGGCTGCCGCCAGCCTGTTTCCGGTCTGGTGTGGCTGGGGGCAGGGGTTCAACCTCAACGACGACGCCTACATCACCCTGACCTACGCCAAAAATCTGGCTGCCGGACGTGGTTTTGTGTTCAACCACCCGCCGCCCACCTTTGGCACGACGACCCCGCTGCTCACTCTGCTCGTCGCGGCGCTGGCGGCGCTGCTGCGCCAGATTCCGGTGGATGTGGTGGCTGTGTGGGCAACGGTGCTGGCGTGGCTGGCGGCCGGGTGGATGTTCTGGGTGTTTCGCCGGGTCTGGCATCTGGATGACCGGTCAGCCTGCCTTGTGGCGGTGTCCGTGCTGCTTGGTGGCTGGGCCGGGCCGCTGGGGGTTCTCGGCTCGGAGGTCTTTCTGTTTCACGCTTTGTTGATCCTTGCCCTGTCACTGCACCTGGCCGGGAAAGCCTTTCCGGCCGGAATCGTGGCCGGGTTGCTGTTTCTGACCCGTGGCGAAGGCGTGCTGGTTCTGGGGGTCATGGGGCTGTCCCTGGGGTATCGCCGGTTCGTCGGTTCCGAAGGTGAGTCAGAACCGGAAGACTGGCGGGACTGGGGCAAGTATTTCCTCGCGCACGTCGGGCGGCTGCTGGCCGGTTTTATGCTGGTGTTGACGGTATGGGCGATCTATGCCTACCGCACCTTTGGGCAGGTACTGCCGGCGACGCTGGCCGCCAAGCGAACTCAGGTGGCGTTGGGATGGCCGAGCTTCACGCATGAGCTGCTGACCAACTGGTGGCGCACCTGGGGCGGGGCAAGCGTGGGGCATCCCCTGCTGGGTTTGTGGTGGGTGCTGGTCGTCGTGGGGTTGGTGACGGCCCTCCGGTGGCGGCCCCGCTGGGGACTGTTTCCCCTGTGGCTCGTGGGGTATGTGGGGGGATATGTCGTGCTGGGGGTGGCCGGTTACTGGTGGTATCAGGTGCCGGTCTTTCTTTCGCTTCAGGTACTGTTTGCGCTGGGGTTGGTCACGTGTTGGGAAATGCTTGAAAGGCGTTTCACGCGGTATGGACACCGGATGGGGCTGGCTGTCGCCATCTGTGGGTTGGCCTGGATACTGTGGCCGGCCGCCAGAGCCGTGGTCATGTACGATGGCGACTGGCGGGCGGCTTCCTACCGGACGCTGGCGGCCTGGTTGCGTGTCCATGCCCGACCCGCGGACCGGGTTGCCTTTCATGAAGTCGGCTACCTGGGGTTTTACAGCGAGCAGCGCATCGTGGATTTGTGCGGTCTGACGACGCCGGAAGTTCTGCCGCACTTTGCCCGCCGGGACCTGACCTGGCCCCTGCGGACCCTGCTCCCGGAGTGGTATGTTGCCAGTCCCACGTGGGACATCCTGCCGGCGCTGCGTGAAGACGGTTGGCTGGACCGGCACTACCGCCGCGTCGCCGCCCTGCCGGCCCCCGATGGCGGGCAACTCCAGATTTTTCAACGCTTTGAGTCTCCTGAAAGCCAGGTGAACCACCATGCCGACGTTGACGCTGGGCTATTCGCCCTGTCCGAATGATACGTACATTTTTGGCGCGCTGGCCTTGGGGATTGTCCGCGTTCCGGGGTTGGCGTTCGACATCCGGCTGGCCGACGTTCAGACCCTCAACGAGTGGGCGCTGGAAGGCCGGCTGGATGTCACGAAGCTTTCGTTTGCGGCGTGGCTGACGCCGGAGGTCTCGGCGCCGTACGCCCTGCTGGAAGTCGGCGCGGCGCTCGGACGCAACTGCGGCCCACTGGTCGTTGCCCGTGAGCCAATGGAACTGGGGACACTACGCAACAAGCAGGTGGTGACTCCGGGAAGGTTGACGACGGCCCACCTGCTGCTGCGTCTTTTCACCGGCGACGCGCCGATTGCTGCTGAACTGCCGTTTGAGCGCATCATGCCGGCGGTGGCCGGGGGGCTTTACGATGCCGGCGTCATCATTCACGAAAGCCGCTTTGTCTATCCAGACTTTGGGTTGGTCTGCCTGGTGGATTTGGGCGAATGGTGGGAACGTCAGACCGGGCTGCCCCTGCCGCTGGGGTGCATTGCCGCCCGGCAGACTCTGGATGACACCACGCAGGCGCTTGTGACCCGGGCCATTCGGGAAAGTCTGGTCTATGCCGATGCCCATCCAGAGGTCATCTGGCCCTACATTGCTGCTCACGCGCAGGAAATGTCGGCGGAAGTTCAGGCGCAGCACATTGCCCTCTACGTCAACGATTTCACGCGGGAATTGGGCGCCGAGGGCCGGCAGGCCATCGAAACCCTGCACCAGTATGCCCGGCGACTGGCATCACCGCCGGGTGCCAGCCAGGCGGTTTAGCCGGGTGGCAGCCATGAAAGCACCATGGCGGTGACGAGTCCGGTGGGTGGCTCGTTGAAGAAATCGAAGCCGCTGACGCGCCTGAACCCCAAGGCTTCGAGGCCACGGTAGCGCGCCAGTCCCGTAACCCGTGACCAGTAGGCAAGCACGGTTCTGGCCCCGGCCGCGCGGGCGGCTGCCAGCCGGATGTCGTCGAAGCGCCGGCTCAGTCCCTGACGGCGGACGTCAGGGTGCACCACCAGCCGGTTGAGGGAAGCAATGGGTGGCGTGAGCTCGACGGGAAGCTGGGCAAACAGGTGTCCGCCGGGAGCTTCTGCAAGGCGTTCGTGGATGGAAAGCCGTCCAGCGGCAACCAGTCGCGCGCCGGCAAAAGCCGCCCAGTGCCGGAACGGTGGCTGTTCCTCGCCGGGATCACACCACTGGCCGTCAGGAAAAACGGTTGCCGGAAGCCCGGTTGTCATCCAGCACTCCGCACGCAGGCGCTGAATGCGCCGGATGGTGTCGGGGTCGGTCACTTCCGCAATGCGAAGCTCGTCATTGATCACGGCGTGTGTTCTCCTGGCAACCAGAGTGGATCGTGTCCCAGCGTGGGCCAGCGGCACCGGATGACCGGAGTACCGCCGGGAATAGGGCATTGCCGGGAGAGGTTGACCAGCACCCGCGTGGTGTGGGGCAGGCTATGCTGACTGGCGTGGCGCAACGGTAAAGGTTGGAATACTCCCGCCGCCAGCGCTGACATTGATGACGGCGCTCTGGGATGTCCGCACGACCGCTCCGGCAATCTGCCCGCCAAGGTAGAACGGGTTGGCGTTGTATTTCATCGGCTCAAACGTGAATGTCCCGTCCGCGTGATGAATCGGGAAGGTCTCGACGGGTGTTGCCACCCGTTGCTGCACCACCCAGAGGGCATCATCCCGGACGGCCCGGCGCAGCGCCTGCTCCCATGTGGCGTCATCGGTTTCGCTGCCGACATAGACATTGGTTCCGCCATAGGCATCGGCCGGTTTGAGTACGAATGCTGCGCGGTGACAGGCGACATGCTCGCACAGGTCCACGCGCTGGCCATTGGGCAGGGTGGTGTGCTGCTCCGCCACGATGCGCGTCCAGGGAAGATGCTTCAGCAGCGTGGCGCGGGCCTCGTCAGAGAGAAAGGAAAGCTGGGATGGGTCGGTGAGAAAAGCGAAGAAAGCTTTGTTTTCGCTGACGCGACAGCGGAACGAGTTGATGAAGCAGGCCGCCCGGATTTCGTAGGCCGTTGTGAAGTCACGGGTTTCATCGAGTCTGGTCAGCAGTTCACTCGTCACGACGCGCCGGTAAACAATATCCAGGCGGGTATCCCCGGCGTAGAGCCGGCCGTCCCGCAGTTCGACTTCGCGCGGATCGGCAATGACCGCGTGGTAGCCTTCGCGGATGAAGTAGTCCCGCAGGATGATCTGGTCGGCGGACGTGCGAACGTCCGTCCAGTCCACGATCCCGATGTTGGGATGTTCCTGCCCGCCAAAGTCGCGGTAGGTCGTGAGCAGCGCCGCCAGCAGCGCCGGACGTGGTTCGTCGGATTCGAGGACATACTGTTCGGCAAAACGCCGGACGATGGGCAAATCCAGATAAATTTCCGTCATCGCGGCCGAATAGCCGACACCGGCCGGTGCATCGTGGTTGAATTCCAGGAAAAATATGCCGTCTGGCGTTGGAAAAGCGTCCAGACGGGTCCAGACCACCGGGTTGTCATAGCCTGGATCGGTTCGCAGCAACTGGCGCTCGGCATCCTGAATGCGGAGCGCCTCAAAAAGGGCTTCCCGGTTGCCCCCGAACAGCCCTTTTTCAGCCGCAAGGGCGGCGTGAAGCACACTGGCGGCAGCCGTTTCAAGCTGGCGGCGCTGCTCGCGGGAAAAGAAGTGTGGACGCAGATGGGCTGGCATCGCTTTGCCGGCAAACAGGATGCCACGGGCGATGAAGGCAGCATCAAGTTGTTCGACAGCCGCCCGGGCCGCCACAACATCTTCCATAATGAGCCGGTGAAAGTCATCAATAGCAGGTTGCATGGCGGATAGACACAGCCGATTTCAGCCGGCTTACGATTGCTTTTCAGCCAAATCGCCCAGGAGCGGCAGCTTGGTCATTTCATTACCGTACGCCTTGACCATCAGGAAAATGGAAGCGCCAAGGGAGGCCAGAAAAATAACCAGGCCAAAAAGCGTCGAAAGCAGCGACAGAACACCGCTGATTTGACCGAGCACCCTGCCCAGAATTGAGTTCAGAATTTCAATGACGACTACGATGAGGTGAAAAAACAGTCCCTGCCAGGCATGAAACTTGACAAAGCGGTTGGATTTTTCCACGACAATAAAAATGATGGACATAATCAGCCCAATACAGCAGGGAGCATAAGCCAGCAGTCCGGCGACATTGGGTTGCAGCCCCAGGGGGCCGGGAGGTTGTCCGCCGCCAGGCATCATGGGGGACGGCTGGTATGGCTGGGAGGGCGGATAAGGCATCTGCCCGTAGGGATTCTGCGGGGTCATAGGGTAGCAAGGGTCTCCTTGTGGAGATTACCACTCGGCTGCGAGTGGATGTGGCGGGCTGAAACGCAGGGATTATTTCTTTTCGATGGGGGTGGCGGCAACCGTATATTCTTTTTCTTCGCGGCGGATGCGAATCTGGATGGCCGTTCCCGGACGGCTGCGGGCAATGAGCCGGTTGAAGTGACCACTCGACATCACTGGCGTTCCCTCGACGGCAACAACGATGTCGCCACGTCGCAGACCAGCCTGATCGCCGGGCAGCCCCCGCTCGACCTTTGCCACCCGTACCCCACGGACAGCGCCGGCAAGACCGGTTCCACGCCGGTCCAGCGCCGATATATCCACGGCTTCGACGCCAATCGAGCTTCGGCGCACCCGGCCAATCGAACGCAGATCGGGGAGCAGTTCTTTCAGAATGTTGACCGGAATCGCAAAGCCCAAGCCCTGGCCACGGGCGAGCACGAGCGTGTTGATGCCGATGACCTCGCCTGTGAGCGCCACCAGCGGGCCGCCTGAGTTGCCAAAGTTGATCGCCGCATCGGTTTGCAGGAAATCATCATAGGCGCCGTCGAGTCCACTCCGCCCCTTGCCGCTGATGATGCCGACCGTCACCGTGTGGTCGAGTTCAAAGGGGCTGCCAATGGCAATGACCCAGTCGCCGACGCGCACGGCGTCGCTGTCACCGAGCGGCAGCGTTGGAAGGGGTTGCCGGCCGAGGTCAACTTCCAGCAGAGCCAGATCGGTAGCTTCATCGTAGCCCCGGACACTGGCCGTCAGGATACGACCATCCTGGGTGACGGCCAGAATGGGGCCGCCAATTTTGAGAGCATCCCGGATGACGTGAAAGTTGGTGACGATTTCGCCTTTGGCGTCGAGGCAGAAGCCACTGCCAATCGAAGTGCCGCCGTCTTCGGAAACCGACTGGATGTTGACTACGCCGCCGTTCGTGCGGGCCACAACATCAGCAATGTTGGGAAGCTGCGGCGTCGGGAGCGTTGTCTGTGATTTGGCGCGCGCGCCGGGTTGTTGTTGCGCAAGGGGAAACGATGCAGGCAAACCCAGCCATATCAGAAGACAGACAGCAAACTGAAGACGGAACAAGGTCATTGGCTCGACGGCGATTGCACCCAGAGGGGGAGAGAATCGGAGGTCGGCTCATCGGAGGAAGGCCTGGACGGTGTGTCTTCACGCCGCAGCCGGGCCGCAAGCTGTTCGGCGTCATAGCCACAGACTTCGGCAAGTTGTTCCCGAATGGCGTGAAGTTTCTCCAAAAAACGTGGCTTGCGATACATCAGCAGTTGGTCTTCCGGCTTCAGTGGGGTGTCGTGGTCAGGCGAAACACGTTGATCAGTGTGCGCGGCGTCTGCCGTTCGATGTTGACGTAGGCGTGGGCGGCTGGCACCCAAGCGTCGTCGAGTATCATACCGCGTGGCTGGTATTCGGCAATCGGCAATCCGTCTGAAATCAGCGAAATCCGCCCGGAAGCGTGAAAAAACGTGACGAAGTGGGTGTGGTTTTTCGTGGCATAGACGGCCTCACCCAAATCCATTTCCGCCAGTTCGCGGTCGCCGGCAAAGGTGGCCAGGCGCATCGGCTGCTGGTCGCCATCACCAAAAAGCACCAGGTGGAAATCACCCCCCACCGACGAGGGCATCAGCGCCAGCGCCGGTGAACCCAGCGGAATCTGGTACTTGATGCGGCCGGAGGCATCCAGACACATCACTTTGGGGCGAATGGGGCCGGATGTCACCAGGATGTCATCGTCACCCAGCACCAGAAGCTGTGGTGCCTGCAAGTAGTTACACACTTCCAGTTCCCAGCATTGCCGTCCCTCCGGCGAGTAGCCGGACAGGCGCGTGTCGTTGGCCAGAAGAAACAGGTTTTCGGCCGGGGTCACCGCCAGACTGGTTACAGGAAAGGGGAGTGAAAACAGTCGCCGGGGCGACATGTCACCGGCCGCAAGCGCGTACAGGCTGCGGTTTGTGGCGAAATAGCTTGTTGTCGCCTCAGCGTGGGGCACTGTGGTCGCCGTAATGCGCTCCGGCAGAAAGTAGGGCACAAAGCGCCGCCGGTCGAGTTCCAGAAAGCCGGTCGTGCGGGCATCCACGATATAGACAGCCGGGCGTTGGAGTGGGTTGATGACAAAGAGCTGCTGGCTGCCAGCGAGTTCGAGGGTAAACCAAGGGTCGAGTTGCTGGGTTTGCGCGATCACCGTGGCCGTGCCGGGTGCATCGCTGGCTGTATCAGGAGCACACGCGGCCATCGGTGCCGCCGGATCGTCGAGTGTGTCGAGGGCTTCCAGGAGAGCCTGGGCCGACTTCATCCGTTCTCCGGACGTCTTGTGCAGGAGCGCCGCCACAATGGGGCGCACCGGCTCTGGAATCCGGCTCAAATCAGGTGGTTGCTTGGCATGTTTGGTGAAAAGCTCCTCCGGCAGACCATGGAAAGGACGATCACCGGTCAGAAGTTCGTAAAAAATCACGCCCAGGGAGTACAGGTCGCTGGCATAGGTTGAAAAGTCATAAAACTGCTCCGGCGCCATGTAAGCCGGCGACCCGTTTGGCTTTTGCTGATCGAAAACATTGGCCAGGTGATTGGCGATGCCCAGGTCCGCAATCTTGTAGCGGTTGGCGCCGGTGGGCGGGTCGGGAAAGACCAGGATGTTTTCAGGTTTCAGATCGCGGTGCAGAATCTGCCGGCTGTGGGCATAAGCCAGCCCGGCGGCCACATCCCGGATCACCCGGACGGCTTCCGCCACCGGCAGTACGGTCTGCTGGTTGAGAACGTCGCGCAAGCTACCACCGGCGGCATATTCCAGCACCAGCTTGTTGCGCGTGTTGCCCTGTCCGTAAATGAGGTCAACGCAACGGACGACATTCGGATGTTGCAGGGTCGTCAGGGAAGCCAGTTCACGGAAAAAGAGTTGGGCGGCTCTGCCGCCGCCCAGAAACTCCTTGATGGCATACAGTTCACCGGTGGTTGAGTCGCGCGCCAGATGGACAATGGCATGAGCGCCGCTACCGATAACCTTGAGCGTTTCGTACGTCATGGCGGGGGGATGACCAGCGGGCAGGATGAACGCTGGGAGTAAGCCTTATGGATGAACAACCGGCAAGTGACGGCCAAACCATACCGGCCCGGTGGGCAGACCAAGTACGTACCGGGGGAGTACAGAAGCCGGGTGTGCATACCAGAAAACTGGCCGGAAAACCAGCACTAGACGGTTTCAACAACCTGCTCGTGCGTCATGCCGGACTTGATTTTTTCACTGATTCCACGCAGGCGCGCCGCGCCGGTCACCACAAAGCGGCTGGCTTCGGCGCCACGTGAAATACACTCTGTCTGGACACCATCAAGGTCCTGGCCGCTCATATAGCTCAGCATGCCGGCGAGAATCCCGGCGATCATGGGGTCTGAAAACTCATCTTCGTCCCGGATGACCTCGGCGAAGATGGAGTCTTCGAGTGCCGCCGTCACGATGCCTGTTTCACGCGCCCGTGAGACATCAATCGTCATCAGGCCCCAGCCGTGATAGACGAAGTATTCGCGGAAAAACCGCAGGAACATGCTCACCGGCAGTTCACGAATCTGGAGGTTGCCCACCACCTGGGCTTCCCGCTCCAGACGGCGCATGATGCGTTCGCCCCAGATGCGCCCACAGGTTTTGAAAATAACGGGCCAGGCCGGGCCGGCTTCATCCTTGACCGCATTATAGACCCCGGTCAGGAAATCATTGGAGAGCAGGCACAGGCGCGTCTTGGCGGGATTCCACAGGACGCCTTCGCGCAGGTCAAAGCCAATCCGGCCTTCGTCAAAAAAAGTCTCCAGACCTTCAAGTAAATCCGTCGTCGTCATGCTCCGTAATCCTCCGACAAAACATTCATGGCAAGGTCAAGATAAGGGGCCATCAACCGGAAGCTCGTGGGCTGCAATTCCTGCTGACACTCGCGCTTGATGACGAAATACATGTGGTAGATGGACTTGACCTTGCCCTTGAAAGACTTGAGTTTTGCCGCCAGTGTCGGATCAATCCTGGAAAAGGCTTCCCGCATGGCTTCTGTTTGACCGGTTTCCGGGAACTCAAAGGACTGGAGAATGGTCTTCATCCAGATAAGCAGCTTGTCTTCAAACCAGCGCGGGTCATCAATAAGCATGGAGAGCGTGGCGTACGAAAGCACGTAGCGCGCATCACGGACACATTTTGCCGTGGCATGCTCATGGTGCTGTTCGTAGGGGTACATCGTGTAAATCTCTTTCACGCTGCGCCCCACGATGCCGGTTTCCTTGGCGCGTATGTCTTTGGCTGCCTCGATGTGCGCCTTGAGGTTGGGGTAAAGACTTTCCAGCTTGGCAAACTCGGCATCCGTGAAGTATTTGCCTTCGGCTTGCCGGAACATGTTCGCCAGCTCAGGATGACGATGTGGGGGAAGTGCCACGGCAGGTGATGTCATAGATGTGGATGACCTCCAAAAAAGCCTTGGTGCGGGAAGCCCAAGCACTGCTGACAAGCACGACAGCCCGCAGACATCTGTGGGGTCTGGTGCGCGCAGGGCGTGGGGTCAGTTTTTGGATTTTGAAGCGCGCACGGCGCTTTCCGTCGCTGCGCGCAGGAAGTCACTTGTCCCGGCGCCTGACCAGGGGGAGCGCCCGGAGCGGGTACTGCCGCCGCCTGGGTTCCAGGGAATACTCTGGAAGAAGGCCAGTGCCGTTTCTTCGTCAGCAGTCGTGGTATCGGCGGTACCCACAACCAGGGAGGCGGCGACCGAGGCTGCTACCGCGGCCGGTGGTGTGACAGCCGGCGCCGGCGCGGAGGCCGCGCCAGACGCAACCCCAGATGCGACGGCTGTCGGAAGCGGCGGCAGCGCACCGGTGGTGCGGGCGGCAGCCGTCAAACGGGTTGTGGACGGACGAACGACGACGGATCGCACCGCAGCCGCGCCACGCTGGGTCCAGGGCACCATTTCCGTGAAGAAGACCTCGGCCGTGTCTTCCAGACTCAGTGCCACACGGGCGCGCTGCATCGCCAGGTTGAGTTTCTCACGGCACCGTGCGATGCGTGCCAGCAGGGCTTCCTGTTCGTCGAGCAAATCTTGGGGGAGTGAAAGGCTCAGTGTTGTCATGGAGTTTTCGATGTGTGCGTGATGTCGGCAGATAATGTCAACGGCGGTGGATGACGGACACCACCGCCGGTGTTGCACGCAAGGCAATCAGTCAACGAGCTTTTCCATGATTTCTTTGGCTGACGCACCTTCACGGCGCCAGAATTCAGCCGCATTGACCTTTTTCTGCGAGCCAACAATGAACTTGCAGCAGTCATTTCCCATCGAGTAGCACTGCACTTCGATACCACCCCGTTCCTCGCGGTCAAACACGCTGAAAACACCGGCAAACATGCCGGCATACATGTAGCAGACCGGTTTTCCGACCTGCTCCATAGCTTTGGCAACGGCTGAATTCTTGATGGTGACAAAGACCATGCCCTGCTTTTCAAAGCTGAAATCAATTGCCCAGGCTCCCCAGCCTTCAGTCGTCAGCGGCCACCACCAAGACTCCAGTACGAACTTGCGGTTCATCTGCCATATATCGAGCTTTCCGCCGCCAAATTCATGACGCATTTTTTCGGCAAAACGCTTCATGTCGCTGACGCCCCATTCGTAGCCGTTTTTGTACATGACAAGGCTGGAAGCGTCACCGACTTCTTCATCGAGTCCGGCGTGGAGGCTGGTGATGAAATCTTCAGAAGCATAGACACCACGCTGCCCATCCCGAAGCCGGATGGTGCGGGTGCGTGAGTCACGGGAAAGGAAGTCTTCAGGGACAAAGTAGTTGTGGTAGTTCTTGATACCACCATCGGCCACATTAATTGCCATGGGCGGACACTCCTCAGCAAGGTTGGGGTGAAAATGGATGCGTTGGCGGGGTGTTATGTCTGATGCTGTGAACGTTACTGCTTTTTTTAGCCGTTGTCAATTTGTTTTAGATCGGGCTGCTTGACATCGTGCCCGGCTTTTTCAGGCGGCTGACGCCACGTTCAGGAAGCTGACGCCGCGAGCTTCGACATGTCAAAATCTTCGCCTTCCAGCTCCAGGATTCTGGACTTCGTGATGATTTTCCCGCGTTCAATGAGCACCCGACCATCGCGGGGGTGCAAAATTGGCACCTCGGCCCGCTTGCCGACGAGCACGCGGAGGTCTTCGATGTCCTGGAGATACATGCCTTCAGGGAGTTCGACGACCACGCCATCACCAATGATGCGCGCCTGGCAGGAGAGCCGTGACCGGGCCGTAGCGCCGGTAATCGTGCCCAGCGTGCGAATCTCCCGTTCGGTGCGGGGCGTGAGACTTTCCTCACCCTTGATGACAAACACGTGACAGGTTGCACACAGACCCATGCCGCCGCACGCCATGGCCACTTCGCACTGTGAGGCCAGCAGGGTGTCGAGAACCTTGGTGTCCGTTTTGACCGAAATCGTTTTGTTGATCGGTTGCAGGGTGAGAGTTTTCATGGGGCTTAGCTCCAGCGTTCGACAAAAATACTTGTTTTGGGAATCTCAGCCGACTGGAGAGTTTGCTGATAGAACTTTACTTCAGGATATTCACCGGCGACGTAAAATTTCGTATTGGGATTTTCAAGGTAAAGGCTTCCCACCATGACCGGCGTGACACGTCCCAGACCTCCGAACCACCCTGCCGGGCGGGTTGGCTGGTCGAGCAGGATGACACGGGTCAGGGGACTGTTCTGCTCAAAATGCTTAAACTCAGCATCGTAGAGTACCTGACTGGGATCAGTGACTTCATGAAAGAGCGTCATGCGTCGTTCCGGCTGACGGACAAGCATGTAGTAAAAAAAGCTGCGTGCGGCCGGAATACAGTAGTTACAGCCAATGAAACAGACCGGATCGAGGCTGTCTGTCTGAAGCTTGAGTTGTCCCATCGGACGCCCGATGGAAACGGTGTCTCCAACCTGCATCCGGTCGTAAAACTGCGTGCCAAAGTTGCCGGTCCTTTTGACCGTTAGCTGGAAGTACTTTTGATCGTGAGGAGATGAACTGATGGTCAGCGGCGCCTGGTGTTTGTCATCAAGATGAACAATGATGAACTGCCCCGGTATGAAACCAAAAGGTTGATCGCCAAAATCAAAGATAAATGAACGCACGTCCGGCGTTTCCTGGATGATACGGCGCAGGATGTAAGGGTGCGTTTTCATGAGTTAACTGCCACAAGCTTGGGTTATGCCGGGGTGGCGAGGCGATGGTACCGATGGGAATGCGGTGAAAACTTGGTATTCTGAGTTTCAGTGTTGAACTAGCGGGAGCGCAGGCTGGCCAGTTCCTGTTCCAGCGCCCGGATGTGCTTCGCCGTCATTTCATTGGTCTGGGCCGCTTCTGCAACAAGGGTATCTATTTCTTGCGTGAGCCGTGCATTTTCGGCGAGAGATTCACCATACACCCGGGCAAACAACCTGTGTTGACGATGTACCTGCTGGGATAGAAGGTCAAGTTCACCTTCGGTTTCTTTCGCCACTTCAAGCATGCCAAACAACGCCAAGTCGGCAACCTCAATCCGCCGTCCAAGCTGCTGAAGATGGCGGCGCACCGCCAGTTCGAGATCGTTCAGATCGGCCTGGACCTCCTCCATGTCCACAGCCGCTTCCTGCAAGCGGTATTGAAGCTGGAGAATGTCACCTTCACGCTGATGGAAATAGTGACGCACGGTCTCTTCAATATCGTCCAGATCAGCCTGGGCTTCCTGCATATCCATTGCGGCTTCCTGCAAACGGTACTGAAGCTGAAGGACATTGCTTTCGCGGTGGGACAGATGTTCGGCAACGTGCCTGTTGTATGTCAACAACGCCTGCCGGATGTCCTCCATCTCGCGGGTGACTTCGCTGACTACCGAGAACAGGTTGCGTACGGCGGTGTCGTAATGCGCCAGTTCCTGGTTGCGTTCACGCAGAAAACCCAGCGCTTCATCCCGTTCCTGGCGGAGACGGCGGATGGTCATTTCGGCTGCCTCAAGGCGGCTAATTCCGTGCTGAAGTGCCGGGAACCGCTCCAGGGTGCGATTGATGAGACCCACACACCAGCGGTACACCAGGCGGGTCAGGGCTGGCAAAACCTGAAGGGAATCTTTCGGCCCGCTTTCCGGTGGGGATGAGACCGGGGACAGGGACGTATCGCTGACAGACATGGGGGCTGACATGGCGTGCGTTACCTGCTTTGGGGGATGGTATGCGAAACAGACTCACCGGGGCTTATGATGACCAGACACCCCTGCCACCCGTGGGTCTGACGGCCTGCTGCGCCACTCGGACGGAGGGGCCACTTCACAGGCAGGTGAGGTGCAGGCTGGTGATTCGGCATCACACCGGAGACTCCTAGCATAGCTGGATTTGCGAAAAAGTCACGGTATTTTTCCTGCCACTTGTCCGGCGCATGTACGCTGGGATGGCTGTCGGGTGCCGTCATGAGAGCCTTGCCTGGGAGCCTTTTTGTGTTCACTCCGTGGTTGTGGGTGCGGCCTCTGCCCGTGCGAGCTGGTCTGCGGGGGTGGTGTCGTGTGCTTCATGCAGCAGGTCAAGGGCCTTCAGCCCATTGGCAAGAAACTTGAGAACGGCGGCCTGGTCAGGCAGGGGGGCTGCAATCTCCCCAAACGTGCGCTGTCCGTCGAACAGGTGCAGCAGGTGGGTTGCCTGCTGCGGGAAGTCCGCGGATGCAAGACGGTGCGACAGTTCGGGCGCCAGGGCGTAAACCTTCGACGCCTCGACGGGGGACGCCAACATGTGATCGGCCAGAGTCAGTATCAAGGCAGCGGCTTTGAGCGCCGCTTCGGTCATCTGGCGTTCCGTGGCTGGCACGGCAGTGAACGGCTGCCCATTCACTTTGTCTTCTTCCTGATCACCCGGCGGCTGGGGCGCTGCCATGCGTCCGGCTTCCACGTCTGGCTGGGGTGGACGGTGGGGCGCTGCGCCGGCCCGGGAGCGGGCTTCCTCGGCTTCATCCCGGCGGCGGAAGGCTTCCATCAGCAGCCCCATGAGGCGGTCATGGAGTGTTTTCGGAGGGGGCGTCGCTGGCAGTGTCGCCATCTGAAGCTTGACCGCTTCCCACAACAGGATGTCGTATGCTGCGGTTTCACCGGAGCTTTCGCCGGTTTCGGCGTGAAAGAGGTCGCCGTCGCAGAAGTAGAGATACCCCACGCGCCCGTTGGCCGTAACCCGCAGGGCGCAGCTTTTGCGCTCAGTTTCCAGAAGCTGGAGAAATGAAGGCAGGGTCAACCCCTGGATGACACCCTGCTGACGGGCGTCGAGTTCATTGCAGATCAGGTTATGGAGCGCCGTGACGCTGAGCGGCTTGCGGATGACCGGAAAGGCGCCGACGCCCTGCAGGCGGTTTTCGACAGCGCTGACCACCATGGCGGTCATGATGATGATGGGGATGTGGACCTGCTCGCTGAGCAGGTGGGCAATCAGCTCGAAGCCATCCATCACGGGCATCTGGAGGTCCGTCACCACGACATCCACGGGTTGGTGCATCAGGATGTCAAGCGCCTCCCGTCCGTGTTCGGCCGTGATGATGGTGAAGGTGTCCTGGTAGCGGCTGAGCCACTTGGATACAATCTGGAGTACGGCCTGGTCGTCATCAACCAATAGAACTCGCTTCATGACAGTGCGTGAGCCTCTCCGGCGAAGGATGTCGTCAGCGTGGGCGCTAGATACCGGTCATCACCAGAAACTCAGGGGTTACGATGATGGGGCAGGGAAAGCCGCTGATGAGGTTGAAGCGCCGCACCCGTGCCTGTCGGTGGATACTGGCAATATGCCCGAAATTCCACGTCACAAAAAAGTCTATGTTGTGAACTGAGGCCAGGGCGACGTGAAAGGCATCGGCCAGAAACCGCCGGTGAAAGATACCGCCGCCAACGTAGCCAGCGGCCAGCATGGTGGCTTCATCCCGGAGCGGCAGTTGTGGGAGCGGACGGATGAGGTTGAGGTAGGCGGAGCGGTACGGTTCGGCGAGTTGCTCCAGTTCGTGGTAAACTAGCGGCGAGACAAACGCCTGGTATTCCCCCATGTCATACTCCCACCACCGCAGGGTGAGGTCACGGCGGAAGGGGTCATCGTTGTCCAGGTACGCGCCAACAACCGAAGTTTCAAGATAGAGTGTCAGTTTCACCGGAAGCCCTCAAGCCGTTCCATCTATGTGACAATTGACGCTGACGCCGAATGCGCCCATACTTTTCCCGCATCGTCAGCCTGCGTCCCCGACGCAGCTACCCCGCGCAGTCTGTTTGCGCCTGATGTCTGCATCTCATCGTCCGTGACGGGAGTCGCTACCATGTCTGATACCGAAACCTCAAAGCCCGATATTGCCCAACTTTTGGAAGCACACCGGCGTGATCGTGCTTCGCTGCACTGGGAAGGGACGTTCCGTGAGTACTTTGAAATGGCGGTCAAGCGGCCTCAGCTCACGCAACTGGCACATGCCCGCATCTGCGACATGATTCTGGCTGCTGGCACGACGGTCATCAATCCAGGCACGCGAGATGAGATCACGCGCTACAACTTTTTCAGCGAGGAGCTTTTCGGCATTGATGAGGCGATTGAACAGTTGGTCGAGTACTTCAAGTCGGCGGCCCAACGCCTGGAGGTGCGGAAGCGGATTCTCCTGCTGATGGGCCCGGTCGGGGGAGGAAAGTCCACCATCGTCACTTTGCTCAAGCGGGGACTGGAGAAATGGACACGCACCGAGGCGGGCGCCGTGTATGCCATCAAGGGCGATCCGATGCACGGCGACCCCATGCATCTCATTCCCCAGGAACTGCGCCCCGAAATCCAGAAGCACTACGGCATCTACATTGAAGGTGAACTCAGCCCGCAAGCCCGCTACGATCTGGAGCACACCTACAAGGGACGGCACGAGGATGTCATTGTCGAACGGATTGTCTTTTCGGAAAAAGATCGGGTGGGCATTGGCACGTTCGCACCAAGCGATCCCAAATCCCAGGATGTCTCCGAGCTGACCGGCTCGATTGACCTTTCAACGATTGGCGAAGTCGGAGTGGAAAGCGATCCACGCGCCTATCGCTTCGATGGCGAACTCAATGTTGCCAATCGCGGCATGATGGAGTTCATCGAAATCCTCAAGTGCGATGAGAAATTTCTCTACTCACTGCTGACACTGTCGCAGGAGCAGGCCATCAAAACCGGCCGGTACGCGATGATCTACGCCGACGAGGTCATCATTTCGCACACCAACGAAAATGAGTACCAGGCGTTTGTCGGCAACAAGAAAAATGAAGCCTTGCAGGACCGGATCATCATGATCAAGGTGCCCTACAACCTCAAGGTTTCAGAGGAAGAGCGAATCTACAAAAAACTGCTCTCGCAAAGCAGCCTGCAGGGCGTGCACATTGCCCCTTACACCCTGCGCGTCGCCGCTATGTTCGCCGTGCTGACCCGCCTCGAACCACCCAAGCGCGCCAATGTGGACCTCGTCAAGAAAATGAAACTCTACGACGGGGAGGATGTGGATGGCTTCAAGAGCAAGGATGTCAAGGAACTCAAGGCCGAAACCGTCCGGGAGGGAATGTTTGGCATCTCGCCGCGCTACATCATCAACCGCCTGTCCAATGCCCTGGTGCAGGAATCAAAGAAGTACATCACGCCGATTGATGCGCTGCGGGCCATCCGGGATGGTTTCGAGCAGCACACCGGAATTACGGCTGAAGAGCGCGAGAAGTACCTCAACCTCATCACACTGGTGCGCAAGGAGTACGACGAAATCGCCAAGACCGAAGTGCAGCGGGCCTTTGTCTATTCGTTTGAAGAAATGGCCAAAAACATCTGCGACAACTACCTGGATAATGTCGAGGCTTACTGCAACAAGGAAAAAATCAAGGACGCCATCACAGAAGAGGAAATGGAGCCGGATGAACGGCTGATGCGCTCCATTGAAGAGCAGATTGGGATTTCAGAAAATGCCAAAAACATGTTCCGGCAGGAAATCCTCATCCGCATTTCGACGTATGCGCGCAAAGGCAAGCGGTTTGAGTACAATTCCCACGAGCGGCTCAAAGAAGCTATCGAGAAAAAGATATTTGCTGATTTGAAGGACATCGTCAAAATCACCACCTCGACCAAGTCACCGGATGCTGATCAGTTGCGGCGGATCAACGAAGTCATTGACCGGCTGGTGAAAAAGCATGGGTACACCCCCGAAAGCGCCAACGAGCTGCTCAACTACGTGGGGAGCCTGCTGTCACGGTGACCATGGCCGCAGAGTCTGGCATCGCCCGGCGTCTTGAACCTGTCCGGCGGCTGCGGGGAAAGGTCAGCCTGCCCGGTGACAAATCCATCTCGCACCGCATGGCGATACTGGCTGCCATTGCTGAAGGCGAGACCTTCATCGAGGGCTATTCGGAGAGTGCGGACTGTGCCGCGACCTTGGACTGCCTCCGCCGACTTGGCGCCAGCCTTCAAGTAGCAGACGGCGGTGTGCGTATCCGCGGGGTGGGAAGAACCGGCTTGCAGCCGAGCGCGGAGATGCTGGATGCCGCCAACTCCGGGACAACCATCCGCTTGCTGGCCGGTATCCTTGCCGGCCAGCCCTTTGAGACGAGCATTACGGGGGATGCCTCGCTGCGCCGCCGTCCCATGCGCCGCATCATTGAACCCTTGCGGCAGATGGGGGCAACTATCTCTGCCACGGACGACAATCTCGCCCCGCTCACGATCCGGGGTGGGGCCTTGCGTGGCATCACCTACGAGCCGCCGGTTGCCAGCGCCCAGGTCAAGTCCTGCCTGCTGCTGGCCGGCTTGTTTGCTGAAGGTGAAACGACAGTGCTGGAGCCGGTTCCGACCCGTGACCATACCGAGCGTCTGCTCCGTGCTTTTGGTGTATCCGTCACCTGCCGGGGCGCAGCGCGTACCGTGAGCGGGCATAGCCGGTTACAGAGTCCCGGACGGCTGCGCGCGCCGGGAGACTTTTCTGCCGCAGCGTTTTGGTTGGCCGCCGGCTTGATGGTTGAATCGGCTGAACTGGTCCTCGAAGATGTCGGACTCAACCCGACCCGGACCGGGCTGCTGACTGTGCTTCGGGAAGCCGGATGCGCCATCGAGGTCGTCAATGAGCGTCTGGTTGGCGGCGAACCCATCGGTGACTTGCAGGTGAACGCCGGAACCCCGCGTCCGTCGCAGCCACTGCGGCTGAAAGGGGCGTTGACGGCCAATGCCATTGATGAAGTGCCGGTGCTGGCCGTTCTGGGGGCGTGTTTCCACGGAGTTGACGTTGCCGATGCCAGCGAGCTGCGGGTCAAGGAAAGTGACCGCCTGGCGCTGATTGTGCGCAACCTGCGCGCCATGGGCGTGGAGGTTGAAGAGCGTGCCGACGGCCTGACGGTGCCCGGCGGCCAACACTTTCGGGGCGCCAGCATCGAAACAGCCGGCGATCACCGGATTGCCATGGCCTTTGCCGTTGCCGCGCTGGTGGCAGACGGGCCAACCACCCTGGATGATGCTGGCTGTGTGGGCGTATCATTCCCAAACTTCTTCACTGTTTTGGAACAGCTCCGGGGCTAGGGGCCGGTGTGGCTGTGCGTTGGGGTTGAAACATGCCAAGGAAAGGCTCGCTGCTGGTTGTTGATGATGAGGAAGTCATGCGCGACGTGCTGGAGACGTTGCTCTCCAGCGCCGGGTACAGCGTCAAGCTGGCCCGAACCGGTGAGGAAGGGCTGAACCTTTACCGGGAGCACGTTTTCGATGTTGTGCTCCTCGACGTTTCAATGCCGGGGATAGGGGGGCTTCCCACCCTGGAGTCCCTGCTGGCCCATGACCCGGAAGCTGTCGTCATCATGATTACCGCCTATGCCACGTTTGAAACGGCCGTCAGTGCCTGGCAGCGTGGCGCTTTCAACTGTATCCGTAAACCCTTTGAAAACGAGGATATTTTGCGGGTTGTCGAGGCCGGTATCCGGCGCCGGCGCAAGGACGAAGAACACGCTCAGCTCAGACGCACCCTTCAGCAAAGTGCCGACAAGCTGGGCATCATTGCCCGCAGCGCCGCCATGCGGGACATCCTGGCCCTCGTTGAGCAGATTGCGCCCGCCCGGACGACGGTTCTGATTCAGGGGGAATCAGGAACCGGCAAGGAACTCATTGCGCGTGCCATCCACTTTGCCAGCCCACGGGCCAAGACCGGGCAGTTCGTTCCCGTCAACTGTGGCAACATTCCCACCGAACTTCTGGAAAGCGAACTTTTCGGTCATTCACGGGGCGCTTTTACCGGCGCTTTTACCGCCAAAAAAGGTCTCTTTGACATTGCCGACGGCGGGACACTGTTTCTGGATGAAATTGGCAACATCTCCTTTGAAACCCAGAGCAAACTGCTGCGCGTCATCCAGGAGCGGGAGTTCATCCCACTGGGGGAAACCACACCCCACCGGGTGGACACCCGCATCGTGGCCGCCACCAATCTCGACCTGAAACAGGCCGTGATGGACGGCAAATTTCGGGAAGACCTGTTCTACCGCCTGAATGTCATCAACATCAAGCTCCCGCCCCTGCGTGAGCGCCCGGAGGATATTCTGCCGCTGGCGCGGCATTTCATCCGCAAGTACAACGCAGAAAACCAGCGTCAGATGTCAGAAGACATTGACCCCGACGTGCTGGCGCTGCTTGAAGCCTATCCCTTTCCGGGAAACGTGCGCGAACTGGAAAATGTCATCGAGCGGGCCGTTGTCATCTCACGGACGAACTCCCTGACCATGGAGTGTCTGCGGGATGAGATTCTCAACCCTCCGGTACAGGGAGAGCTTCAGTCCCTGCCTGGTGGGTTGCTGTCATCCTCACTCGACATTTCCCATGGCATACGTTTTTACGATGTCGTGGCACAGTTTGAGATTGAGCTGATTCGTCGCGCTCTGGAGCTGACCCGCAACCACCAGAGCCGTGCGGCCAAGCTGCTGGGTCTCAATCCAACCACCCTCAACAGCAAGATAAAAAATTACAACATCAAGTAACCCGGCTGCCGATTGGAGCTGCTGCTGCCTTGCTTATGAATCCCATCCTGCCTGATTTGAATACAAACGGTTTTGTTTCCCTGCTGGAGAGCGCTGCCCGGATGCTGCCCGGACTGGAGAGATTTTCACGTACTAACAACATCAGCTACCTGTACACCTCGGACGCACTGGACTGGACAATTTTCATTCTCTACTTTGGACTGCTGTTCATCCTTGCTGTTTACGGTGCTTATCGCCTGAGAATCACGTACCTGTTTTTACGTTATCACCAGTTCCGTCCGCAGCCGAAAGCCCGTTTTGACGAAGATAATCTGCCACATGTGACCGTTCAGCTTCCGCTGTTCAATGAAATGTATGTGGTCGAGCGCCTGCTGGCTGCCTGTGCGGCACTGGATTATCCAAAGGACAAGTTGGAAATTCAGGTCCTTGATGATTCAACGGACGAAACCCGGGCCATTGCCAAAGCGGCTGTTGAGCGGTATGCCGCCCAAGGATTGGATATGGTCTATCTTCACCGGACGAACCGTGCCGGTTTCAAGGCCGGGGCGCTCAGCGAAGGTCTCAAGGTGGCCAAGGGGCAGTTCATTCTGATTTTTGATGCTGATTTTCAGCCCAAGCCCGACTGCATCCGTAAGATGATTCACTATTTTACGGAGCCACGGGTGGGGGTTGTCCAGTTCCGGTGGAGTCACCTCAATGCTGACTACAATCTGTTGACCCGTGTGCAAAGCGTCATGCTGGATGGGCACTTTGTCATCGAGCACACGGCACGCCACCGCAGTGGCGGCTTTTTCAATTTCAACGGAACGGCCGGCATGTGGCGGCGGGAAGCCATTGTCTGGTCGGGCGGCTGGCAGGCTGATACCCTGGCCGAAGACACTGACCTCAGCTATCGCGCCCAGCTTCTGGGGTGGAAATTTGTTTATATTCTCGATGAAGACGTACCGGCTGAACTTCCGGTTGACATCAATGCTTTCAAGGTTCAACAGCGTCGTTGGGCAAAGGGCTATACGCAGGTGGCCCTGAAAATCCTGCCCCGCCTGGGTGGATTGAACCTGCCGCTTCATGCCAAAATTGAAACCTTCTTTCACCTGTCAGGCAATCTCATCTACCCGCTCATGATTGTCTTTCACCTGCTTCACCTTCCAGTCCTGATTGTGCGCTACAATCAGGGGTTGTTTCATCTCATGCTCCTGGATGTCCCCTTTCTGCTGCTCTCAACGTTTTCAGTGACATCATACTACTTTATATCCCTCAAAGAGCTTCATGGGAGCACCTGGAAGAACCTGCTGCTCATATATCTGGCCATGTCCATCGGAGTTGGGATTTCAATCAGCAACGCCAAGGCTGTTTTGGAGGCATTGCTCGGTATTCAGAGCGGTTTTGTCAGAACACCAAAATATGCTATTGATGAGAAAACACAGGAAAAAAGCTGGCAGCAGAAAAAATACCGCAGGACGATGGGCTGGCTCCCCCTGCTTGAGATTGGCATGACCCTGTACTTTGTGCTGACGATTGCCTATGCCGTTCACAGTGAAATCTGGGGTGTGCTGCCGTTTCTTTCCATCTTTGTCCTTGGCTACGGCTATGTTGGCGTGGCCTCACTGCTCAATGGTCTGGGTGTGAGGAAGTCCACCAGCCTGCCGGGTGGTCATCAGCTTTCACCAGCTACAGACTGATGGATGCCAAATTGGCTTCACTGCCAACACTTTGTGAGCACATTGCCAATCGCCGGAGCCTGAACGGCTTTCCTGGAGAAAGGAAAATGACGATGCCAGCATTGTTTTTCCCAAGATTTTCAAGAGTCTTTGGTATGGGTTTTTCGCGTCCTGGCTGGGCAGCCATTCAGGTTGTTTGCTGGACGTGGCTATGGGGTGTGGGCTGGTTGTAGGGCAGACGACAGACCAAGCTCCCAATGAGTACGATGGGCAAGGTTGGAAAACGCAGATTGCCAAACAGTATGGCGTCACGGCGATTCCTTTCACGTTACTTATTGGACGCGATGGCAAGATCGCGGCTGTTGACCCCCGTGGAGAAAAGCTCGAACCAGCCATACGGGCGGCGCTGGCCAAGTAAGTTTCTGTTGGCATAAGCGGCTGCCGGGTGCACAGCAACGTCCCTGTTATGTGGGATGTCCGCCGTCTGGCAGCCGCATCCGTCTCTTTCAAGTCTCTCTGGCAGGACGACTTAGGACTGCGGCTGACGCCCGAACTTGGACTGGAGACGGGCTTCGACAATCGGTGGCACGAACGGCTGGACCGAGCGCCCAAGGAAACAGATTTCCTTGACCAACCGTGAACTGACGAAGCTGTACGTGTCGGCTGACATCAGAAAGACCGTCTCGATGTCGGGTTGCATGTGCCGGTTCATCTGGGCCATCTGGAGTTCGTATTCGTAGTCGGAAACCGCGCGCAAGCCGCGAACAATACAGTTGGCCCGCTTGCGCTTGGCGAAGTCCACCAAAAGCCCTTCAAAACTGTCCACCTCGATGGTTGTCCGGGTGGTTTCAGCCAGGGGCGTGACGACAGCCTGAATCATCTCGATGCGCTCCGCTACAGTGAACAGCGGGCTTTTCTGTTCATTGTTGAGAACGCCAATGGTGATGTGATCAAAGAGCATGCAGCCCCGACGGATGATGTCGAGATGCCCGTTGGTGATAGGGTCAAAGGACCCCGGATACACAGCACGGCACACAGCGCGCAGTTACCTTTCCAAAAGGGCGGAATAGCTCAGGGACAGGTGCTGATCGGTCGTAGCGATGCCGTGCAGCAAGGGCTTCCTGAAACCTGAAAACTGCAAGTGTACTGTGTCCTTCAGGGCTTGTCGAATCCCGGCCAGGCGACCCTTCAGCCGGCCGGATTGCCAACGGCTGCATGGGCTATCTCGCGCAGGTCTTCCGGGAAGCACAGCCGACGCAGGCGGTAGGGACGCAGGCCCTGCACGGCCGCCGAGACTTCGGAAATCTCACGCGGGCGGGGGTGCGTCTGATGGTCTTCGACGATGATGTACCGTTCGGGCGCATCGGGCAGGTAGGGGTCAAAGTACGGTACGTCTCCGGCATCGTCTTCGAGCAGGTAGAACTCCGGCGGCCAGCCGCGCCGGGCCAGAGCTGCTTCCAGAGTCATCCGAAGCTCTGCGATGGCTTCTGATGAGAGGGCCGAAACGTCGAGCGACTTGAAAAGCCGCCGCTCCAGAAAACGTCCGGCCAGGTCAGACAAAATAGGGTCGGGGTCGCGTTGCCACTGCTTGATGTGAAACAGCACGTCGGCGTCGTCGAGGCTGAGATATTCGGTTGTCGTCAGCGGGGCGCCGGTGATGAGTTTGTCCATGGCGGTGCCGGAAAGCCGAAAGGCGAGTCGGCCTTCGTGGGTCAGCGTCACAGCCCGCCGGAACATGGCCACCAGCATGTTTTCGGCCGCCCGCAGGGCGTGGTGGAAATACACCCGGCGGAACATGTGGTAGCGCGCAAACAGGTATTCCTCCACGGCCAGCACCCCCCGCGCACGGACGATGAGGCTGTCGTTGGTGGTATCCACCGTCAGGGCATGGAGAATCCACGGCAGGTCATAGCCGCCGTAACTGACGCCCGTCATGAGGCTGTCCCGCAGCAGGTAGTCGAAGCGGTCGCAGTCAAGTTGTGAGGAAACCAGTTGTGCTGCGAAGCGCGGGCGAAACTGGCCCTCCAGCAGGGCAATCAGGGTGTCCGGCAACTGTGGGTCGTGATCGGTAAGCCGTCCGTGAATGGCGGTTGCCGGATCGCCGATGATGCGTTTGGTCCAGTCTTCATGGCGCTGGTGGAGAACTTTCTCCATGACGTGCGAAAACGGCCCGTGGCCGATGTCGTGCAGAAGCGCCGCCAGACGCGCCAGCCCGCAGACCTGGGCATCGAGCCGGACGCCGCTGCGCTGTAGCGTATCCAGCGCTAACGTCATCGTGTGCATCACGCCAAGGCTGTGGGCAAACCGGCTGTGTTCGGCCCCCTGAAAAACGACAAAGGCCAGTCCGAGTTGGCGAATCCGGCGCAGCCGCTGAAACTCCGGCGTGTCAATGAGCGCCATCAACAGCGCATCAAAGGGCAGGCTTCGGTCGAGCGTGATGATGCGGTGTACCGGGTCGCTGTAGCGGCGCAGTGCCATAGCTAACACCTTGTCCTTCGGACTGGCCGGCCTCTTCCGGTTGTCCGTGCTCAGGGCTTCAGCATTTCAGTAGTCAAAACCATTTTTCCGAATGCGAATCATCGGCTCGCCCTCGCTCGTGACGCTTCCGGCTACGACTTCACCCAGAAACAGGATGTGGTCGCCAGCGGTGACTTCCTGCCGCAGGACACAATCCAGATAAGCCAGGGCTTCCGGGATCACCGGCACGCCTGTCACAGCCGGCTCATGGGGAATCCCCTCGAACGCCGGCTCATCGAGTGCGAACCCCTTGGCAAAGTGCGCCACGAGTTTGCCGTTTTGCTTGTGGCAGATGTTGACGGCAAAAGCGCCGCTTTCCCGCAGGCGCGTCAGGATGGGCCGTCCCTGCCGCACCGCCGCCATGACCATCGGCGGGTGAAAGCTCACCTGCTTGATGAAGGAAGCCAGCATCCCGGTCGCCTTGGGACCGGCGCCGGTGGTGAGAATGAAAATGCCACTGGAAATCCGGCCGAGCGCCGCGCCAATGGATGCCTGTTCGGTCGGCTGTGTGTCTGTCATCGGATTGTCTCCTGCTGGAAAGATTCTGGGAAAGTTTCGCCGAAATTGAACGACCAGGCTGTGGTCGGCAAGATTTTCGTTGTACGTTGGGGCAGGGATTGAGTACGCTAGGGGCACCCTACGACGGATCATCTTTCACACGGCGTCCCCGACACAACCTACGACGGCATTCCGGCTGGCTTTGGCCCCTGACGGCTGATGCAGGGAAAAGGTCACAAGGCCCGGAATGCATAGCCAGTTTACGTGCGAGGTACGCAGTCGTTATGAGCGAAACCACCGCCCTCCCTCCTGTGACCGAACGTGGCTTCACCAACCTGATGATTACCGGTTTCGTCTATCCGATGACCGTGCTGCCGGTAACACCGCTGCTTGGTATTTACCGCTCCGGGAAAGAAACCTACCGCTTTCTTGAAGGGACGCCCTTTGGCAGTAATGACTTCATCCGCATCGGGGTCACTGTGCTGGCCACCCCCTTCGTGGCGCTGTTTATGCTCTGGCCCTTCGGCATTATCGAGGGGACAGAGCTGATCTCTGACCAGGTGGCCCGGCTGGGCCTCGACAAAGCCGTAGAAAACACCATCCACGGCGTGGCCGACAGCATCTTTGGCACGATTGGCTCGCTGCTTCCCAAAGAGTAAGTCTGGTTCCAGTTATCTTGACAAGACGCGGGGACTGGCTTCAGCCCCGCGTCTGTGACTGCCGGCGAAGGCGTACCGCCTGGGCCAGTTCGGCCAGAAGCTTCTCCGTTTCCTCCCAGCCAATACAGGCGTCGGTAATGCTTTGCCCATAGACCAGTGGCCGCCCTGGTACGTGGGTTTGTTTGCCTTCGACAAGGTGGCTTTCGATCATTGTGCCAATGATTGCCCGGTTGCCTTCCGCAATCTGGGTGGCCACATTGTGGCACACCACCGGCTGCCGCCGGTGGTCTTTGCCGGAGTTGGCATGGCTGCAATCAATCATGATGCGTGCCGGCAGGCCGGCGCTTTCCATCAACTGAACGGCTTCCGCCACGTGGTGCGCGTCGTAGTTGGGCACCCGCCCTCCGCGCAAAATGATGTGGCAATCCGGGTTGCCTGTCGTACGAAACAACGCCGAGCGGCCGTCCTTGGTGTGTGACAGGAAGGCGTGGGGTTCGCGCGCCGAGCGCACGGCATCCACTGCGATTTGAATCGTACCACCAGTGCCGTTCTTGAAGCCGACCGGGCAGGACAGCCCGGAAGCCAGTTCACGATGTGACTGGCTTTCCGTGGTCCGCGCACCAATGGCCCCCCAACTGACGAGTTCGGCCGTGTACTGTGGGGAAATCAGGTCCACGAACTCACTCCCGGCCGGAACCTGCATTTCAGCCAGCTCCACGAGCAGGTGGCGGGCCAGCCACAGGCCGCGTCGTACATTGAACGTTCCGTCCAGGTTGGGATCGTTGACGAGTCCCTTCCAGCCGACGGTCGTGCGGGGTTTTTCAAAGTACACCCGCATCGTAATCACCAGATCATCAGCATATTCCTGACACAGGGGGCGCAGGCGGGCAGCATACTCCATCGCCGCCTGTGGGTCATGAATAGAGCAGGGGCCGACCACCACCAGCAGGCGGTCATCTTCGTGGCGCAGGATGCGCTTGATGGCTTCACGGGTACGGTACACCGTCTCGGCAGCCCGGTCGCTGACGGGAAGGGCGTCCCGCAGTTCACTTGGGGTTGGGATTGGCTCGAAGGATTGAATACGAACGTCGTCAATGAGATGGCGCATGGCAAAAAGCCCCATAGCCGGATGGGGGGCCGGAAGCATAGGGTTACACACGGGCTGATGAGCGTAAACAAGGCATAGCAGTTATGCTCCGCGTGGTGCAACGGCCCGGTGACGTAGCCACTGCTGATAGACCTGGCGGCGGGGGAGTCCGTAACGCTGTGCTGTCTGCCGGATGGCTTCTGTGGCGCTCAGCCCGTGTTCCGCGATGCCCCGTTCGATTTCCGCCAGAAGTCCCCCGTCGTCCGGCGGTGAAGGTGGCGCTGTGGGCTTCCCGTCAATGAGGACGACAATCTCTCCACGCGGTGCCTCCGCCCCGAAATGCGCCGTAAGGGTGGCCAGCGTCCCCCGGACGTAGGTTTCGTGGAGTTTGGTCAACTCCCGCGCCACGACGGCCGGGCGGTCGCCCAGTATGGTCAGGGCATCCTGCAGGAAAGCCAGCAGCCGGTGGGGCGCTTCGTAAAACACCAGGGTGACCGGTTCCTCAGCCAGCCCTCCCAGCGCCTTGCGCCGGGCCGCCGACTTGGGCGGAAGAAAACCGACGAAGTGAAACCCCTCGGCCGACAGTCCGGCGGCGCTCAACGCCGTGGTGGCGGCACAGGGGCCGGGCAGGGCGCTGACGGGCAACCCCTCATCAATGGCGGCGCGCAGGAGCTGTCCGCCCGGGTCTGAAATGAGCGGCGTGCCGGCGTCGCTGACCAGGGCTATTGTGTCGCCCGCCCGCAGCCGTTCCAGCAGTTCACCTGTCCGCAGCCGTTCGTTGTGTTCGTGATAGCTGACGAGTGGCGTCGAAATGCCGTAGTGGTGCAGCAGTTGGCGCGTCCGGCGCGTATCTTCGCAGGCAATGAGGTCGGCTTCGCGTAAGACCCGAACAGCGCGGTAGGTGATGTCTTCCAGATGGCCAATGGGGGTTGGCACCACGTAGAGCGGCATGCAGGGCGGTTAGCTGGAGAGAAACTGTCTGGCCAGTTGGTTGAACCGGTCGGCGTGTTCGTCGTGCGGCAGAAGCGCGCAGTTCTCAAACAGGATGAGTCGGGTCTCCGGTTTGCGTGCGAGGAAATCTTCGGCCTGACGTGCCGGTGTGGTACGGGCGTTCCGGCCCCAGACCAGTTGCACCGGCTGCGGAAGCCGACCGAAGGTATGGCTGATGTCGCAGTTGGCCATGCCGGTCAAAAAGGCGATGGGGGCATATTTGGCATTTTTGGCCCGCATGGTGCGGTAGAGATAGTCGGCGTGCTCGTGTGTGAAACACCGCGCATCATGAAAGCCCTGGTTCGTCATGAAGTAGCGGATGACCGGCCGCGTGCTGAGCACCCGGAAGAACAATGTCCCCACCGGGGAAAACAGGATGTTGCGCGCCGTTCGGCGCAGGCGCGTGGGACGTTCATCGGCCAGGGCGCGAATGCCGGTGGGCGCAATGAGGATCAGTTTGCGGAACAGTTCCGGCGCCAGACCCGCAGCGCGGATGGCATAGGCCGCGCCAAGCGAGCTGGCAATGACATGGCACGGGATGCCGATGCGCGCGCGGCAAAAATCAAGGATGAAGTCCGTATAGAGATTGGCTGTGTAGTCCATCCGCCGGCGCTCGGAAGCGCCAAAGCCGGGCAGGTCCGGGGCAATGACATCGAAGGTATCCTCCAGCCCCAGAAACACCTTGCGCATTTCGTAGGCCGAGGCGGCAGCGTTAAGGCTGTGGATAAGCAGCACCGGCTCCCCGCTCCCGCGCCGGGCGTAGTGCATGCGCTGTCCACGCCACATCCAGACGGAAGTCAGCGCATGCACGGGAGCTTCGGCGAGAGATGACATACAGGGCAGGGAATTACTTCAACCGGTCGAACTCGGCATCATCAATCTCGAAGTTGGTCGAGATTTTCTGCACGTCATCGTGGTCGTCGAGGGCGTCGTAGAGCTTGAGCATCTGCTGGGCGTCTTTGCCTTCAAGACGAACGAAGGTTTTGGGGACGCGCGTTATGTCTGCCGAAACCGTTGGGACGCCGGCCGCCTTGAGGGCTGCCAGGACAGCATCGAACGCCTCCGGTTGGGTCTGAATTTCCCAGTATTCGCCCAGGTCGCGCAGGTCTTCAGCGCCAGCGCCGACGGCAATCTCGAAAAGTTCTTCTTCTGACTTCACATCCTTTTCGAGCGTGATGACGCCTTTGGGATCGAAGAGCCAACTTACACTGCCGGTTTCACCCAGGTTGCCGCCGTTCTTGGAAAAAAGATGGCGGAGTTCACTGACCGTACGGTTGCGGTTGTCAGTCGCAGCTTCGAGCAAAACGGCAACGCCTGCCGGGCCGTAGCCCTCATAGATGATTTCTTCGTAGGCTGCGCCCTCGATTTCACCCGTGCCCCGCTTGATGGCCCGCTCGATGGTGTCGTTGGGAATGTTCTCCGCCTTGGCATCGGCAATGGCCTTGCGGAGACGCGGGTTGGCGGCCGGATCGCCCCCTCCAACCCGCGCCGCAACGGTCAGTTCCTTGACGAGCCGGGTGGTGATTTTGCCCCGCTTGGCGTCGAGCGCGCCTTTTTTGTGTTTGATGGTATGCCACTTACTATGACCAGACATGGCTTTTCGGTCTTCCTCAAAAAGAAACGATGTCGAGAAAAAAGCTCGGCGGGCCGCCCGGCCCGTGCGGCTGAATCTAGCACAGAAATCCTGCCGGTCGGCGCCATGCAGGCGAAAGCGGACAGCACGGAAGGGTTTGTGATGCCACCTCAAGCCGTGCCGTCGGGAAGGGGCTGGCCACCGGGCGATAACGAAACCGTCGGAAGTGTCTCCCCGGACGTTGCGGAGAACTCAGCCCTGTGGCTGAAAGTAGGGTGGCAGGTGGTGTTTTTCGTCCGGCACGAGCCGCTGGTGGCTGCCGCTGTGTTTGGCCGCTGCGGCCGTCGTGGCCGCCTTTTCCGTGTAGCGTTCACGAATCTGTAAAATCTTGGGCAGGATGGACTTGAAAGCTTCCACGAGGTTGGGATCGAAGTGCCGGCCGCTCTGCCGGTCAATCTCGGCAATGACCTCTTCGACGGACCAGGCCTGTTTGTACGGCCGCTCCGTCGTCAGGGCATCAAACACGTCGCACAGCGCCACAATCCGTCCCACGATGGGAATCTGCTCGCCCTTGAGACCGTTGGGGTAGCCTGACCCATCCCATTTCTCGTGGTGGGAAAGGGCAATCTCCATCGCCATGTGCATCAGGGGGGACGTTGAGCCACTGAGGAGTTCGGCCCCGATGGTGGCATGGGACTTCATCACTTCCCATTCTTCAGGCGTCAGTTTGCCTTCCTTGAGAAGGATGCGGTCGGGAATGCCGATTTTTCCAATGTCATGCATCGGGCTGGCATGCAGAAGCATTTCACAGGCTTCATCGTCCCAGCCGATGGCGCGGGCCAGTTCGGCGCAGTAGTGGCTCATGCGGATGACGTGCATGCCGGTGACATTGTCGCGGTATTCTGCGGCACGTCCCAACCGCCGCACAATTTCCAACTGCGTTTCACGGAGTTGCTGCGTGCGCTGGCGCACTTTTTCTTCCAGAACCCGGTTCTGTTCCCGGACCTCATTGTGCAGCAGCCGCACCTCGATCATGTTGCGGATGCGGGTCAGCGCCTCGACGTGCTCAAACGGTTTGCTCAGAAAGTCGCGCGCGCCGGATTCAAGGGCGCGCAGGCGGGTGGCGTGATCGGGCAGTCCGGTCAGCACCAGAACGGGAATGTAGGAATCGTGCTCGATTTCGCGCAGGTCTTCCATCACCTGGAAGCCGTTGCGGTGGGGCATGTGCAGGTCAAGGATGACCAGGTCGGGCGACAGCTCGCGGTAGAGTTCCACAACCTGCCGTGAGTCCGTCGTGCTGAAAACCCGCCGGTAGCCGGCTTCTGCCAGGAGATTTTCCAGCAGCTTGATGTTTAGTTCAAGGTCATCAACAACAAGAATCCGTGCATCCCGAATGCGAGCGTCATCCATAGCCTTGTACTCACCCAGAGATCAAAAACAGAAAAGCGTGACGATGTCGGCCTTTAGTTGAAACGAAGCAGGAAGGGAAGCCGGGCATAGACGCCGAGCGGATCGTTGAACGCAGCCAGCGCCGCCGTTTCGGCCCACAACTGCTCCAGTTCACGTTGTACCGGCCCCTGCACCAGACGCTCCGGCTCCTCATCCGTGAACAGCTTGGCAAGCTGCTCAGCCAGGTTGCGCCGCTTGGGATACTCGGCAATTTTCCAGTCATTCCCCAGCTTGGCCAGTTCGGCAGCCGCCTGAATGGCCGCCTCCAGCCCGCCAAACTCATCCACGAGTCCGAGTCGTTTGGCTTCCGCTCCCGACCAGACGCGCCCCTGTGCAATTTCCTGTACGTTTTCCTTGGGTAGCTTCCGGGCTTCCGCCACCCGTGTCAAGAACTCATCGTAGATGCGATCCACATTGGCCTGAATGAGTTTCAGTTCGTCTTCGGTCTTGGGGCGGGTGATCGTGCCCAGGTCGGCGTAGCGATTGGTTTTGGCGGTGTCCCACTTGACGCCGTAATCGCCGGCCAGTTTCTGAACGTTGGGCAAAACACCAAAAACGCCTATTGAGCCGGTAATGGTGTTGGGCGCGGCAAAGATTTTGTCGCTGGCCGTGGAAATCCAGTACCCGCCGGAAGCCGCTACCGTACCCATCGAAACCACCACGGGCTTGCCGGCCCCACGGGTTTCGGCCAGTTCACGGCGGATGACCTCCGAGGCCAGTGCGCTGCCGCCGGGGCTGTTGACGCGCAGCACGACGGCCTTGATCTGGTCGTCCTGCCGGAGCTTGCGCAGTTCTTTTGCCAGGCGGTCGCCGCCGATCTGACCATCGCCGCCGGCCCCATCCACGATCTCCCCTTCGGCATAGATGACGGCAATGATGTTCCGTGAGGTGCGTTCCAGACCGAGTGAGCGCCGTGATACGCGGGCATAGGCGGGAAGCGTCACCTGCCGGAAAGGCGCTTTGTCGTCATTGACCTCAGTCAGCTTGCGCAACGCGCCGAGCACCTGGTCGAGATAGGCTGTCTCGTCGGCCAGTTTGGCGGCAACAGCTTCCTGTCCCGCCAGCAAGGCCTTTTCGTTGGCCAGACGCTGGAGGTCATCCGGCGTCAGTTGCCGGGCCGCTGCCACGCCACTGACGAACTCGCCCCACACGTCGTCCAGCAGCTTTTGGGTCTGCTCCCGGTTTTCAGGACTCATTTTGTCGAACAGGAGGGGTTCGACTGCCGATTTGTACTTGCCGACCCGTGTGACCTGAATGCCGACACCGTATTTCTTGAAGGCTTCGCCCAGAAACATCATCTCCGAGGCGAGGCCATTCATTTCAATGGCGCCAAAGGGGTTGAGAAAGATTTTGTCCGCCACGGACGCCAGGTAGTAATCGCGTTCGCTATACACCTGGTTGTAGGCGTAGATGGGCTTTTTGGACGCCTTGAAGCGCAGCAACGCCTCACGGACTTCCCGCAGCGCAGCGAAGCCGGAGCCGTAACCGTCCGTGGACAGGTTGCCGTGCAGGTACAGCCCCACCACCCGTTTGTCCGCGGCGGCCTTGTCCAGGCAGTCCAGAACGGTGCTCAGGGGCAGGATTTTCCCTCCACTGCCGCGCAGCAGCCGCTGCACGTCCACTTCGCGGCCGTCATCGCTGGGCGCGATGTCGGAAATCGTGGCCGAAAGGTCGAACACCAGCACTGTTTTGTCCCGTACGTCGGGTTCCGGACTGCGCCCACTGGACAGTGAGGCCACCGAAGCCAGCAGCAGCAGGATGCCGCCAAAGACAAGCCCGAAGAAAATGAGGGTGCCGGTCAGGCTGGCAAACACGTACTTCAGAAAATCGCGCATGGGCTGATTGCTTTCCTATCCTGTCCATAAAGCCGGCGGTGTGTATTCCGGCCGGGACTGACGCCCTTTGTGGCCAAAGGCGCAAGCGGTGACTATACACAGTCTCAGCGTTGCTGGACAAAGGATGCCAGCCGGGCATAGACCTCCCGCAGGGTGTCAGGCGGGGGTAGAAAGACGATGCGGAAAAAGCCATCGTGCGGGTTCAGCCCGAAGCCGGAGCCGTGCACAAAGAGCACGCCAGTGGCCCGCAGCAAGGCCAGCACGAATGCCTCATCCGTCTGTCCCTTCAGGTCAGCCACCTGTCCCATGGCATAGAAAGCTGCCTGGGGGGCGACACAACGGATGCCGGGGATGGCATTGAGAGCTTCGACGGTAATGGCCGCCCGCAGTTTCATTTCCTCGATGAGGGACGGCAGATGTGACTGGTTTTCCAGGGCCACAGGAAGCACTTGCTGCGTCGGCAATGGACTGCAAATCCGGGCTTCAGCAATCTTGCGGACGGCAGCAATCACTTCCCCAAAACGCTGTGTGTTGGTGTAGGTCATCCAGCCCACGCGCCAGCCCGGCACCAGATGCGACTTCGAGAGGCTTTCCAGCGTGACGACCGGCACATCCATTCCAGCCGCGAGTTGGGCCATGGGCGGCGGCGGCGGGCCGTAGGTCAGCCGGCAATAGACCTCATCGGCAATGACGACCAACCCGTGAGCTTCGGCAATGGTGAGCAGTTCCAGCAGCAGCCGCGCATCATAGACCGAACCACAGGGGTTGTTCGGGTTGATGATGACGATGGCACGGGTTCGGGGCGTGATCCTGTCCCGGATTTCGTCCGGGTCAGGCAGCCAGCCCTGCTCCGGGTCAAGCCGGTAGTAGTTTTCACGCGCGCCCAGCTTGGCGGTAATGGCCGTGTAGAGCGGATAGGTCGGGCAGGGCGTCAACACGTCATCGCCCGGCTCCAGCAACGCACTCAGCACCATGTCAGCCGCTTCCGACGCACCCGAACTGATGACGACATCTTCAGGCGAAAGATACACGCCGCGCTTTTCGGCTTCCTGAACGACAGCTTCACGCGCAGCCAGCGTCCCCACCGAGGGGGCGTAGCCGTTGTGTCCCTCGCGTACGGCACGGGCCAGGGCTTCCTGCAGGATGGCGGGCGGCTGAAGCCCGTACAGCACCGGGTCGCCAATGTTGAGATACGTCACCGAACGGCCTTCGGCTTCCACGGCCTTGGCGGCGGACACGATGTTGCGGATGGCATAGTTGTAGTTTTTCGTGCGCTCGGCAGGCCGAAACAATGCAGGACTGGGGCTGGTCATACGCCGTCACCTCAAGGGCAGGAGTGTCCCGACACCGGGACGCAACCCACGAAGATGTTTTGCTTGGTCAGTCACTTGTAGCGAAATCCGGCGTGGGCTGCAATCTTCGCGGGGGCGATGGGTCAGGGCGTCGCGCGCTGGACCCCGGCCGGTGGAGTAAAGGTAAAGAAGCCGTCCGGCAGAGGCGGATTTTCAACAATCTCCGAAAGCAGGAAGTCGTCCTGTTCACCGGCGGCGCTGATGAGTGAAATCCGCGCCAGTTCAAAGGTCGTGGGGTGGCATTCAACCAGTACCGCCGTCACCAGCTCGATGCGCTCCCGTGGTGTCAGCCGCAGAACGACGTAGCCCGGACGCACCGGCGGTACGGCCGCCAGTTCAACCTGACGGAACAGCCGGGCTGCCCGCCGGTCGCCCAGCAGAAACAGAAACGGCGTACGGGGATCACGGCTCGCGCGCACCGGCTCTACGGTGTACCGCTGCCGGGCGGCGCTGTAGAAGTAGGTGTGCTTGCCGTCGCACAGAAACTGTTTGACGTTGGGCGCGGTGTAATCCCAGCGCATCCGCCCCTGCCGTTGCAGCGCCAGCGTGCCCTGCTCGCGGAGGGTCTGGCGTCCCTGGTGAATCTGGGTGAATGCGGCCGTGAGCGTGTTCAGGCGGCTGTAGCGCCGGAGAACGGCTTCCAGCAGACGGGCCGCATCGGGCGTCGGGCGTGAGGCGGCATGCCCTCCAGCCGGGCCGGCCGTCAGCCACCAGCCGAAACCCACCAGGCTTTTCAACAGAAAATGGCGGCGCTGCATGAGCGTAAAACGTTGGCTGAAGCTCACTTCTTGCGCTTGCTGTCATTGCCGCCGGGTTCGATGTAGCTGCGCCGGTGCTGGACTTCGAGGCGCTTGTTATCCGGTTTGCCGTCGCCGTCCACATCCACGAGCACTTCGATCTTGCGCCGCTTGCCCTCCCGGCGCGGGTTGGTCGGTTCGTAGCCCAGGTTGTACTGGTTGCGCAGCAGGGTATCAATCGAGCGCAGGGTCGTCGGCAGTTCACCGATGAACGTCACCGGGAAATAGCGCCCGCCAGAGCTTTCGGCGAAGGTGCGCAGGGTGTTGAACGCCTGGAGGAAGGTCAGGTTGGCCTCCGGCGACAGCCGTGGGTCGTTGAGCTTGTAGAACAGGTTGCCGATGCCGATGCAATACACCGGCACGCCGGCATTTTCGACGATTTTGCGCGCCTGGTCATAGTTGATGCGGCTGAACGTATCAATGCCAAGGGCAATGAGCAGAATGGCCGTGCGGCCCTGGACTTCTTCCAGCCCGGTGTAGTCCTCGCCGTCGAGCTTTCCGCCCTTGATGACGAACTTCAGCGTGTCGAAGAGGTTGCTTTCCGTGAAGGCCGGGAAGTTGCGGTACAGGAGCGCGATGTTGGAGCGCAGCACGGCCGGGTCGTTCGTGAAGTCCGTGAGCACTTTGGGGCGCAGGTCAAACGCGACGATGGAGATGTAATCGTTGGGGCGTACGAACCGCTCGATGAACTGCGCCGCCGGTTCGAGCACTTCAAACACAAGCGGCCCAATGACACGGCTGTATTCGAGCACCATGACGAGCGTGAGGTCGCTGTCACCGGCCCGAAAATTGGTGATTTCCTGTTTGACGCCGTCTTCCAGAATGGTGAAGTTCGCCGGTTTGAGGTCGGTAAAAAGGCGGCCCGTCTTCTTGTCATAGACGACGACTTCCAGATTGACGACATCCGTCGCCAGCACGATGACATTGCCTTCGTCATCGGTGGTTGGGGCCTTGGTCGGAGGACGCCGGCGCGGCGTGCCCATCGGACGATTCGGGTCCTGCCCTTCCTGCGCTTCCTGGGAGGTGCGGCCGGGTTTTGCCGAGGGCTGTTCATCGGGGAGTGTCCGGTTGGGCTTGTCGTTTTCAGGGGGCGGCGGAGTTGTTTTCCGCGTCGCACCGGACTGCGCCAGCACCGGGCCGCAGGGCAGGACAGACGGCACACCAAGCGCCAGAAGGCACAGGCCGACGAGGATGAGACGGCCGGGCATCCGACCAGGGAGCGGGTTCAGGTTCACGTCGTCACCTCCAGGAGGATAGTGGCTTGGGTTTGGCGTTGGCAGGGGACGCAGCGTTGCCTGGCCGTGCCCACACCCGGGCCTTTTGTCACACGTCCCTACGGCCCGACAAGTTATCCCCGGACTGATGTTCAACCCGCGCGTCGGGCGAGACCGTACCCAGCCAAAGGGCGGCCAGCCCGGCTCCGCCCGCCGCCAACCAGAAGGGGGCTGCCGGCGCGACCTGCTCCCAGAGCAGTCCCGCCAGGCTGCTCGCCACAAGGACGCTGAAGCTGGCCAGCATGGTCTGCAAACCAATGGCTGACCCACGCTGTTCGGGCGGAACAAGGTCGGCAATCCACGCCTTGCTGACGCCTTCCGTCGCGGCGGCATAGAGACCATACAGCGCAAAGCACAACCAGACCTGCCAGATTTGCGTCAGGAGTGCAAACCCGGCATACACGACGGCATACAGGCCCAGCCCCAGCACGATGACCTGCCGCTTGCCCAGGCGGTCGGCCAGGTCGCCAGCCGGGTAGGCCGCCAGGGCATAGACCCCGTTGTAAAGCACATAGCCGCCAATGGCGGCCGTATCCGAAAATCCGACCTGTTTGGCCTTAAGAATGAGAAACACGTCACTGCTGTTGATCAGGCCGAACAGGGTGAGCGCTGCCACCAGTTGACGATATGCCGCCGGTGCACTGCGCCAGTAGGCAAAGACAGCAAAGGGCGCAAAGCGCCGGCCGGGCGCTGGCTGAAAGGGCACATCCTTGACCCACCACACGCAGAGCACGGCCAGGATGCCGGGCAGAAACGCCAGCAGAAACAGCGTGGTGTAGTCGCCGGGCCGCCAGGTGAGAAAGGCAATGGCCAGCAGTGGACCCAGCACCGCACCAGCCGTATCCATTGCCCGGTGGAACCCAAACACGCGCCCCTGCGCCCCGGCCGGGGCATAACCGGCCAGCAGGGCATCCCGTGGGGCGCTGCGCAGTCCCTTGCCCAGGCGGTCAGCCAACCGTCCCACGACGACTGCACCGGCGGCCGGCCACAGACCGGGAAGCGGCTTGGAAAGTGCCGACAGGGTGTAACCCGCCTGCACGAAGGGCGCGCGCGTGCCGAGCCGGTCGGAGAGCGCGCCGAAGTAGCCCTTGAGAAAACCACCCATGCCTTCGGCAATGCCTTCCAGAAGACCGACCAGGACAAGCGAAGCGCCGAGCGGCCCGGTCAGGTAGAGCGGTGCAATCGGGTAGAGCAGCTCGCTGGCCATGTCGGTCAGCAGGCTGACCAGACCGAGCAGCATAATGGGACGTGAAATGGGCGTGCGGCTGCTCACAGGTCGAGTTGAAAAGGCGTGAAATCAAGGCTGTCGGCGCTGACCAACTGCAAGCGGGTCCGCCCCAGTTGCCCGTTGAAAGCTGTGGCAATGGCCGCGCCGTGCAGGTGACCATATACACACCAGTCCACATCGTACTCAGCCAGCAGCTCCGTGAAACCGCTTGGTTCGTGGCGGGCGTTCATTGGGGGATAGTGGAGGATGACCACGAGTTTGTCGAACTCACTCCGGCGCTGGCGGGCGGCTTCGAGTCCCAGACGCAGCCTTCCGACTTCACGCAGGTAAATCTTGCGGTCCTGCGCGGTGTATTCCCGGCGCACCTTTTCGCGGCGCAACAGGGCTTCCTGGCGTTCGAGCGTATCAGTGCTTGGTTCATCGCCCGGACACTGCCAGCCGCGTGTCCCGACGAAGGCCACCCGTTCCAGCACAAAGCACGTGGCCTGCAGGGGGATGATGGAGCGGTCTGCCATGGCCCGTACCTTGGCCAGCGAGTGCCACCAGTAGTCGTGGTTGCCGCGAATGATGAGCTTTCGCCCTGGAAGCCGGGCGATCCAGTCGAGGTCGGGGCTTACATCTTCAGCGCGCATGGCCCAGGAAAGATCGCCAGCCAGAATGAGAACATCATCGGGCGTTCCCAGTGCCGACCAGGCCGCCGCAATCCGGTCGGCGTGGTTGCGCCAGTGCTCACCGAAAATGTGCATGGGCTTGGGGCGGGCGAAGGACAGATGGGGATCACCCAGGGCAAAGACACGCATGAGCTACCTTTGGAAACGCCATACGGACGGACCGCACTGAAGGAAACCGACTTTTTCGCATCCTCTGGCGTCAAAAATGACGTACATCCTATGAGAAAGCAGGCTTTTTGAGAAATTCCGGTTGAAATTACCGTGCTGAGGTAATGAAATCAGACGCGATATTTCATAGGCTGACGGCGCCTGGCTCGCGCCGTTCACTTCGTTGTCATTTCCAAAAACAAAGCATGTCACAAACAACGCTTCCGCCGCTTGGGTCGCCTTCATCTTCGACGGCCGTTCCTTTCGTTCGTCTTGTACCTTCAGTCAGCGACAGCGCGTTTCATTCCCTGGGACCTCTGGTCATTGCCGGGCTGCTGCTTTTCGATGCCCTGGCCGCCACCGGGTCACTGGCCGCCGGCATCTGGATGGCTTCGACCTTCTGGCAGGTCGAGCCCTCGTTTACCCCCTATGTTCCGTTCCTGCCGACGCTGCTGCTCGTCAGGATACTGACACTCCGGCACTATGGACTCTACCGGCTGCGCGGGGCATTTCGATACTCGGACGACCTTCTGGGGGCATTCAAAGGCGTTTCGCTGGGGTGTATCTACGGTTTCGTAACCCTGCTGTTTTTCCACCGTGGCATTCTCGACCAGCCGCTGTTTCTGTCACGGGTGGTGTTTGTCTGTGACTGGGCCATCATGCTCCTGCTGGTCGTTGCCAGCCGGGTGCTTCTGCGGCAGGCGCAGTCCTGGGCCCGGAGCGAGGGCTACGGTCTCATCCCGGCGTTCGTGGTCGGCGTCGGGGAGGAAGCCCGCGTCTGTATTGCGGAAATCAACGAGTCGCCGCGTCTGGGGTACAAGGTGCTGGGGGTCCTCACCACGGAGGAGCGGACGGCGGATGTCCCGGATACCATCGAAGATGTGCCGGTCATTGGCACGTTCGATGACCTGCCGGAGCTGGCCCGGGCGCTCGGCATCAAGGAAGTCCTCATCACCGATGCCCAGCTTCATCCGCGCCGGATTTTCAATGCCATGATGAATGCCGGCCGGAAACACCACCTCAACTTCCGGGTCGTTCCGAGCCTGTTCAACTGTCTGCCCGAAAAAACCCAGATCGAGCAGCTTGGCTCACTGCCGATGATCCAGCTTTTTCGTGATCCGCTGTCGGGGGTCAACCGGTTTCTGAAGCGCGCGTTGGATGTGGTGGGCGCCGGGTTGGGGTTGATCGTGCTGTCGCCGCTCTTGGCCCTGATTGCCATTGCCATCCGCCGTGAGTCGCCGGGTCCGATTTTCTACCGGCAGGAACGGGTCGGTATGGATGGGCGCACCTTCCAGATGCTCAAGTTCCGTTCGATGTATGCCGATGCCACGGACGAGATTCACCGGCGGTTGATGGTCGAAACGATCAAATATCCGGCCCACGCCAATCGCGGGACGCGCGGAAAACCACTCTACGGCAAGGTGTTCAACGATCCGCGCCTGACGAAAGTCGGCAAGTGGATTCGCCGCTACAGCCTCGATGAGCTGCCCAATCTGTGGAACGTGCTCAAGGGCGAGATGAGCCTGGTCGGCCCGCGTCCGCCCATTCCCTACGAGGTTGCCGAGTATCAGGACTGGCACCGGGCCCGTTTCAATGTCAGAGGCGGTGTGACGGGCCTGTGGCAGGTTTCGGGGCGCAATCGGCTCACGTTTGAGCAGATGGTGCGGCTGGACATCTACTACATCGAAAACTGGTCATTGTGGCTCGACATCAAGATTCTGCTCCGCACGATTCCGGTCGTGCTCCGGGGCGACAACACCTACTGACGACCAACCGGCTCCGGCCGGGCGTAACCTTCGGCAACGGCAAGCCCTGGCGGGTGTGTGATGTGGGAAGCACCGGAAGCACCTCCGCGACTGACGGTTTCGGCGCTGACAGCTCAGATTCGGCGACAGCTCGAAGGTGAGTTTCGGGAAGTTATCGTCGAAGGCGAGCTTTCCAACTTCGTGGCCCACACCTCCGGGCACTGGTATTTCACGCTCAAGGATGCACAGTCCCAAATCCGCTGTGCCTGTTGGAAGGGGACGAACTACCGGATTCGCTTCCGCCCGCGCAACGGCCAGCAGGTGGTGTGCCGGGGAAAAGTGACCGTCTATGCCCCCAAAGGGGAGTACCAACTGACGGTCGAAGCCATGGCGCCGGTGGGAGTGGGCGAGCAACAGTTGGCCTTCGAGCAGCTCAGGGCCAAACTGGCGGCGGAGGGACTGCTCGCGCCGGAGCGCAAGCGTCCCCTGCCCCTTGTTCCGCGTCGCATCGGGATTGTGACCTCGCCGACCGGGGCGGCGATTCAGGACATCCTCAATGTGCTCCGCCGCCGAAACGATGGTGTGAGCGTTCTGCTCTATCCCGCGCAGGTCGAGGGGGCTGAAGCGGCTGCGAGTGTGGCGGCCGGCATTCGCTGGTTCAGCGAGAACCCGGACCCGGATTTTCCCGTGGACGTTCTCATTGTGGGACGCGGTGGCGGCAGCGCCGAAGCGCTGTGGGCGTTCAACACGGAAGAAGTCGCCCGCGCCATTGCAGATTCCACGATTCCCGTCATTTCTGCCGTCGGACACGAGATAGATTTCACAATCGCGGATTTTGTGGCCGATCTGCGCGCTCCAACGCCATCGGCGGCGGCGGAAATCGTCGCGGCGCGGCGCGCCGACCTGCTCGCCGAAGTCCGGTCCATGGCGTCCACATTGACCAAAGTGATGCACATCCGGTTGTTGCGTGAGCGGCAGGCGCTGGAGGCGCTGGCGCGGCATCCTGCCTTTGACGACACCCGGGCGCGTTTGCGGGATGCGTTGCAGACGTGTGACGAGCTGACCCTGGCGGCGCAATCGGCCGTGCAGAACCGGCTTCGGCTTGCCGGTTGGCGTCTGGAGCGGGCCGGCAACCGTCTCCGGCGTCACCCGTGGCGACCGTACCTGCAACTCCACGAGCAGCGCCTGGACGAGCTGACCGCGAAGTTGATCGCGGGCGTACAGGCGCAGGCGGCAGCGGCCCAGCACCGGCTGGCGCAGGCGCTGACCCGTCTCGATACCTTGTCTCCGCTGCGGGTGCTGGCGCGGGGCTACGCCTTGGTACAGCATCCCGACGGGCGGCTTCTCCGCACCACGAAGGACGCCGTACCGGGGCAGGACATCGTGATCCGGTTGTCCGACGGCCGGCTGCTGGGGCGGGTCGAGCAGGCGTTTCCAGCGCCGGAAGCGAAGCCGGACCTGCCAGCTCATCCGTAGGCCGCTCATTCGTAGGAAGTCGGCAGCTCGCTGTTGTTTGACGGGGCGGCCGGCCAGCTCCCGCTCTGAAAGCGCCATTCGCCGCTCGTGTAGGTGGTGACGCGGTTGCCGCCAGCCCGTTTGGCGGCGTACATCATCTTGTCGGCGCGGATGGTGAGTTCTTCGGCGGATTCGCCGGCATACTCGACGATCCCGAAACTGACGGTCACTTCTCCGTTGAAGCGTTGATAGACGCCTTCGCAAATCCGTTCGCCGACGCGCCGCGCGGCTTCAGCCGGTGTTTCGGGCAGAATGAGCACGAATTCGTCGCCGCCATAACGGAAGGGCAGGTCCACCTGGCGGCGGATGATGGACTGCACCAGCTCGCCCACCCACCGCAGGAGTTCATCGCCGGCCACGTGACCGCGGGTGTCGTTGAAGCGTTTGAAGCCGTCCAGGTCGAAGTAGCACAGGGCGAAGGTGGAATCCCGGCGCTGCGCGCGCGCAATCTCGCGGGGCAGCAGGTCCTGGTAGTAGCGTTTGTTGTACAGCCCGGTCAGTTCGTCCGTGATGCTCAGTTTGAGGAGCTGTTCCTGCTGGGCGCGGCGTTCGGTGACATCGGTCAACACGAACAAAAAGCCCTCGCTGCGTTTGGCGCGGAGGGGATGGACGGACAGGCTGGCATAGAACATGCCACCGTGACGACGCTTGAGGGCAATGTCCGTTTCGCCGAAGTGCACCTGCCGCCCGGCCAGAAGCTTCTCAATGCTGGTGGCGAGACTGGAATCCTGGAACAGAGGCAGAATGGGCGTGCCGACAACTTCCTTGTCGTCGTAGCCGAACATCATTTCGGCGCCCCGGCTGAAGGTCACAATGTTGCCGGCCGGGTCGGTGGAGATGATGGCCATATCCACGGCAACATCGAGAACGGTTTGCAGGTATTCGTGTTCAGCCTGGGCGTTGCGGTACAGCCGGGTGTTCCGAATGGCAACCGACACTTGCAGCGCCAGGTCTTCTGCAATGGCGCAGTCATCGTCGTCGAACGCCCCCGGACGGACGCTTTCAAACTCCAGCACCCCCTCAATCGTGCCATCGAGCCAGATGGGCGTTGCGATTTTGGAGCGCGACAGGGTGGAGTGTCCACGCCATTCAGGCAACTGCCGCAGGTCCCGGCACAGAATCGTCTCGCCGCCTTCCATGGTTTCCCGGATGAGACCGGAGTCGCGTTGCAGCGTCGTGGCGATGACGCTGGTGCGGTTGGCAAGTGTTGAGGCGATGTGGAAGTTCTCTCCCTGCGGGCCGGTCATGTGTGGGGTGTAAATCGCCACGACCTCGCACTCCATGTAGCGTTGCAGGTGTTCGACGATGTCGGCGATGACCGTTTCCAGATCGAGGCTGCGCGTCATCTGGCGCGTCACTTCGTTGATGAGAAAGACCTGCTCCCGCTTGCGCTGGACGAAGCGGTACTGGAGTGCATTGCGGAAGGCATGGTCAAGGTGACGCGACAGCAGCCCCAGTCCCTCGATTTCGACATCGGTCAGTTTGATTCTTCGTGGATAGCCGAGAATGGCGACGCCGCTGCGCTGTGAACCATGCCGCAACTGAAGGTGGAGTTGATGGCCGTCCACGTGGGTCAGCGTGTCCGGGGCTTCCGGCAGGTTGGCCAGTTCGATGGCGGCGGCCTCGGAGGACATTTTCTGGATGACCGGCTCGCCCTGGGGGGAGAGGCTGCCTTCATATCCGAAGTTCCCCCCTTCGCCGGTGATGAGCAGCCGACCGGTGATGCAGGGGGTCAGGTGGAACAGGGTGCGGAAGGCGGTTTCCACCAGTTCGTCGAGGTCGAGGCTGGCATGCAGGTGGAGCGCAATTTCGTGCAGGGTTTGTGCAGAAAGCGGAGATGCCGTGACTTCGGTCGCCCGTTCGGCGCGGGCAATGGCCCGGCGCAGACGTTCGCCGGTCAGCGGTGGCGCCAGCACCAGCGTGACCCCTTCGGCTTTGGCCTTGGCCGCCAAAGCCGTGTCGTCATTGAAGAGACATCCGATGATGGGGAGTTTGGGATTGACCTGATGGATGTAGGCCAGATGGCCCCACGTGGCAGGGTCATCTTCCAGGGCCAGCAGGACGACATCAAACTCATACTCGGCCATCAGCGCAATGAGGGAAGTGCCATCGGCGGCTACGGTGAGTTGCAGGGTGCGACTCCGCTGAAGCAGCGCTTCGATTTCCTGTCCGGCCATGGTCGGGGAAGCTACGAACAGGACCTGCTTCCTGAACTCTACACGCGACATCTGAATGGTGGCAGGCGCGGGCATGAGGACAACCGGAGGAGCAAAGGTGAACCGGGCTGTGAGTGATGACGGAGCGAAACCCCAGTGTAGGCGAAGTTAGCGGGCGGGTACAGCCTTTTGCTCGGTCTGTCAGGGGCGGTGGGGCGCAAAACCGGTGCAAACAGCACAGCACGGTCAGTGACGACCGTGCTGTGCGTTGATTGGGAACGGATGTGTAAGCCGAATTCTGTTCCGTCACGGGGACGGCGACGGTCATTCATCTAGGCTGCCGGTTACCCGGCAGCTCAAGCGACCTACCCGGAGATGTGCCTGCCGGAGCAGGACTCGGACGAGCAGCCCTTGGACATCCCCATATTTGGTCTTGCACCACGAGGAGTTTACCTAGCCGAACGTGTTACCACGTCCGCTGGTGCGCCTTTACCGCACCGTTTCACCATCGCCACTCGCACGCCCGGCGAGGGCGTGTAAGTCAGGCTGTCTGTTCTCTGTTGCACTTGTCGTCGCGCCCGACGGGTCGTTGCCGACGCTTCGGACGCGCCCGGCCGTTAGCCGGCTCGCTGCTCTGCGGTGTTCGGACTTTCCTCTCCCCGGTTTGCCGCTGAGGGCGACAAACGGGCAGCGACCGTCCCATCCGCTCCCAAGGTCACAAAAGGCGAAAACCGGAAGGCGTCCTCAGAAGACTGGCGGAGGAGGAGGGATTCGAACCCTCGATACAGTTTCCCGTATACAGCATTTCCAATGCTGCGCCTTCAGCCACTCGGCCACCCCTCCGACAACGAATCCAACAGCCACAGCGGACAGCCACAGCGGAACTCACCCGGATTTACGCAGGTCAACCCACCAGCCAGCCCAAATGGACTGGCCGGATTCAGGTGCCATGACCGGCAGGAAACTATCCAGCCGGTCCAGCCAAACTGGCGGTGAGGGTGGGATTCGAACCCACGGTACAGTTACCCGTACATCGGTTTTCGAGACCGACCGATTCAGCCACTCTCGCACCTCACCAGAAAACCTTTTCAAACATCCTTCAGGGTCCAACGGCACCACGGCGCTGCCGAAAAAAATCACGGAGCAGATCGCCACACGTTTCAGCCAGAACCCCGCCCGTCACCAGCAGGCGGTGGTTGAGCACGTCCGTTGTGCACAGCCCGAAGTGACTCACCACCGCACCGGCCTTGGGGTCAGTTGCCCCAAAAACCAAACGCTGAATGCGGGCCTGCACCAGGGCCCCCGCGCACATTGCGCAGGGTTCGAGCGTCACATAGAGCGTCGCTCCGGTCAAGCGATAATTGCCCACCTGCCGGGCTGCGGCCCGCAGGGCGAGAATTTCAGCGTGAGCCGTCGGGTCACAGCCGGTACGCATGCGGTTGCCCGCCTGGGCAACAAGCTGACCGTTGATGATGACTACGGCCCCCACCGGGACTTCATCCACTTCAAGGCAGGTGCGGGCTGCCTCCAGAGCCAAACGCATCCAGCACTCATCATCCGGCATCTCCACGGCTGCATACCTCATCCGCTGCCTCGGCACCCGGTGCGGGCCACCCGGCGGGATGCTAGTCAGGGCAGGCAGCAGCATCAATCTTCGACGGCCGCCGTCCCCGGAGTCCCTCCACAGGCTGCCGCGTGTCAGGTCTGCCGGTGCAAGGCTTGTAGTCCACTGAACGGGTTGCCAACCTCCCGGCTGCGGATGCTTGACAAGTCAGGCTGGCGGGCTACTCATGATTTGAAAGGGCATCCAGCGGACGGTCCGGCTGACTTTGGCCACATGTCACTTGCCAAATGGCTGCGTGATGCTCACAATCGCGCTTTTTCCCACCACGGACGTTGGACAGTCCCCAGAGCCACAGTGGAATCCCTTGGTTTAGGTCAGGGCATCATGACAAAAGGATTGGTCATTGTTGAGTCTCCGGCAAAGGCCAAAACGATTACGAAGTATCTCGGCAAGGACTTTACCGTGCTGGCCTCGTATGGTCACATCAAGGACCTGCCCGAAAAGGAACTTGGTGTGGATGTCGCGCATGGTTTCGAGCCGACCTACGAGATCATTCCCGACACGAAAAAGCGCAACAACTCCAAGACCGTACGGGAGCTGAAGTCTGCTGCCCGGAAAGCGGAGTCCATCTACCTGGCGGCTGACCCCGACCGCGAAGGCGAGGCCATCTGTCAGCACCTGCGCGAAGAGTTGGTGGGCGACAAGGCACAAAAGCCGGTCTATCGTCTGCTGTTCAACGAAATCACCAAGGACGCCATTCAGGCTTCATTGCAGTCGCCGCGGCAAATCAACCAGGCGCTGGTGGAAGCCCAGCAGGCGCGGCGCGTGCTCGACCGGCTCGTGGGGTACGAAGTCAGCCCCATGCTCAACCGTGGGCTTGGCGGCGGCAAGGTGGCGCTCTCGGCCGGACGGGTGCAATCGGTGGCCCTGCGCCTCGTCGTTGAGCGCGAGCGCGAGATTCTGGCTTTTCAGCCAACCGAATACTGGACCTTTGACGCGCGTTTCGCCGCCGCACTCCCACCGGAGTTTACGGCCAGGTTGTTTTCCATTCACGGCGCAACGCTCAAAACCGGCGACTTTGACAAGCAGCGCAGGAACGAGCGCCACGTCCGTACCGAAGCTGAAGCCCGCGACCTCGAACGCCAGCTCCGCGAAGTTGCGGAATGGCACGTGGCTGCGGTGACGACCAGGGAAAAGAAACGCCATCCCGTCGCACCCTTCATTACTTCGACCCTTCAGCAGGAAGCGGCCCGGAAACTTTCCTTCCCGGTCAAGAAAACCATGTCGCTGGCGCAAAAGCTGTACGAAGGCGTCGAGCTGGGGCCGGAAGGCAGCGTCGGGCTGATTACCTACATGCGGACGGATTCGACCCGAATTGCCGATTCCGCCATAACCGAAGTACGTGACTTCATCACGGCGCAGTACGGCACCAACCGGCTTCCGGCCAAGCCCAACCAGTACAAAAACAAAAAAGGCGCCCAGGATGCCCACGAGGCCATTCGTCCGACATCGGTCTGGCGCACGCCGGAAAAGGTCGCCCCTTACCTCGAAGCCGATGAGCTGGCCCTGTACCGGCTGATCTGGCAGCGCTTTGTGGCCTCCCAGATGACACCAGCCCTCTTTGACGCCACAACGATTGACATCGAAGGTGGCCCGGGCTTTGTCTTCCGGGCAACCGGGGCGGTGCTCCGTTTCGATGGTTTTCTAGCGGTCTATGAGGAAGGAAAGGACGAACGCGATACCGACGACGAGGCCTTGGCGCTCAAGCTGCCGCGCGTCACGGAAGGGGAGCGCGTCGAATGCCGTGAACTTCAGGTCAACCAGAGTTTTACCCGTCCACCGGCCCGCTACACGGAAGCCACTCTGGTCAAAACCCTTGAGGAGCGGGGCATCGGGCGCCCCTCGACCTATGCCCAGACGCTGTCGGTCATTCAGTCCCGCAACTACGTCGAGAAACGTGACGGGCGGTTTCATCCCACGCCCCTTGGGATGGTGATTGCCGACGTCCTCACGGAAAATTTCGCCGACCTTTTTGACCCGGGCTACACAGCGGTGCTGGAGACCCAGCTCGATGAAATCGAGGAAGGCAAACTCAACTGGCGGGAAGCGCTCGAAGAGTTTTACCGGAAGTTTCGCGCCGACCTGGAAGCCGCCAAAATCAACCTCAAAAAAGCCAAGGATGGCGTGGCTACCGACGAACGCTGCCACAAATGCGGGTCTGCCATGGTGCTCAGGCTGGGGCGCTTTGGAAAGTACCTGTCATGTACCAACCCGGAGTGCAAGGCCACCCGGGATTATGGCACGCCACCGGCGGCGACCGCTGAGCAGGTCACGTCTGCCGAGGTGGCCGGGGAAATTGCCTGTGACGCCTGCGGGCGTCCGATGGTGCGCAAACGGGGACGCTGGGGTGAGTTTCTCGCCTGCACGGGCTACCCGGAGTGCAAAACGACCCGCAATCTCACCAAGACCGGCGCTCCCAAGCCTGCCCCTGTCCAGCTTGATGAAGCCTGTCCAACCTGTGGCCAGCCACTGGCCGTCCGGCAGGGACGCTATGGCGAATTCATCGGCTGCTCAAACTATCCGAAATGCACGTATATCAAGCGTGAAGCCATCATGCCCTGTCCGCGGCCGGGCTGCGGCGGCGACATCACCGAACGCCGGTCCGGGCGTGGCCGGGTGTTCTACAAGTGCACCAATACAGCCTGTGATGTGGTCTATTGGGACAAGCCGGTAACTCACCCCTGCCCAAGCTGCGGGGCGCCCTTTACCCTCCAGAAAACGAATGCCCAGGGGGAGACGTACCATTACTGCGCCGACAAGGAACATTGCGGCTGGACGGAACTTCCCGCTGACAGGCGAAAGAAAAAAGACACACCGCCGTCATCCAAAAAGCGGTCTGCCTCTGAGGCAGCGTGATGGACAATCGCCGGGTTGCTGACCCAGGGTGGGTGTGCGGCGCATTGCCTTGGCTTCGGGAACTGTCCTACAACATGTCGCCATGCACGGTCAGGGGCTGCGGCGACGACAATTTCTTCGGTATGCCACATCCGGTGCCTGTGGCGGTGTCTTTGGGCTGCTGGCCGCCGGTCTGCCCAACACAGGTCTGGCGGAAGCTGGCGTCCTTCCCGCGACCGATGAAGGGAAGCTGCCCAAAGGCTTTCGTGAGCCGACCCTGACGCTCGACGAACTCGAAGTCCAGCAGGTGGACTATCCGCTTGCCGATGTGCTGGCCCGCGTCACGATTGACAATCCCAACCAGGCGCTCACCCTGAGCAAACTGACCTACCGGATTGTGCTCAATGGCGTCGAGTGTGGGACAGGCGAGCATCCCGAAAAGCTGACGCTACCCAAAAAGGCTGCCCTGGCCCTGTCATTGCCGATAACCGCCGATCTTTCCTCGGTGCCGCACCTTGGGATCAACACCCTGTTGCAGACCCGCCTGGGCGAGGGCGTTTTCATCAACTACGTCATCCACGTGGCCTTTGAGGTGAGCGTGCTCTGGCTCTTCAAACGCCAGATCAAGGCCAAACTCGCCGGGCGGTTGCCCCTGCGCGATGTTCTGGGCAAGCTATCCCTACCGTAATGACTGATATGCATCTTTTCGAAAAGTTTCTGAGCGTCAGCGCTGAAGACATTGGTTTGAGGCTTTTGGGTTGTACCGTTGTTGAGTGGCTTGACTTCTTACTAAATCCTCGACGTTTACGTGGCAGTGATTTCTTGATGCGTTGGTCACAGGGTGTGTGGAGTGAGGAACGTATTGTTCAAGCCATCAACGACACGACTGAATTCTTTGCAATTCCCTATGGCCCAAGTGGAGCTGCTCCCGATAAAGACATTAGATCATTTGAACTTTACTTTGAACGGCTCGAAAAAGCAGGCTTTGGGAAAAACAAACGCCCCGATCTGTTGATTTTCAAAAACTCATCACGAGAAACTATATGTAATATTGTTAATTCCTTTGGCGGAATAAACGAGCTGCCTTTTATCCCAGAAAGCGATGACAAAGTACGAAAACTCTTGGATAGAGCGATACTTGCAGTAGAATGTGAGAATAGTCTTTGGAAAGGTAAACTTATGCCAGACTATGGCAAAGAGTTGAAGCCCCAAAAACGGTTAGGCGGCAAACTCGGTTTAAAGAAAAATGCCGTCTTGCCGACCCTAATACTCAAAGAAGAAGATCGCAAGCCATTGCAAGAATGGCAAAACATGAATAATGTTCCTATTCATATATGGCATGCTTTTTACGATATAGCTTTTGGTATCTCTTTCAGTGAAGTTCAGAAGCTTATTAACGAAGGATTTATTTTGCCTACAGAGCAAGTTTTTCAATCCCCCGGAGGTGTCATTACAAAAAAGCTCATTTACAAAATCTACTATCATCATGCTTACCCTCTCGACAGTACAATCGAAGAACCAAGATTGCAGGCCAGGTTTCTTGAAGATAAGAACGGGCATATCTTACCTTATGTCCACTTTGAGGGTGGCAAGATGACTTTGAGCGAAGAAGCACTGTCGGTTTTGCGAAAGGCTGGAAATGCTAAAAACTAGTAACCACAAACTTTCATCATCATGGAAAACTAGAGAGCTCTTGAGGAGCAAGGGGCAATTTTGGACACCCGATTGGGTCGCTGAGCCAATGGTTGAATATGTTCTTGCCGAAAAAGGCGGCCTTCTCTTTGACCCAGCAGTTGGGGCAGGAGCATTCTTCCGTGCTGCGAAAGTAGTAGCTAGTGAAAAAGGTCTCTCCGTTAGATTTGCCGGAATGGAAATTGACCCAGTAACACTATCTCAAGCCCAAGAGAATGGCCTAACTAAAGATGATATTGCTTTGGTAGAAATTGCTGATTTTGTACTCCAAGCACCCTGTAAGAAATTTCACGCCATTGTAGCTAATCCTCCATACATTCGGCATCACCGAATCACTCCAGAGAAAAAAGTACAACTTAGGCGTTTGAGCATTCAAACAATTGGCAAAGCACTTGATGGACGAGCAGGGCTACATGTGTATTTCTTGATGCGTGCTTTGTCACTACTTGAAGAAAATGGAAGATTAGCATTTATTGTACCTGCTGACGTATGTGAAGGTAAATTCGCCTCTGAGTTATGGACTTGGATTACAGCAAATTTTACTTTAGATGCCATTATAACCTTTTCTCCAGAAGCATCACCATTTCCTCAAATTGATGTAAATCCAATTATTTTACTTATTCGCAGATCAGCGCCGAGAGAGAGATTTCTGTGGGCCAAGTGCTGCTTTCAGGCAACCAGCTCATTCAAATATTGGGTGAGGTCTCAATTTAGGGATACATCTAAACGAGACTTGATTGTAATTGAACGAGACTTGAAAGAAGGATTATCTGAAGGATTTTCAAGGGAACCTACTTTATGTAAAGGAAAAAGTAGATACGTTCTTGGTGATTTTATTTCGGTTAAGCGTGGCATTGCAACAGGAGCAAATGACTTTTTCTTTATGACTGCCGAGAAAGTAAGAGAATTAAGAATACCTGAAAAGTATCTCACTCAAGCAATTGGCCGCACAAGAGACGTTGTAGGAGACGAAATTACTTATCGAACACTTGAAGAAATTGAGAAAAAGGGAAGGCCCACTCTACTACTATCGCTCAATGAGGATAACTTAGAAAATTTTCCAGAATCTGTTAAACAATACCTCAGCAAAGGTGAAGAACTAGGATTGCCTAACCGTCCTTTGATTTCACAGCGCAATCCTTGGTATAAAATAGAAACCCGTATTCCACCACCTTTTTTATTTGCTTATTTGGGCCGTCGTAACTCAAGGTTTATTCGAAATTACGCTTACGTTGTTCCATTGACAAGCTTCCTGTGCATATATCCAAAGAGGAATGATAAAAAAAACATAGACCAAATTTGGAAAATCCTCACTCATCCAGATGTGTTAGCAGGTCTTTCAATGGTTGGGAAAACTTATGGTGACGGCGCAATAAAGGTTGAGCCTAGATTTTTAGAGAAGCTTCCTATTCCAGACCATGTTGTTGAACTGTCGGGCCTTTCGATGCAGATGTGTCTATTTGAGCGATAAGATTTAAATAAGGCCTATGAAGTGTGCTGAAAGTAGCTGCATACTTCATGCTTGCTATTTCTTTTCTGAAATTTGCCATGCGGCTTGTTATCCAGCGTGTGACTCAGGCTTCCGTGACCGTCGGGGGAAAGCTCGTCGGGCGCTGCGGTCGCGGTTTGTGCATTCTCGTCGGCATCACACACCGGGATACCGCCGCCGATGCCGACTGGCTGGCCGAAAAAACAGCCAATCTGCGCATTTTTGAGGATGAAAACGGGAAGATGAACCGCTCGCTGCTCGACATCGGTGGCGAGGCGCTGGTGGTTTCCCAGTTCACCCTCTACGGCGATGCGCGCAAGGGCCGCCGCCCTTCGTTTACCGCCGCGGCTCCCCCGGAGACCGCTGAACCACTCGTGACGCGCTACGCTGACGCCCTCCGGCTGCTGGGCATTCCGGTTGGGACCGGTGTCTTTGGCGCCATGATGCAGGTCGAAATCCACAACGACGGCCCGGTGACACTCATTCTGGAGCGGGGCGGAATATCAGTCAGCGCGGAGGTCGAGTAAGTACGTGTCTGAAACATACCCGTCCGGGTTCATCACCTGGACGCTGACGTAACGCTCGCGCAGGACTTCCGCCGGAAGCCGGAAGTACACCCGCTGGTTGAACAACCCACGGAGAGACTTCTTGACGCTGGCCTGTGTCTCAATGCCGTTGACGATGAGGGTTGGAGTATCACCCAGCCCCTGACCGCGTACAAACAACCCGACCGTCGGTACAGATGACCGGCCGGGCAGGTGAACCCGCGCCACGTTGGTGACTTGGATATTGTGGCAAACCACGGTGTGCGTATCGGTAAGCTGCTGCCCCTGCTCATCGGACAACCAGACGGTGTAGCGTCCCACGCGCGGCGGTAACTCAAACAGCCCCAGCCGCCCCGACCAGGCACGGAAGGGAAGGCTCAGAAAAGTTCCGTCTTCGGCGAGCAGCGAAACCTGTGAGGCCCGTTCCAGATGGTCGCCCAGCACCATGACGCGCCGGTTCTTGAGCGTGACGAAGTTGTTGACGAAGCCGCGCAGACGTGGCTCGGTGGCTGTCGGGCCTGCTGAAACCTCGACGGTGGTCACAAATGGCTTCCAGGCCTGTTCGTCGCCAAGCGCGCCGACCAACAGTGCGCGCCCAACCGCGTTGCCCTGTATTACCAGGGTACTGTTGGAAAAACTGCCTTGGATACAGCCTGAATCCAGACTAAGAACGGCGAAATCAAAGACCGGCAGCCGTCCCGCAAGGGACTGGGCAAAACCACTCCAGGTCATCCGTTCGCCGACGTACAGGGGCAAAAACGCCGGCGGCGGCTCGGCTTTGACGCTGGATGGCGGCAGGCTGCCGGCGGCGGTGGCGTCCAGGACGCGGATGGCCGCAACCTGGGAAACGACTTCGCCTTCCGGTGTGCGGTTGGCGCAGACCGCCAGAACTCCGGCCATCCCGGCGTGGCGCGCTGTCACCCGCCAGACGACTTCATGTGGGGTCGGACTCGGAAGCACATCAATGTCGAGGACGGCCGACAGGCGGCTGCGATCAGCCAGGATGCGCCCGGCCGAGTAGTAAATGGCATCCCGTACCGGATGGGATTCAAAGGCCACTGCGCCGGCCAGTCGTGCCGAGACGCCATCGCCAGCAAAACGAAACGTCACCGTCCGCGTATCGCCGACGCGCATCAACTCCGGCAGCCCGTCAATCACTATCGGCGTGTCGCCTTTCGGCAGAGCTGTCATGAGGCGGAGGTCGGCCAGCGTGCGCATCGAACTCGTGCTGGACAGGGTGTAGCCAGGATACAGCGCCACCTGCCGCTCAACGGCAATATCAGCCTGGGCCGTCAAAAGGCCACCAAAGAAGAGAAGCAGTGCCAGTGGAAGTACTGATGGCTTCAAAAGGTATGTCCGGTAGGTTGCGGCGGCCCTGCCCATGGCAAATTACCTCGGCATCAAGGAGAGTTTGTGGACATCCGGTGGTATCCGGTTATGTAACACAGTGCCTGCCAACAACGGAAAGGCTTTTCATGGCAACAGAAAGCGGACTACAGTGCCGTATCACACGCAGAAGCCATGGCTAAACCATCTCAAAACGGCACTTCCAGAGGTGCCGACGGTCCGGTGCACGTCCTTCACGTCACGGACAGCCATCTGTTTGCCCAGCGCACCGGTCGCCTGCTTGGCCTGGTGACGTATGATTCCCTGACGGCCGTGCTCGCCGCTGCGGCTGCCGAACCACCCGATATGGTCTTGGCGACGGGCGACCTGGCGCAGGACGGCACGGCGCAGGCCTACGCGCACCTGGCCGAAGCCTTCTCCGGCTTTGCCGCTGCCTGTCCGCTCCCGCCGCCAGTCTATTGGTTGCCCGGCAACCACGACGAGCCGGCAGTGATGCGCGCAACGCTGACCTGTGCGCCACTGCGCCCGGAGACGGAGGTCGTCGTAGGCGGGTGGTACATCATTCTGCTGGATTCAACCGTTCCCGGCGAGGTTGGCGGCGCCTTGTCCGAAGATGAGCTGGCGCGTCTTGATGCCGGCCTCCGCGCCCATGCCGATTGCCCGGCGCTGGTCTGCCTGCATCACAACCCCGTGGTGACAAGCGCCCGGTGGATGGATGACATCGGGCTGGCCAATGCCGATGCCTTTTTTGCCGTTCTCGACCGCCATCCCCAAGTGCGTGGCGTGCTGTGGGGGCATGTTCACCAGGCAATAGACCTGGAGCGCCAAGGCGTCCGGCTGATGGCCTCACCTTCAACCTGCATTCAGTTCAAACCGGAAACAGTCGAATTTGGTCTTGACCCGTCAGCGCCGGGCTACCGGCGGCTGTGGTTGTATCCCGATGGCCGGCTGGAAACCCGGGTGTTTCGGATCAGCAATTTTGCCGGTTGCGCCGATCCTGACGCAACCGGCTACTAGATGTTCAGGTGGTTTCAGTCGTTACAGCACGGTGACAGGGCCGTGATCGTCACAGTGCCCGTCGTGGACGTGATGCAGCCGCCCGTCCACGAGGTAATCCACATGGTCACCGTGCGGAACGGCCTCATGTCCGCAGCCCGGGCCGTGGACGTGCGCGCACGCCGTGGGGTATGGCGCACAGCCATCGGGGTTCGTGCTGCTGACGGCAATGCAGTGTTCGTCGTAGTGGTCGCCGTGCGGAGAGTGCAGGTGGCCATCGTGGAGGTAGTCCACGTGATCATCGTGCTGAATGCGTGTATGCCCGCAGGCGGCGTCATGGGTGTGGGCGTGGTCGGGGTGGGTTGTGCAGCTCGTCATTGGATGACTCCTTTCAGGTGGATAGGGTGGTGAGACCGTTCCGCCGGATGCCTTCATGCGTTACGCATCATCGTGAATGATGTCGTGCCGCGCATGGGCCAGCCCCTGGTGGAACAGATGCCGGACGTGTTCATCTGCCAGGCGGTAGTAGGCGTGCTTGCCTTCGCGGCGAACGGAGACAATCCCCAGCGTACGCAGCAAACGGAGCTGGCTGGAAATCGCCGGCTGCGACATCCCCAGCGTCAGGCACATTTCGCCGACACACATTTCGCCGGCATCGAGCAGAGCGATGATTTTCACCCGGGTCGGATCGCCGAGCGCCTTGAACATATCGGCAACGCGCCAGGCCAGCGGGGCCGTGAGCACTTCCCGTTCGGCTGGTTGGTGTTGATTGCTACATGGGGAGGCCATAGATTACCGCTAACAGATAAGCATTTGATTATGTGTTTTATCTGAAAGCCCCCCCGGCGTCAAGCGGGAAGCCGGGGGCTGCCGGTTGGGAAGCGCCGGATTCAGTGCACCTCATTCAGTGCACCTCCGGCGCGATGGCAGGCTGACGCGGCGGTTACGGGGGCTGCTGGTTGGGAAGCGCCGGATTCAGTGCACGGCCTGGGCTTCAGCCTGTTCCATCAGGGCTGCGATGTGCTGGGCTGTTTTGGCCCCTTTGACCAAGGCTTCGCCGAGGTTGGTATCGCCAGTCAACGTGGCAAAGGCATAGAACCGCGCAACCTGGTTGGTCACTTCGAGGACGTGACAGGTTTCGCAGGACAGCAACTCCACCTGTGGGACAAGCAGGCAGAACTGGCTTCCGAAGTGATGCCGCCGGACGGGTTCAAGGGCCGTCGTCAGGCGCAGGGCAGGGCGTTTGGGGAGTCCGGTCCACTGGGCGCTGGGCAGGCGCGCGGCGAGAACATCCAGATAATCGCGTCCCGACGCGATTCGGGCCTGGAGCGTTGAAATGAGTTGCACCTGTTGCGAGGCGGCTTCCGCCTGGGCAAGAATTTCCAGTTCCAGCGAGCCGTAGCCGGCAACCTGTCCGAGGTCGTTGCGCAGCGCATCCACGAAACCGATGTGCTGACCCATTGCCGACTCGGCGCTGGCCAGTTCGGCCAGGGCCAGGGAGAGTTCGGCCTCGGTACTTCCGGCCGGGCGCTCATGAGTCGCCAGATAGGCGCGGAGGTGTTCTCCCTGTCCCTGAACGACGTTGTGGGCAATGCCGCCAAGAACCGCCGTGCCACCGGCAGAGAAGAAGAACGTGCCCAACAGGGAGGGGGTCGCCCGCAGCAGCCGGTAGATCGAAAAGGGATGGGCGGCCGTCGGACGTTCCAGGCGCTGCGCCAGCGTGGCCACGTGAAGCTCACCGGCGGCAATGCACTGTTCCGTGTGTTCAACGGCCTGCCGGAACTGCTCCGGTGTCATGGGGGTGACGATGGAACGCGACGTTGGGCGTGGCAGCGCCGGTAACACCGGGAATGGGCCGTCGAGTTGTTGCGCCACGGACTGGAGGCGCTGTTGCGCGGCGGCGTAGTCGGCTTCGAGCCGTTCAGTCCGTCCGTCGGTCGGGACATTGACAACGATATGCAGGCGCTGGTGGGCATGGTCAAACACGATGACCGTGCCAAAAGCGGCGAGGACCCCTTCCACGGTCGGCGGTACGCGGGGCGGTACGCCGTGAAGCTGGTGGGACGCTTCGTGCGCCAGATAGCCAAAGGCGGCACTGGCCAGCGCCGGTATATCCGCTACGGGCGCGAGGATGTCGGCCCGAAGCCGCCGCCGGACGGCTTGCAGCAGCGTTTCCGTGCGTTCGAGCGTGGCGTGCGGGGTGCGTAGCTCAACCTTTCCATCCCTGCCGGTGATGATCCAGCGTGGGTCGAGACCGATGAGGGTATAGGGGGGGAGATGGCGTTCGAGGCGTTGATTCTCGAACAGGCCGACATCGCCGGATTGACCGGCCACTTTCAGAAAGACCCCAACCGGTGTGTGAACGTCCGCCGGCAGGGTCACGGCCACGGGAACGACGGTTGCTTCCTGGGCCAGCGCCAGGAAGGCATCGTATGTTGCCGGCTGAAATTGCAGCGTGGACACGGTGGACTCGCTCCGGGGCTTACTCCGTGGGAAGAGGTCGGCGTTTGCCGGCGCGGCTGCGCAGAATTTCGGCCACGTCGTGGGGTGTCACATCCCGCGCCACCATCAGGACGAGCAGGTGGTAGAGCAGGTCGGCCATTTCAGCGGCCAATTCCGTGCGGGGTTCATTTTTGGCGGCAATGATGGTTTCGGCCGCTTCCTCGCCGACCTTTTTGAGAATCTTGTCCAGCCCGGCCGTAAACAGATAGGTGGTGTAAGCGCCTTCCGGCCGTTTTGCCTGGCGTTCCTGGATCAGGGCATACAGCTCATCAAGCAGAATGCCCAGTTCGAGCGCGCTGTGGGGGACGAGTTTAACTTCCGGCGGGGCAATGGACGGCGTTCCATCGGGGGCGTGGGCCGCTGGTATCGGGGGGGCACTGTCGGTTTGGGCGGTAGTCGCGTTGCATGGGAGCAGGGATTGGAAAAAGCAACTCGTGGCGCCGGTGTGACAGGCCGGCCCACGCGGTTCAACTCTGACGACAAGGGCATCGCCGTCGCAATCCAGCCGTATGTCCACAACCCGTTGGGTGTGGCCCGACGTGGCCCCCTTGTGCCACAGGGATTGACGCGAGCGGCTCCAGAGCCAGACCTCGCCGGTTTCGCAGGTGAGTTGGTAACTGGCAGCATTCATGTAGGCCAGGGTGAGCACCTCGTTGGTCGTGGCATCCTGAATGACGACCGGCACGAGGCCGTTGGCATCGAAACGAATCGCTTCCGTCATGGCTTGGTTACGGCAACACGTTACCGGCGTTGTAGCACAGTTGAATGGTTTCCTGACACCCTGCTGGCAACTCCCGTCGCAAACCGGGGCACAACCGTCTAACTGTGGCGCGCCAGGACGTAATCACAAACCTCGTCCAGTCGGGAAAAACTATGTGGAATCGAAAGGCGGCTGACGCGAACCGCCGTGACCAGTTGGGTCAGGGTATCCAGAATGGCAACCCGCGCTTCCGGCAGGGGAAGCCAGTCGGGATAGATGTTGGGCAGGAGCTGCATTACAGCCTGCATCGGAGGGAGTTGCGTACTGCTGACCGGAGCCTCCGCCGGAACGACCTCCAAGAGGTACACGGCCGTGAGCCGTGCCGGCCGGTGTTGTTCATGGGTATCGAGAGGCAGGTAGCGTTTTTCCCAGTGCCTGGAGATGCAGGGAAGTGCGTCGGGGCGGCCGTAAAGGGCTGTGACAGAAGGGTCCCACAAGCGGATGGCGCGCGGCCCCAGATGGACCACAAAGCCATCCGTCTGCTGTTCAACAGCAGCGACATCCTCGGCGATAATCTCCGCGCCGCGCCGGAGCAGCGCCGCTGCAAGGGTGGATTTGCCGGTACCGTTCGGTCCCACAAAGGCCACGGCTGAGGCACCTATGGCTACTGTGCTGGCGTGCAGACACACCCGCTGCTGAATCTGGAGAACAAAACCAAGGATGGGGCCGGTCAGGTAGGTACAGGTATCCTCAAACGTCTGCGGCGGTGACCAGAGCGCCGTGATACGGCGTTGAGGGTGGTCGTAGGTGAAAGCCGTGCCGACGTTATAGCAAAAGTGAAACAGACCGCGCTCCGGCTCATGGTAGCCAATGAGTTCGGGGCCCTGCCTGGCGTCCACAATTTGCCCCTGATACCACGGTGCACACGCCGGGGGGCGTGGTGGCGTGGGATTTTCCTCAAAGGCGAGAAAGCCATCGGCGGTGTCTTCACCAAGGTGCACCGGCTGGAGAAAAGGAACCGGGCGGGTTGTCGTCAGTCGCCGTCCATAAACCATCTGCGCTGATGCCATCTGGGGAGACACTCACCGTGAGAGACGGTTTGGGGGGGGGCCAACCCGGTCACGCACGGTTATGCCAAAAGCGGCCCAAGTACATTCAACAAGTGACCCGTAATCGGCGAGCATCGGCGACTGGTATGCCTTTTTGGCAGACCGCCCGGCTTGTGAAGAGGTGGCCGGTTGTTTGTATGGCAATGATGGTCTTTTCATAAATTGGTTTCCAAAAAGCGAAAAACTGTGACGGGATCGAAGCTATAAATCCTTGAAACGCTGTCACTTATGTGGAACTTATACAAGCCTGGCGGGCTGGGAATCAACAAATTCATGTCCCTGCCGCGCACTTCACACGAGGGCACGCGTCAGGGCTTCGACATGTGTGAAACAGGCAGCGTGGTGGTCTGTTTTCAGAGGGGAGTCAGGACTGGAAGGCTTGCTCCACTACCCATCAGCCCCAAATGACAAGTGATCTTGCATCTGGCAGCCGACCAGTCCTGTCCCTTGCTCGGTTTCTGCCGGCTATCCTGAATACCCGACACTTGCTGCCGATTGGCCGATGCAGCAGCGTCAGGAAACCTTCCTTGAGGGGCAAAAAGGCTGTTTGGCTCTGTCTTCAACAAGGCACACTGGCTGGAGGAAGGTCACCGGGAGGGGCGTCACCAGTCGCCCCATCCGTACGCTGCCTGCGCCAGTGTCCTTTGTGAAGAATTTACCGTGAAGCACGAGAGGTTCTGAGAGCGCGATCGACACGGAATCCCGTACCAGAGGCACGGGTGAAATCAATGAGTGAGCCGTAACCCATAAGGGTTGGTGGTTGGTATGCCTTTCTGTTGGGTTGCCGGACCTGTGATGGGCTTGCAGTTTGTTCACGTGGCAGTGAAGGCTGTTTCATAAGTTGGTCTCCAAACGGCGAAAGCACAATAGTTCTGGAAGTCTATACAACCTTGGATTGCAACCATTTGTATAGGCTCAGCGGGCTGAGGTCAACAAAAGATTTGGCCTCGTGCTGTGCATCCCACACGAGAGGAATAACCAAGGCTTCGACGTTCACGAAGCAAGCCAAGTGATGGCGGGCTTCCGGGGGAAGTTCCGCCCAGCCTGTGCCATGCCGCCTGATGTAGCCGGTGACGGGAAACTGAGGAAGGGGAGACTTGGCGCGCCGGACGACAGCGCGTGGGAGCCGGTCCTTGAGCAGTTCCCGGAAAAGCCACTTGTCCAGGCAAAGGGGAACCGTTGGCGCCGCCAGGAGAAATCTGATGATGCGCTGGTCAAGCAACGGGGAGCGCGTTTCCATCAAAGCGCCGGTAAATGACAGGTCGCTGTATTCATTGTCGTTGGCCAGGTGAACCCGACTCATCGCCTGCAGCATAAGCCGCCGGTAGGGGTGCTGTGGTGGACTGGGTTGCATGCGCTCGAAATAGCCAGCCCGACGCAGGCGCGTCACAAAGTCTGTTGCCAGCCAGCGGGGGATTTCTGACCGGGTTGGGTGTTTTCGTCCAAGTATCCGCCCAAACTGACGCCGAAGTGAAAAGAAGCCATTGCGGACGTCAGCTACAAAGTACGCCACAAGAGCCTCGCCCAAGCGGAGTAACTGCCGCCGGGCAACGAGATCGCGCAGGTAGGGTGCTGTTTCCTGAAGCATGACTTCATCGCCCCACTGCCCGGTCAGGACAATGCGGGCGTGGCTGCCCACCTGGCGGTAACTTTCCATGATGCCATTCCAGAAGGGTTCGTGAACCGGCTCAGGTGGTGGGGGAACGCCGGCCGGGGGGGGCGCATACGGCTGCCAGTGGTCCTGCTCAATGAAGGTAATGGGAATACCGTGACCCCGGGCGGCCAGACCGGCAAAATGCCGCTCGCAGTCGGGAATGAGTGTGTTGAAAACACAAGTAAAAGCGTGGAGGTCTGTCGTTGGGCAGGCGCGCCGCGCGGCAGCCGTCACAACGTTGGAATCCAGCCCGCCGCTGAGAAGAACAGATGCACGTGGTGCGCGCAGCCGGTCAGCTACAGCCTGTTCCAGAAGCGCCTGAAAATGCTCAACGTAATCACTCGTGCGGGCATAGCGGAGATACCCATTGGTCGGCCAGTCCCAGTAACGCCATTGCCGCTGTGCGCCCCCTTCAAGGCACAGCGCCGTAGCCCGTGGCAGGCGGCGGATGGCGCGGTAAAACGTGCCGTCTTCGTCCAGCTTCATCCCTTCGATGAGAAAATCGGCAACGGCAAAGTCGTCCAAATCGGTTGGGATGGAGGTGGGAATCTGCGGGTGGGCGCAGATGGTCGCAAGGTCGCTGGAGGCAACAAACAGCCCCGGCTGATAGCTGTAATAGAGCGGCTTGACGGCGAACGGGTCGCGCGCGCAGAACAGCCGTCGGCGACGGGCATCCCACAGGGCAAAGGCAAAGTCGCCCTGAAGGTAGTGCAGGCAATCCAACTCCCACAGGTGGTACGCCTGCCAGAGCAGTCTGGCATCCGGCATATCTTGGTCGGCCTCCCCGCCAGCCGTCTGGATGGCACGGCAGAGTCCTTCGCGCGCATCCAGCCGGATGTCAGCCGCAAGCCATACCTGTCCGTCGAATGTCAGCGGCGGTGGGATGCGCGTCAGGTTATCTACCCAGAGATGGGCGTACCCCAATGCAACATTTGCCCCCAGCCAGTGGGATTGACCATCAGGGCCGCGCCAGGCCATCTGCTGAAGCAACCGTGCGACAAGCGGCGGCTCAACCAGCCGGCCGTCGGGATGGAAGATAACGAAAAAGCTGCTCACAAGGCGTTGAGAGGCGTATCAAAGACGGCATATCGCTGCCGTACGTCCGGGGATTCCATCACCGGCTGGCCGCACCATTCCACCCATGCATGGGCTTCAAACGTCTGGGCGTCTTTCTCAACACCCAGCCGGAGGTCACAGACAATGCCGCGTCGCGCCAGCAGAAACCACAGCACCAGCGCGCGGATGAGGCAGGTTGGCGACCGGGGACAATACCGGGCCGCCCAAGCGACAAGAACACCTTGGTGATCCACCCAATCCGCCGGGCAGGTTGCGGATGACACCGGTGGCGGCTGACGGCCAACCATCCACCGCATCCACCGCAGGCAGGCGCGTACACCGACGAGGCGGCACAGTCCGGGCAAACCCAGCAACAAAAGCCAGGCTGTTACCAGGTTCGCCCGGTCTTCCGATGGAAGACGGCAGAAGATATGCAGTCGGTACAGCCAACGTTTCATGAGATTGGAGCTGCCGCTGGCGGCGAATCTGAAGAAACCGGGTCAGGCGGAACAATCTCGATGAGATCAGCTTGTCGAAGCTGCTCCAGCAGGCTGTCGAAATCCCGCTGAAGCCGTTCCGGTTCGACTTCATATTCGTCCAGCAGAGCCGCCAAAGCGTCTTGCAACGTCGGGCAACTGGTGGCTTGCCGCAGCATGCTGTAAGCCACACTGTCCAGGCCGTAGTAATGCTCTGTGACCAGATTGAGCAGGATGGCTTCATCCGCAACAGAGCGCACAATGACATGCTTGGGAATCAGGGCACGGTTCATAAGAGAAAGCATCGTTGCGTCAGGCAGGTGCGGGATTGGGAATAGTTGATAGGCACTTGTTCATCAGGAACAACTGCTATCACGGGTTAAATGTGCAAGCCAATATACTTGTTCGCTGCTCAGAGCGCACGTACTATCGGGTAACATTTTCACTCCGGGTTGAGACAACAGCCAATGTACCCTGATTATGCAGCCCTAACCTACCATGCTTCACTGATTGCTGATGAGCGTCGGGTGCAACCCTTTCAGTCTGCCATCGAGTCTGTCGTACGCCCCGGCGATGTCGTTGCCGACGTTGGCTGCGGAACAGGGATTCTGACGCTTCTGGCATGCCGGGCCGGCGCCCGGCACACCTATGCCATTGATGAAGGCCCCATCATTGAACTTGCCAGGCTGATTATTGAGCAGAATGGTTATGCTGACCGCGTGACATTCATCAATCACCTGTCCACCCGCGCCCGGCTGCCAGAGCCGGTGGATGTCATCGTCTCTGAGACGATAGGCAACTATGGCGCAGAGGAGCTTATTCTCCCGACGCTCCGGGATGCCTGTCGCCGCTGGCTGAAGCCAGGCGGAAAGCTCATTCCGCAGGCACTCGAACTGTACTGCGCACCGATCACCTGGCCGGAAGCCAAGCCAGATTTGTCCGTCTGGCGTGAGCCGGTGTGTGGTTTTGATTTTTCGTCTGCGTTGTCCTTTGCCGTCAACCAGCAGTATCCACGCCGGTTGAGTCCGCAGCACGTGCTGGCCGAAGGGCGCTGCTACTGCCGGGTTGACCTGACCCCCGCCGCGCTGGATGGTGATGCCCTGCCTAGAATAGCCGGGACAGCATGCTTTCGGGTGGCGCAGCCGGGGGTGATGCATGGCATCGGCGGGTGGTTCAAGGCGTGGCTTACGGAAGACATCACGCTGACGAACAGCCCCCTTCTTGAGTCTCCAACCAGTTGGGGACACGTGTGTTTACCGATTGCCGAGCCGCTGCCGGTGGCCGTTGGGGATGAAGTCGAAGTGACGCTCCGGGCGGTTGGCGGCGGCGGTGTGTTGTGCTGGGACGTGACCTGGCGCAGTGTTGGGGGGGAATCCAAAACGTTCCGCCATTCGGACTTCGAGGGCTGGCTGGCAACACCGGAACGCCTGCGTCCGCTGTCGCCCACGGCGGCGCCGGGGCTGGGAGTGGAAGGCAAAATGCAACTCTTTCTGCTGACAAAGCTCGACGCCGGCTGGACAGTTGAGCAGGTCGCCCGTGGGCTACGCGAAAGCTTTTCTTCCGAGTTTCCTACGGATGAGGATGCTCTGGTCTATGTGAAAAGGCAGGCACTGAAGTTCGCTCGTTGAGGCGTAGGGAGCCGGAAGTGCGTCCAGACTCTCCGTTATCCAGTTCGATCGGTTGACCTTCTCCGTAGCGGTCGCTGAGAACAACGCGAAAGCCAAGCGTCGTCAGCAGTTCTTCACGGTGCAGCCCCTCGCGGATTGAGCAGCGGCAGCCATCCGGGAGTGAGGCCCACGAGCCGCCCCGGATGGTGCGGTGTTGCGCCCATTCTTCCTGGCGGATGTTGCGCACCGGCGCGCCCTGCGCCTGAATTCCCGTCAGGCGGGAAGTATAGGTGTCCAGACACCACTCCCGTACGTTGCCGTGCATATCGGCCAGTCCGAAGGGATTGACCCCCAGCGATCCGGCCGGCGTTGGCTTCTTGCGTGGCGGGGCGGCTGGCTCGCCCCGGTAGGGCAGAGACCCGTCGTAGTTTTCAAGCGTCGGCAGCAGGACAGCACCGTAGGCAAACAATCCGATGGCGCCGGCCCGGCAGGCATATTCCCATTCGGCTTCGGTTGGCAGCCGGTAGGGGCGGCCGGTTCTTTTGGTCAGCCGCCGGCAGAACTCGACGGCTTCATCCCAGGTGATGCTGTCCACGGGGAGGTCGTCGCCGGTGTACTTCGATGGGGAAGGCGGTAGGTCACGTTCGACTTTGGGCCAGGACGCGACTTCCCGCCATTGCGCCTGGGTGACTTCGGTCCGCCCCATGTAGAACCCGAAGACCCGCGCGCGCATCGGCGGACGCTCGTTGTCATAGCTTTCGGTTTCATCGGAGACCGTGTTGCCCATGGTAAAACAGCCGCCCGGTACGGCGACCAATTCCAGCGTCACCTGGTTGCCCAGGTTTTCGACAAACCGTTGCGTTTCGCCTTTGACGGTCTCGACGGTGTTGCCTTTGTCGTCCAGTCTGGGAGATTCAAAGGTGACGGTGGAAAGCTGTTCGGCTGGAAGGGCCACGGTTGGCGCCAGCGGCCCGGACGGGCAGGGAACTGCCGGTGGACGTGCCCCCTTGCTGCTGCTGCGTCCACGCCCGCTGCCAGGTGAGGATGTCGTTTCACCGCCACCGGCTTTTCCCCCGCCCACACTCGTGCTGCGTTCCTGGGCAGCAACCTGGGTCACAGGCAGGTTTGGCATGGTCATCGCCCAAAGAAATCCCAGCGCCAGACCAGCCGGCCAGATATGCCAACCTGTTTTCCGTTGCGCCATGCTTTGTCCCTCGGAGCCGCGTTGTCTCGGCCGTCAACGTGCAGTGTAGCAGCTTTGGGATTGCCTGAAGAATGCCCCTGTTGGCTGAACAGACATTTTCATTGGCATTGTGGATGCCGTGTGAAACGGACTCACTTGATGCGCCAGGGAAGTCCGGCCACGACGAAATAGACTTCCGTTGCCGCTGCGGCCACCGACTGGTTGACATTGCCCAGCAGGTCCCGGTAGCGCCGCGCCAGAGCATTGTCGGGAACAATCCCCAGCCCGACTTCATTGGACACGACGATAACCGTCTGCTCACGGCGCGAAAAGGTCTGCAAAAAGGCCGCCAGCGTGGTTTCCAGCGCATTGAGGCACTGCGCCTCATCGTGTGGCATAGCCAGCAGCCAGTTCGAGACGAGCAGCGTCAGGCAGTCCACCACCACGACACCGGCTTCCGCCGCCTGGGCGTAAGCCGCCGCCAGCGCGCGCGGCTCCTCAATGGTACGCCACTCCGGCGGGCGTTCCGCCCGGTGGCGCAGAATCCGCCCCTGCATGTCTTCGTCGAGGGCTTCCGCCGTGGCAATGAAACACACGGCTGCGCCGGTGGTATCAGCTTTCGTCTGGGCAAGCTGCTGGGCAAACCGGCTTTTGCCGGCCCGTGCGCCGCCCAGTACCAGAATGAGTTCGCGCGTCATCAGGCATCCGTATCCAGCATGGGAAGCCACAGCCCCTGCGCCCTGGCACACTCCACGGCATCGGCATAGCCGGCATCAGCGTGCCGCATCACACCGGTTGCCGGGTCATTCCACAGCACCCGTTCCAGACGCCGTTCAGCGGCTTCCGTACCATCACACACGATGACCATCCCGGCATGCTGCGAATAGCCCATGCCAACGCCGCCCCCGTGGTGGAGTGAAACCCACGTCGCGCCGCTGGCCGTGTTGAGCAGGGCATTGAGCAGCGGCCAGTCGGAAACCGCATCCGAGCCATCCCGCATCTGCTCGGTTTCCCGGTTGGGGGAAGCCACCGAACCCGCATCCAGGTGATCGCGGCCGATGACAACGGGCGCTTTGAGTTCGCCCTTGCGGACCATCTCGTTGAACGCCAGTCCCGCCCGGTGGCGTTCACCCAGACCCAGCCAGCAGATGCGCGCTGGCAGCCCCTGAAAAGCAATCCGCTGCTCAGCCATGGTCAACCAGCGATGCAGGTGGTCGTTGTCAGGAAACAGCTCCATCAGACGCCGGTCGGTGCGGTAAATGTCTTCCGGGTCGCCCGACAGCGCCACCCACCGGAACGGCCCCTTGCCACGGCAAAACAGCGGGCGGATGTAGGCCGGGACGAAGCCCGGAATCATGAAGGCATCCGTCACGCCTTCGTCAAAAGCGACTTGGCGCAGGTTGTTGCCGTAATCCACTACCCTGGCGCCCAGGGCCTGAAAGTCGAGCATGGCCCGGACATGCCGCGCGCAGCTTTCCGCCGCTGCCCGGCGCAGCGTCCCGTGCTGTGCCGGATCGCGTTGGGCCGCCTGCCACTGCTCAACCGTCCAGCCCACCGGCAGGTAGCCGTGAATCAGGTCGTGCGCGGCTGTCTGGTCGGTCACGATGTCAGGACGTAGCCCCCCCTGCCGGGCGCGTTCCACCAGCGCCGGGAGGATTTCCGCCGCATTGCCGAGCAGGCCGACGGAAACCGCCTTGTTCTCCGCCGTGTAGCGTTCGATGCGCCGGAGGGCGTCGTCGAGGTTGTCCGTCCACTCATCGAGGTAGTGCGTCCGGCAGCGGGCTTCCATCCGGCTGACCTGGCACTCGATGACCAGCGCCGCCGCCCCGGCAAACACCGCCGCCAACGGCTGTGCCCCGCCCATGCCGCCCAGCCCGGCCGTGAGCACCCAGCGCCCGCGCAGGTCGCCGCCGTAGTGCTGGCGGCCCATTTCGGCAAAGGTCTCGTACGTGCCCTGCACAATGCCCTGCGTACCGATGTAAATCCACGAACCGGCCGTCATCTGCCCGTACATCATCAGGCCGCGCCGGTCGAGTTCGTCGAAGTGTTCCCACGTAGCCCAGCGGGGTACGAGGTTCGAGTTGGCCAGCAACACCCGTGGGGCGTCCGGGTGCGTACGAAAGACGCCCACCGGCTTGCCCGACTGGATGAGCAGGGTTTCATCTTCTCCCAACCGGCGCAGGGTGTCGCAGATGGCTTCAAAACACGCCCAGTTGCGGGCGGCTTTGCCGGCCCCGCCATACACGACCAGGTCTTCCGGTCGTTCGGCAACTTCCGGGTCAAGGTTGTTGTGCAGCATGCGGTACGCCGCTTCAATCTGCCAGTTGCGGCAGGAAAGCTCCGTTCCGCGTGGTGCGCGAAGAATTCTGGACATGGCAAGGCTTCGCTATACGGGAATCCGATGCGCCAAGACGCGCTGCCAGCGACGTTAGTGGGGTGGGCCAGTGGCGTCAAGCCACGGCTTTTCACCACACACCACGCACGGTAGGATGTTGGCTTACGCACAACGGCGCTGGGGGCAGGCAGGGGAAATGTTGGCATTGTGGCGCAACGCGCGATTGGCGACGTTGGCAGACGCGGCCGCCTGGGGCTGGATTGAAGACGGCGCCCTGGTCGTTGCCGGTCAATACCTGCACTGGGTTGGCGATGCGCGCCACCTGCCCCGCAGCCTGCCCATTGCCGAAGAACATGACCTGGGCGGTGCACTGGTGACGCCGGGACTGGTGGATTGCCACACGCACCTGGTCTATGGCGGAACACGCGCCGATGAGTTTGAAGCCCGGCTGCACGGCGCAACCTATGCCGACATGGCGCGGCAGGGCGGCGGCATTCTCTCCACCGTAAGGGCAACCCGCGCGGCTTCTGACGACGAACTTCTGGCCGCCGCCATCCGCCGCGCCCGCGCACTTCTGGCAGAAGGCGTCACGACGGTCGAAATCAAGTCCGGGTATGGGCTGACCTGTGCTGATGAAGCCCGCTGCCTGCGCATTGCCCGCCAACTGGCGCAGCGCCTGCCGCTGACGGTCTGCACGACTTACCTGGCTGCGCACGCCCTGCCGCCGGAGTTTGCCGGTCGCCCGGATGACTACATTGCCGAAGTCTGCGCCTGGCTGCCGGAGTTGCACGCCGCTGGCCTGGTGGATGCTGTGGATGCCTTCTGCGAAACCATCGGGTTTTCGGTCGAACAAACGCGGCGCATCTTTGAAACAGCCCGGCAGTTGGGGCTGCCGGTCAAACTCCACGCTGAACAGTTGAGTGACCAGGGCGGAGCGTTGCTGGCGGCTGAGTTTGGCGCGCTTTCCTGTGACCACCTGGAATATGTCAACCCGGCTGGCATCCGCGCCATGGCGCAGTCCGGCACAGTGGCCGTCCTGTTGCCGGGAGCCTTCTACTTTCTGCGTGAAACACAACGTCCGCCGGTGGCCGCGCTGCGGGCCGCCGGTGTTCCGCTGGCGGTAGCGACCGACCACAATCCGGGTTCGTCACCGACACTCTCCCTGCTGCTGATGCTCAATCTGGCCTGTACGCTCTTTCAGCTTACGCCGGAAGAAGCCCTGCGTGGCGTTACGGTCCATGCCGCGCGGGCGCTGGGACTTGCCGACCGGGGCATCCTGGCGGCCGGCAGGCGGGCGGATTTCGTCGTCTGGCCGCTGGAACATCCCCGTGAACTGGCCTACTGGTTCGGTGGCTGTCATCCGCAGCAGGTGATCGTGGGAGGCAAAGAGGTGGTGCGTCATGGCGTCATCGTCGGTTGAACCGGTATTTGAACTCCATCCGGGTGATGTTCCCGTGCTGATCAGCCTGCCGCACGTGGGGACGGTTGTGCCGCCGGAGATTGCCGCCGACTGGACTGACGAAGCGAGAACCCTGCCCGATACTGACTGGCATCTGGGTGAACTCTACGCCTTCGCCCGCCAACTGGATGTCGGCATCCTGCAGGCGCGGCTGTCACGGTACGTCGTGGATGTCAACCGTCCGCCCGACGACCTGCCGCTCTATCACGGCAAGCACTACACGGAGCTTTGCCCGACGCGCATGTTCACCGGAGAACCCATTTACTGCGAAGGGAAGACACCGGATGCAATGGAAATTGCCCGACGGCGCGCACATTACTGGCAGCCGTATCATGACGCGCTCGAACAAGAGTTGACGCGCCTTCAGGCGCGTCATGGTTATGTCATCCTGTGGGAAGGCCACAGCATCAAGTCCCGGTTGCCGTGGCTTTTCGAGGGAACGCTGCCGGATTTCAACCTTGGCACAGCCAGTGGTGCAAGCTGCGCACCAGAGCTGCGCCAGGCGCTGTGTGCTGCGCTGGCTGCGCAAAAGGAACTGACCTACGTGGCTGATGACCGCTTCAAAGGTGGCTACATTACGCGCCATTACGGCCGGCCGGAGCAGGGACGCCACGCCGTCCAACTGGAAATGGCCTGGTCCTGTTACATGCGCGACGAAGCGCCGCCCTATCGGATTGACCCGGAACGCGCCGGGCGTCTGCTCCCGATTTTGGAGAAACTCATCATTACGGCGCTCGCCTGGAGTCCGTCATGACGCTTGAGCCGGTCCCGCCCAAAGCTCTGTGGACACCCTTGGCTTGGCTGCCCCACGGCTGGCAACGCCACGTCCTGCTGACCATTGGACAGGATGATTGCTGGGCGGATGTGGAAACAAATGTGCTGACGCCTCCGCCCGAAGCTGTGCCACTTGCAGGCGCTTTGCTGCCGGGTCTTGTCAATGCCCACAGCCATGCGTTTCAGCGTGCCTTTGCCGGACTGGCCGAAACCACCACGGGCGAACAGGATGATTTCTGGTCCTGGCGAAGCCGCATGTACCACCTTGCGGCGCGCATCACACCCGAACTTCTGCGCGCCATCGCAGCACAACTTTACCTGGAACTGCTCCGGGGCGGATATACCCAGGTTTGCGAGTTTCACTATCTCCACCGCGATGTATCCAGCGAACCTTATCCCGAACCGCTGACGATGCTGGAAGCTCTCATTCATGCTGCCGAAGACGTTGGGATCGGGTTGACGCTGCTGCCCACCGTGTATGAGCGGGCCGGGTTCGGACAGCCTGACCTGCTGCCAGAGCAACGCCGTTTTTTTGCCACACCTGATTTCGTATGGGAGGTGGTCAAAGCTGTGGAGGCAGGCAATCGTCCCGTCATCCATGTCGGTCTGGCGCTACATTCCGTCCGGGCGGTGCGCCCGGAAAGTTTCGACCACCTGCGGCGGCTGGCTGAGGATTTTACCGGGCCTATTCACATCCATGTGGCCGAGCAGGTGGCGGAAGTCGAAGCCTGCCTGCGCGCAACGGGTGCACGTCCGGTCGCCTGGCTGGCGCGTGAGGGGTATCTCGATCCCCGCTGGCAGCTTGTGCATGCCACGCATACCGATGCCGCCGAACGCGAGGCCATTGCCCGGAGCGGGGCCGGTGTGGTGGTCTGCCCGACGACCGAAGCCAATCTGGGTGACGGTTTCGTGGACCTGCCGGCCTGGGCGGAACTTGGCGTACCGCTGGCCATCGGCTCAGACAGCCACGTAAACCGCGACTGGCGCGAGGAACTGCGCTGGTTGGTGTACAGCACGCGCCTGTTGACGCAGCGCCGGGGGATTGCCGGACTGCCGTCGCCGGCGGCCAGCCTTTTTACCGGCGCACAACTTGCTGGCGGTGATGCTGCCGGCCAGCCGACTTGGGGACTGACACCCGGCGCGCGTGCCGATGCGCTGGTATTGGCAACAGACACCCCAACCCTGCTCGGCGCAACACCCGAACACCTGCTGGAAGCGGTGGTGTTTTCAAGTCCGGGGCCGGCCTGGTCTGATGTGCTCGTCGCCGGTCGCTGGTGGCTGCAACGCGGACGCCATCCCCGCCAGGGACGGATTCATGCGCGTTTCAAGGCGGCTATGGAAACGCTGTGGGAAACGGCCCGGCTGAATGTGCCAGTCAACGGGCTGCTGGTTTCCCAGAACGCTGAACCAACTGAGCCGTCAGCAGACGATGACCGCCCGTGACACTAACTAGCCCGCGTTTTCGGGCAGGAAAGGACTTCAGCGTGGTAGGCCCGAAAAGCCGCTGCTTCGGCGCGCCCCATGTAGCGCTCCAGCGTGCGGAGGTCACTGTCGAGCAAATCCACCATGATGAGGCCGTCCAGCGCATCGCCAAAGTCCGGATCAATGTTGAAGGCCAGCACCTTTCCACCCAGTTTGAGGTACTGCCGTAGCAGCACCGGGACGCCTTTGGCATCCGGCTCGATGTCAGCCACAAAGGCCGAGACTTCTTCAATGTCAGCCGCCGGAATCGGGGACGGCTTGAGTCCAAGCAGGGTCTGGGTGATGGCCAGGGTACGCGACTCGAAAGGCATCCGTGGACGGACCAGCCGGGCCAGTTGCGGCTGAAAGCTGTTGGCCTTGAGAAACTCCACGATCAAGCGCCGGGAAGCCGTGCGGTACTCGTTGGTAATGCTCACCGGGCCGAACAGCACCCGGTAGCGTGGATGCTGGGCAATGTAGCGCCCAATACCTTTCCACAACAGCATCAGCGGCGCGTAGCTTTTCTGATACTCCGGGCGGACGAACGAACGTCCCAGTTCGAGCGCCGGCCCGATGCTGTGCAGAAAGGCCGTGCGGTAGGCAAACAAAGTGTGAGTGTAGAGTCCACGTTTGCCAAAGCGCGCCAGAATCTCATCCGTTTGCCCGAAGCGGTAGCCGCCAACGATTTCCTGCCGTTCCTGGTTCCAGACAAAAAGGTGCTGGTAGCAGGCATCAAAGCTATCTATGTCAAGGGCCTTGCCGGTGCCTTCTCCGGCGGCCCGGAAAGTGATTTCGCGCAGGCGTCCAATCTCGTGAAGCACGTGCGGAATGTGCTCGGCGCCCGCGCACCAGACCGTCAGTTCGCCCTGTCTGACCAGGCAGGCGGTTTCGGGAAGCGCCTTGATTTCAGCCTCCAGCAGGGCAGCCGCACGTGGCGGCGCAATGGCCGCCGGCACAGGTTGCGGGCGTTGCAATGACGGCATCGGGAGTTTCGGAAAGCTTTTTGGAAAGCGCAGTGGAGCGGCCAGCGCCCGTGGCAGCCGTGAGGCCGGTTCCGTACGCGAAGCCAGCAGGTAGGTGCGCTGCCGCAGGTGCTCGGTCAGGGCTTCATCATCCAGGAGCTTGAGCTTCGACCAGGGAATCGGGTGCCCGATGCGCACTTCAATCTCCCGATTCCGCTTGTTGAGAAACTCATAGGGCAGCATGGCCGTGCGCAGGCGTGGATGAACAAAGCCGGCCATCTGGAAGAGCGCGCCATTTCTGCCGTCAAAATACACCGGCACAACGGTTGCCTTGCTGGCGCGTACCAGCCGCGCCAGCGTGGGTTTCCAGGCCGGATCGGTAACGACGCGCTTGCCGGCCTGCCAGTGGGCCACCTCACCGGCCGGGAACAGTCCAATCGCACCACCCTGGGCAAGGAAGCGGAGTGCCGCCCGGAGAGGGCGGAGATTGGCCTGTGGCGAGTTTGGACGCTCAAACGGGTCAACGAGAATGAAGTAGTCGTGCGCTTCAGGAATGCATCCGAGCAGGTAGTTCGCCATCACTTTGGCGTCAGGTCGCACTGAGCGGAGCAGGGAAGTCAGGATGATGCCTTCAATGCCCCCGAAGGGATGGTTGGCCACCACAATGACCGGCCCTGCAGCCGGCAGCCGCGCCACATCGCTTTCCAGCACGTGATAGCGGACGTTGAGCGCCGCCAGAACCGCCTCAAAAAAGGCATGCCCATCGCTGCCCGTGGCAGCCAGGGCTTCCTGGTAAAGCTCATCGAGTTGGTGAAACAGAAGCCAGCGTTCGAGCAGACTTTTGATGGGGGCAAACATCCGTTGCCGCAGCGGATCACGAAACGGCGTCGGAAGTTGAAAGATGCGACCGGACATAGGCGTGCGCAAAGCTCCTTTGGCAGGGCGGATGGCATCGCTTATCCGCAGTCTGTAACACTGCTATGAACACTGTTCGTCCGGGATGTTGCCGGGCCAGGTCAGGCGAAAAAGTCCTTCACCGCCTGGATGACGTAGTCCTGCTGCTCAGCCGTCAGTTCAGCGTACATCGGAAGCGACAGAATCTCATCCGAAAGCCGTTCGGTGATGGGAAATGCCCCGCGACCGTAACCCAGGTCGGCATACGCCGCCTGCAGGTGCATCGGTACGGGATAGTGGATGACCGTCGCAATGCCGCGCTGGTTGAGGTGTGTCTGGAGGGCGTCGCGCCGTTGCGTACGGATGACGTAGAGGTGAAAGACGTGATCGCCGGTGACAACACGCGGAAGCTGCAAGTCTCCCACGCCTTCGAGCGCGTGCGTGTAGGCGGCCGCATGCGCCGCCCGGCGGGCATTCCAGGTATCGAGATGCCGGAGTTTCACGCCAAGTACGGCGGCTTGCAGCGTGTCGAGCCGCAGGTTGTATCCTTTGACGACGTGCTTGTACTTGACCTCCTGCCCGTAGTTGCGCAGGAAGCGGACTTTCTCAGCCAGTCCGGTGTCGTTGGTGACGAGTCCGCCGGCATCACCGTACGCGCCCAGATTCTTGCCGGGATAAAAACTGAAGCAGCCGGCATCGCCGAACGTGCCAACCCGCTGCCCCCGGTAGCGTGCGCCATGCGCCTGGGAAGCATCCTCGATGACGCGCAGATTGTGCTGCCGGGCAATGTCGAGAATGGGGGCCATATCGGCTGGTTGCCCGTAGAGGTGAACCGGCATGATGGCTTTCGTGCGGGGGGTGATGGCGGCTTCGATACGTGCCGGGTCAAGGTTGAAACTGGCTTCATCCACTTCGACGAGCACCGGACGCGCCCCAACGGCCGATACGGCCAGCGCCGAAGCAATGAAGGTGTGCGCCGGCACGATGACTTCATCCCCCGGGCCGATACCAAAGGCTTCCAGCGCAAGCTTGAGCGCATCCAGTCCGCTGGCCACCCCGACACAGTGCCGGGCGCCGACGTAATCGGCAAAGGCCTGCTCAAAATCACTCACTTCCTTGCCCAGAATGAAGTTGCACTGCCGCATGACGGTCAGTACGGCCGTGTCGAGTTCGTCTTTGAGCGACTGGTACTGCGCCTGTAGGTCAACGAAGGGAATCTGCATGCCCCGCCCCTTTCTGCTTTGCGGTTACTTTTTCAAACCCAGCCCCAGGTAAATGATGGGGCGAAGAATGCTCCACCAGCCGGTAAACGGCTTCATTTTGGTGTAGCCCAGTTCTTTTGGGGGATAAATCTTGGTGACGGGCACCTCTTTGAACCGGTAGCCCAGCCGGATGGCCTTGAACATGATGTAAGGCTCCAGCTCGTACTTGTCGAGCCAGTCCTGGTCAATGTCTATGCGCGGATCGTCAAAAAGCGAAAGGCGGATGGCGCGAAAGCCGTTGGTGCTGTCGGTGACGCGCCGCCGTGCGGCCAGCGAAAACAGCAGCGGGTGGACGAAGCGCGTCGCCAGTTGGCGATACAGCGGCATGTTGCCGAAGTCGCCACCCGGCAGATAGCGTGACCCCTGCACAAAGTCATACCCTTCGTTGACAATCGGCTCGACCAGCCGGGGGATTTCGGCCGGGCGGTCCTTGTCGTTTCCGGCCAGAATGACGATGACATCGTAGCCCTGTTCGCGGGCGTAGCGAATCGCCGTGCGGATGGCGGCTCCGGCACCCGACTGCCGCTCATGACGCAGATGAATCGCGCCCTTTTCACAGATGACCTGGGGCGTGCCGTCCGTCGAGGCATCATCCACAACGGCAATGGCATCCACGACATTCGGTGGAAAGCGGTCCAGGACGCGCCCGATTTTCTTTTCCTCGTTGAAGGCAATCGGTACGGCCAGCACCTTCAACATCCTCTGTGGTGCGTCAGACGATGCGGATGATGCCGCCTGGTGTTTGGCGGTATTGGTCGCCACATTCACGGCAGGTCGTTTCCTCTCCCTCAAAGGTCAAACGTGCGGCGCAGCGGCAGACCCAGCCGCGGACGGCGGCCGGATTGCCGAAACAGAGTGCGTGGGCCGGGATGTCTTTCGTGACCACGGAGCCGGCCCCGACCAGGGCGTATTCGCCAATCCGTACCCGGCAGACAATCGTGGCATTGGCGCCAATCGTCGCCCCGCGCTCGATGTAGGTTGGATGACAGACCCAATCGGGCTTGCGGCTGCGTGGCAGCAGATCATTGGTCAGGGCCACGTTGGGGCCCAGGAACACGTCGTCGCCGAGATGAACCCCTTCCCACACGGCGACGCCGTTTTTGATCGTGACGCGGTTGCCGACCACGGCGCCCGACTCGATGTAGCAGTGATCGCCAATGTTGCAGTCTTCGCCAATGATGGCGCCGGGAAGCACGTGGACGAAGGCCCAGATGCGCGTCCCGCGTCCGATATGTTCGCTTTCGACCAGCGCCGTCGGGTGTTTGCGGTAGGGCAGGGCTTCGGTCATGTCGGTCATGCCGGCGATACCAGACTCGTCAAGTGTCGGACAATGCTACGCCAACGGTCTCTCACCTGCCAAGCCGGTCACGGGACGGTCACGGTTTGTCCGGCCCTGTGACGAAACCGCCGGACAGTCCCCGCTGTGGGTCACGCAGCCGAAAACCTGTTTTGTGGTAGGGCGGCGAGCACGGGAGCGGCAGGTCCCAGCAGATGGCGTGGGGGACAGTCACTTCAATGCCGTTGATAAGTTGCCGCTTCACCGTCGTGTCAGCCACCGGTGGCTCACTTTCCAGATACTCGATGCGGCGGACACGCGGCGGCCATATCCATCCGGGCGCGTGGTCAGGTGTGTTGGAGACCTTCCCGGCAGCAATAGCCCGTTGGATGAGGCACTCCGTCTTGGATGAGATCAGGGATAGTCCTGTGAGGGCCGCCGTCAGGAAGCCAGCGAGGATGAAAATACCGACGTGCCCCGTGTGTTTCCACTGCATTCTGGTTGTACCAAGCTGCCAGCGCGCGGCAAGGCGCGGAACGAAGTCAGCAAGTCCAAGACTGATGGCAATGACCGGGTAGCCCAGCAGAAAGCGCAGTGATGGCGCAGCGGCCATGACGTAGAGTGTGCCTGCCGTTGACAGTACCAATGCCCACCGGAAGGCAGGTGTCCACTGCCGCCAGTGTCGCCAGCCCCAAACAAGAACGCCAAGCTGTATCAGCAGCAGCCCGGTTGCCAGCCGTTCGTGGGCAAGCCAGTGCGGAAGCCACCGGAGCGGGTAATCCGGGCCCGGCGGAACAGGCTGCCCTGACCACTGCGCAAACACCCGAATGGCATTGGTCGTAAAGACCGGGTTTTCATACTGCCAGGGCAATCCCAATCCAAAGGCCCGTGAAGGGAAAAAGGGGTAGCCGGACATCGCAACGCGCGCCACGACGCCGGGGGCAAGCAACAGGCTGCCAAGCAGACCGGCCCGCAGAAGGTATCCAGGTTGCCGGCTGGCGGCAAAAACAAAGCATCCGCCGATGATGACCACCGGCAGGGCATTGAGTTTGACACCGGCCAAACCAAGCGCCATCAGCCAGACCAGAAGACGTGCATTGCCGGCGTCCTGAGTGGATGCCGGTGTTGTCGTGAGAAAAAACATCCAAGCTACGATGATCACGCCGAAAATCACCGGAATATCCGGTGACGGCGAAACGATGATGGCTCCCAGAAAGCGTGCCGCCAACAGCCACGTCAGCCCGGAGGCTATCAGTAAAAACCAATCGGCAGGTTGTTCTGTCCGTCGCCAGATGCGGCTGCCGGCGAGTAAGAGATGCAGGGTCAGCAGGGCATAAGCAACGCTGTTGGCAACGTTGTAGGCGCGTCCCGCCAACGGCCCGGCATTGAACGGCGCTGCCAGCGCAAACCAAGTCGAACCGTAACCAAGCGTCAAGTTGAGCAAGGCCAGGCCGGGAACCGTACCGTAGTGTGACAGCCATTCAATGCTCCCGATGTGATAAACGCCGGCATCAATGATGAAACTGGGACGATTGAAAAACGCCCCGTTGCTGACCGCAATGGCTGCCAGGGCCACAATCCACGCTGGTTGTCGCCGAAGCCGTTGATATATTTCCAGCCACCGTAGGTGCACCCGGCCTGTCGTCAGTGCCGGAAGACAGAGCACAAGTGCCAGCAGCGCCCCGGAAAGAGGCGTAAGCGGCATCAGCAACGACAGCGCCAGCAAGGCATTGCCAAGAGTCAACAGCCCAATCCAGATGGCGGCCAACCAGTAATCCCCAAGGCGGTATGCGGGAGACAGCGCCCGTGACACATACCCGACGCTGACCCCGACGAGGTAGCTGGTCAGGGCGAGAAGGCCAAAGGCAAAGGCGAAAAACAGCATAAGGTGCGCTTGAACCAGACCGTGACGTTATGGCAGGCGCTCAAAGCGGTTGCCGGACCAACCGAGCCGGTAGCGTTCCCGTCCCGCGCCATCTTTGACCACAACCGTCGTCCCATAGCGCGGTAGTTCATACACGTGGCAGTCCGCCGCCTCGAAATCCTCACAGCGGCGATAGTCAGGGATGAGGTTCCGGGTCACGTCCACGAAGCCGGCCGGTTGCTCGTCCAGCAGCCAGCACTCTGAACCCATTTCGTAGTCGGCGGTGACCGCGATCAGGTACGTCCCATCGCTCCGGCGGAACTTGGCCACCGTGACCGTCGGCCGTGCGCCGTCGCCGGCAATTTCCAGATAGCCGTTGCGCTCGTCGCGGACGATGACATGCTCCGGGCGCAGCAGCGCCCGCCGGCGCGCGCGCGGTATGCCGGGCAGATAGCTGTCGGGAATGGCCAGAAAATACTCGTCCAGGGTGCGCCCCCGGCTGGGGCGCGAAGCGCGGTTTTTCAGTGCGGCTTTCTGTTCGGCAGTGTCCTGCCCGGCAACGTCCGGCGACCACAGCCAGACACCCAGCAACAACCCTACCCCGGTGACAAACCAGGGCGGGAACCTTTCCGTCATCCAAAACATAACCAGTCCTCTCGCACAGCTTGCCCAACCGGAAACCGTGAGGCGATGATAGATGATTCGGGTTGGAAAACGTTCAATACCTGCAAGGAGATTGACAGCCTTTGATGCACTCTGCCAAGCCCTGGACGGCCCTGTTCCAGCCGGTTCGATGGATGGCCGTCCTGTTCCTGTCGTTTCTGGCGATAACCTGGCCCGGCGCAGCCCAGCAGCCGCGCCTTGGTGAACAAGGTTCGCCCAAAACCTATCCGCCGCCCAGACTCAACCCGCGTGAAACACACCTTGCCAACCTGCGCCAACTCACCTTCGGCGGCGAAAACGCCGAAGCCTACTTTTCCTTCGATGGCAAACAGCTTGTCTTTCAGTCCACCCGCGACGGCCGCGCCTGCGACCAGATTTACGTGATGGACGCGACCGGCGCACGCCAGCGGATGGTCAGCACCGGTCTTGGGCGTACGACCTGCGCCTATTTTCTCCGCGACGGCCGGCATATCATCTATTCCTCCACACATTTGGCCCAGCGCGAGTGTCCGCCCCGGCCCGACTTCTCGCGCGGCTACGTATGGGCGCTCTACCCAGGCTACGACATTTTCAAGGCCAGCCTGGACGGGAAGCGTCTGGTACGTCTGACCGACGCGCCCGGCTACGACGCCGAAGCCACTGTGTCACCTGACGGTAAGCACATCGTGTTTACTTCTGACCGCTCCGGCGATCTGGAGCTGTACATCATGGACACCGACGGCAAAAACCTCCGGCAGTTGACCCATACGCCCGGCTACGACGGCGGCGCGTTCTTTTCGCACGACGGGAAGCAGATCGTCTGGCGGGCCAGCCGGCCCGAAGGCGCAGAACTGGAGGAATACCGGGCGCTGCTCAGGGAGCATCTCATCCGTCCTTCCCGGCTCGATATTTACGTCATGAATGTGGACGGCTCGAACGTGCGCCGCCTGACCAACAACGGCAAGGCCAACTTTGCCCCGTTCTTTACGCCGGATGACCGGAAGGTGATCTTCTCGTCGAACATGGATGATCCGCAGGGACGCAACTTCGAGCTGTATCTCATCAACCTGGATGGCACCGGGCTGGAGCGCGTCACCTACGAGGAGACCTTCGACGGCTTTCCGATGTTTTCACCCGACGGGAAAAAACTGGTCTTTGCCTCGAACCGCAACGGACGGGCACGCGGCGAGACCAACATCTTCATGGCTGACTGGATTCCATAAGCCGGCCGGCCCACCACCCGGCCCGCCACCTCACAACAGCCGGGCGGCCAGGGCATCGAGGGAAGCCTGGAGGCGCGATACGTCGCGGTCCGATCTGAATGCCGGTGCACGCGGCGGCGCCGGGCGGTGGGCTGGTACTGAAAGCGGGATGCGTCGCCCCGGCCGAACCATCTGAATGCCGTGGTGGGCAAACAGGGAAGCGTATTCGTCGAAGTGTTCCGCCAGATGCGCCATGGCTGTGTCACAACCATGCTTGGCCATAGGGACACGCGCTTCGTAGTCCATGATGTTGTGGAAAAACATCCGGTAATCGTCCATCCGTGGCTCGATGAGGATGATGTCCACATCCGGGTGCAGGCGTTTGTAGCGTTCCAGCCCCAGCTCGATGCGCGAGTGCAGCAAGACCCGCAGCATCTGCCACGCAATGTAGCCAAAGCCTTTTTCCCGCAAATAGCGCCCCTTACCCTCGAACAACGGGACGGCTTCCCGCTCGATGTCGTTCCGCAGGGGAACAACGGGGTTGATGCAGACGATGAGTTTCGCCCCCTTGGCAATGGCAATGTCGGCGTGCAGTGTTTTGCGCATGGCGCCATCCACGTAGTCGCGCCGTCCGATCCGCACCGGGCGGTAAAACAACGGGATGGCCGTCGAAGCCTGGACGGCTTTCGAGATGGGCACGTGATCGTGGCCTTCGTCGCCAAAAACGATGCGGTCGCCGGTGTCGAGTTCCGTGGCGATGACGTAAAGCCGACGCCGCAGTTGGCGAAAGTCATTCGTGCGTCCCAGCCGGTGAAGACTGTGCCGCAGATAGCTTTCCACCCGGTCGTTGACAAAGATTCCCGAAGGCAGCACTTCGTCAAAGACACTCACGTAGGGATTGCCACCGGCCACCTTGCGCAGCTTTTTGAAAGCGTTGAGCGCCAGCGTGCGGGGCAGCGCCAGGGCGCGCTCGAAAAACTCGCCAAAGTTGGGGCGGAACACATCCCATTTGGGGAAGGGCGCAATGGGGGCGGTTGGGTCCTGGCGCAGCGCGGCAAACATGGCTTCCGGCGTGATGCCATTGGCCAGAAACGAACCGACAAACGCCCCGGCCGACAGGCCGATGATCATATCGAAGTCAGCGATGGTAAACCCTTCGCCAAGGTACTGATCAAGTGCGTGCAGGGCGCCAATCTCATAGACGACGCCGGTGATACCGCCCCCGGCCAGGATGAGCGCCGTCTTGCTGCGGGCTGTGGGTGGCTTTGATTTGGGCATAGGTGAGAGAAGCGAAGGGGGTGTCGTCCACGGCTTCCAATCGGCGGCCGGTCAGCCGGCGGAGGACAAACCACCGGCCAACCAACCCGCTGAAACCCCAACCGTCAGGATGACGCCACGCGCTGGCTGTAGAAGTCGTAAATGCGGTTCAGGCGCTTGAGTTCACGCTCGTAAATCGTATCCGTGAACGGCTTGATGCTTTTGACCGGCCGCAGCGCCTGGTAGCCCCGTTCAAGCATGTCCACGATGCTGTCCTTCGATGAGCTGAAAAGATGGGAGGTCATCCGGGCCGTTTTGAGGATCATCCCGATGAAGCGGTACTGGCAGAGACTGTGGGTGAAGTGAAAACACTCCACGATGAGGTCAAGCTGCTCGACGCGCTCATCGTAGTTGTCGCACCGGTAGTAGGCTTCATCGTACTGTTCCTGTGAAATGTCCTTCCTGACCCCCATCTTCTCCAGCGTCACCACCATGAGATTGTCCATGGCGTCGGACATTTCGTAGAGGTCGAGCAGGCGGATGAGTCCGTGGAAGAACCGTTCACCGAGCGCATTGCGGAAGTAACCCGAAATTTGCTCGAAGCTGCGGTTGCGCTCCTCGAAGTCACGGGGGGCATAGATGTCCTGAGCAAAGAACTCACACAGTTGCCCGTAATCCTTCGAGGCGTAGAGGTCGCTGAAGTTTCTTTTGAGTTGTCTGACTTGAAAATCCTGGAGTTCACGCTTGAGGGCCAGGTTGACCTTGGGTTTCGCTGACGCTTTCTTGGGCATGGTTGTGGGGTGACAGAGGGAGAGCGATGAAAAGTGGGCGTGATAGTTCCATCACACAATACGCAATTATACTTCGCCAGGGCAAAGCTGAAAGAGGGGGAATACCCGGCTTTTCAGGCTGGATTGGTTGGCTCTGGCTCGGTCTGGTTCTCGCCCTGCCGGGCGGATGGCTTGCCGCCCAGTCGCCGCCGCCGGGCCCTGCCATCAGTGGCGTGGTGGTTGGTGAGTCCGGCACACCGCTGTCCGATGCCAAGGTGGTCTGTACCGGACCCGCTGCGCCGTCAACCTCACTCCTGACGGCCGGAGATGGCAGGTTCACCTTTCCGCTCCCGCGCGTTGGCAAATACACCCTCACGGCGACGGCCAGCGGCTACCGCCCACAGACCCAGACCATCACCCTGAATCGCCTGGATGAAACTCCAGCCGACATCAAACTCCAGCTCTCACCCAGTTCCCTGCGCGTTCTGGTGCGGGACGAACGGGTCGGTACGCCCATGGCCGGCGCCGTGGTGACCGCGCGGCTGCGGGAATCTTCCCGCCGGGAAGTCAGCGCCCTGCGCGCCCTTGAAAGCCGGCGGGGCGAATACTTCTTTGGGCGGATGGAAGCTGGTGTCTATGAGGTCACGGCGGTGGTGACCGGCTACGAAGCCAAAACGTCCGAGGTTGTTGTCACCGGTGAGCGGACGACGCTTGAAGTGACCCTCCTGCTTAGCCGGGTTTCGACCATTCCGCTTGGCATCCGCAGTCTGGACCGTTCCTTCGTCGCACCACGGTTGCCCTCCAACGACGTGCAGACGGTTTTCCCCGACCGTGACGGGAGCGTGTGGTTTGGCACGGCGGCCGGCGTGTGCCGTTTCGACGGGCAGCAGTTCTGGTCATCGGAAACGCCGGAGTCGCTGCTGTCTCCGCTGGCTGGCAAATCGGTGACGGCGCTGGCGCGGACGGCGGACGGCACCCTGTGGTTTGGGCTGCCGACCGGGCTGGCCGCTTTGGGGCCAACGTCAACGACCGTGACGGCCCTCAGTGAACCGGCCGTGGCCGTCACCTGTCTGCTGCCCGGTCCGTCCGAAGACCTGTGGGTGGGCACCGGGCAGGGCCTGTACCGCTACTGGCCGTCGCCACCGCGCTGGGACTTCATCCGGGAAATCGGCAACACGCGCATCCGCGCCTTGCTGGCTGTTTCCGGCGGCCTTGTGGTGGCGACCGACCGGGGATTGTTCCGGTGGCCATCGGGGCCGGGTTGGGAGCCGGTGCTGTCCGTCGCCCAGGCTGGAGAGAGCGCCGCGTATGGCCTGACCGCTGATCCACAGTCGCTGACCGTGTGGTGCACTACGGCTGCCGGGCTTTACACTCTGACACCCGATGGCCAGCTTCTGCCGGTTTCCGGCTCTATGTTGCAGCGTCCACTGGGGGCCTGCCACGTGGATAGTGAGGGGCATGTGTGGTGCGCCCGCGCCGACGGGCCCGGTGTGGTGGTCTATGACCCACGTCGCCAGGAAACCGCCGAAGTGCTGACCGACACCGAAGTGACCGCTGTGGCCGGTGATCCCGACCAGAATGTGTGGCTGGCCACCCGCAAGGGGGCGCTGCGGTACGATGCCTACAGTTTCGTCGTCTTTGATACCAGTCGCGGGTTGCCGGACAGTGACGTGCAGGCCATGGCTCCGCGGGCCGAAGGTGGGCTGTGGGTCGGTACGTCGCGGGGGGTCTATGCCTTTGACGGGATTCGCTTCCAGCGCGTGCACCCTGAGCTGGACAAAATACCCGTGCGGGCCCTGCTGGCGGTAGAGAACCGTCTGTGGGTTGGGGCGGAAAACGGTCTCTGGCTGTGGGATGGGAACACGGTGCAGAGCATCCCGGCGGGTGAGGGGGCGTTTTCCAGGGTGCGCTCGCTGCTGTTTGACGGTTCGCGCCAGACACTCTGGGTGGCCACGGCCAAGGCCCTGTTCAAGGTGGACAGCCAGACCCTGAAACTCGACAGCGAGGCCATTCCACTGGATGGCGAAGTGCGGATGGCGCTGCTGTCACGTTCCGGCACGGTCTGGCTGGCGACGAACGATGGCGTGTATCGCTACGAGCCGGGCACGGCAGAACTCGTCGTCATTGGAACGACGCTGGGGCTGGAAAGCCTCGATGTGCGCACCATCGTCGAGCAGCCCCAGTCGGGGCGCTTCTGGCTGGCGACCGGACGCGGTATCGAAACCTTCGATGGTGTCAGTTTTGTCTCTGATGAATTCCGCGCGGCCGTGCAGGGCGGCGATGTCCAGACCCTCTACGTCGAGCAACATCCCTCCGGGGGCTTTCTGTGGGTGGGATTGGGCGACGGCAGCCTGCGCAAGTTCCTGCTCGATGGCAACGGTGTGGCCCAGACCTACCGGCGCGACCGCTATGACCTGGGCGGGCTGCGCTTCCGGGCCATGGTCGCAACCCCGGACGGCCACCTCTGGCTGGCGACTGATGCCGGTCTCGTGCGCCACCGTCCCAACGTGCGGGCGCCGGTCATTGACATCCGTCTGGAGGCCGATGGCGCCGAACTGCCGGGGACGGCCGAGGCTTCACTGCGCGCCGGTTTTCACCGGTTGAAATTCCGTTTCACGGCCCTCAGCCAGACCGGCCCCGTGACGTACTTTTACCGCCTGTCGGGCCGGGATGCGAAATGGCGCATCCTTTCACCCGAACGGACCGCCATGACGACGGCCGAGTATGCGGTCGCCGGACTTCCAGCCGGTGAACACGTCTTTGAAGTGCGGGCGCTCAACCGCGACCTCTACGGCCAGCAGGCTCCGGTGCAGCGGTATGTCGTGCGGATTGCCGCTCCGTTTTACCTCCGGGGATGGTTCTGGGCGCTCTGCGTTCTGGTGATGACCGGCGGCGGAACCGGCGTCTGGTTCGTTCAGCGCGCACGCAGCCGGGAGTACGTCCTGCCGCCAGCCCTGCGCCGGTTCACGCCCATCCAGCCCAATCCCTATGTTGTGGGCAACCCGATTCGCTCCCAGACGATGTTTTTCGGGCGGGAAGACGACTTCCACTACGTTGCCCGCAAGCTCGAAGGCACCCCCCAGGGGCTGGTCATCGTGTTCTGCGGCGAGCGCCGGACGGGGAAAAGCTCCATCCTGTACCAGATGGCCAACGGCCGGTTGGGCGCGGCTTTCGTTCCGGTGTTCATTGACATGCAGGAAATGCTCGTCCACAGCGACCGGGAGTTTTTCAGCCGGGTCGCCCGCCTCGTGGTCGAGGCGGTTGCCAAAGCGACGGCCACGCCGGTCAGCCTGGCGGCGGACCCGCTCTCCACCTGGGCCGAAGGGACGGTTGTGAAAGCGGCCGCCGGGAACGGGCAGGCGAATGTGTATGACCACGTACGGGATTTCGTCGGGCGGGCCCTGCAGCAGATTGGCGACCGGCAGATGGTCTGGCTGGTGGATGAATACGAGCTGTTTGAGACCAAAATCGAGGAAGACAAGCTTTCACGCGACCTGCTGCCATTTCTGGCCAGCCTGCTGGACCGTTACGAGCGCCTGTCGTTTGTTTTTACCGGCTCACGCCGTCTCGAAGAACGTGACAAGCGGTTGTGGCGTGATTTGTTGCGGCGCTCACTCTTTCGCAAGGTGTCCTACCTGACGCCGAACGACACCCGCCGGCTCATTACGGAGCCAGTCCGGGAGCGGGTCGTGTACGGGCGGGGCGTCGTGGAGGCCATCGTGCGGCTGACAGCCGGGCAGCCGTTTTACACCCAGGTGATTTGTCAGAACATCGTGGATTTTCTCAATGAGCAGAAGCGCCACTATGTCCTGCGGGCTGATGTGCTGGCCATCGTCGAGGAAGTCGTCAACAACCCCCTCCCCCAGATGATCTACTTCTGGGAGGCGCTGAGTGACGATGAAAAGCTCGTTCTGGCGCTGGTTGCCGATACGCTGGTGGATGAGCAGGATGTCGTCTCCTCGACGCGCCTGGCCGCGCGGATTACGGAGTGCAACTATCCCCTGACGCTTTCCGAAGCCACGATCCGCCTCACCCTCGAAGAACTGTTCCGCAGTGAGCTGCTGGAAAAATACGGCGCCGATACCTTTGCCTATCGCGTGGATTTGCTCCGCCACTGGATTCGGCGCAGTCACAGCGTCTGGCAGGTGGTGGGCGAAGTCCGTTCGCGGTAGCCGCCCTGCCCACGCGCCCGGATGACGTGGGCCGCAGGCGCGGACTGCCCACGTCAAAGCGCCTCACCTGCAAGGGGCAGATGAGGCGCTTTGACATCCGGGGCTTCCGACCATGTCTTTTCAGGAAGGCTGGCGAAACTTGTCCATCGGAAAGTTGACGCCCAGCACAGAGGGGTCGCCGTTGCACAGCGACTTGACAATGTACTCGTAAAGATAGTTCGACTCAGCGCGCACCTGTGGATCAGCCCGGTCCTCGTAGGTCTTGATGCTGCTGTCAAACTCTTTCTTGAGCAGGTCATAGAGGTTTTTCTGGGCGATGCCCTGCTCGATTTTCTGTGGGTTGTAGATTTTGATGTCACTGACAATGGTGCGGGCCACACGCTGCGCGACCTTGTGCAGTTCTTCGCTGGCCTTGAATTGCGTCGGTTGGGCGGCTGGTTTGGGAGAGCCAAGCGCCACCGTCTCTCCGCCGGGGGGCACGAAATAGGCCGGAATTTCGGTTTCCGCGGTGGTGGGGTCCGGTGGGGTTGGATCGGGCGCTGAGTTGACATCAAACTCCGGCAGTTGTTGGGCGCGCTGCTGGGCCTCCAGCGCCCGGCGGGCTTCTTCGGCGCGCCGCTGTTCTTCGGCGGCCAACCGGGCGGCTTCTTCGGCGCGCCGCTGTTCTTCCAGCCGCCGTTGTTCTTCGGCCCGGCGGGCCTCTTCGGCAGCCAGCCGCGCGGCTTCTTCCGCACGCCGGCGCTCTTCCTCGGCGCGGCGCTGTTCTTCAAGGCGGCGTTGCTCTTCCAGCCGCCGTTGTTCTTCGGCCCGGCGGGCCTCTTCGGCAGCCAGCCGCGCGGCTTCTTCCGCGCGCCGGCGCTCTTCCTCGGCGCGGCGCTGTTCTTCAAGGCGGCGTTGCTCTTCCAGCCGCCGTTGTTCTTCAGCCCGGCGGGCCTCTTCGGCCCGCCGCTGTTCTTCGGCCGCCCGCTGAGCAGCTTCTGCCTGGCGTTGGGCTTCGGCGCGGCGTTGTTCTTCAAGGCGTCGGGCTTCAGCTTCGCGCTGGGCCGCTGCGGCCAAGGCCGCGGCCTGCCCATCGTCCCGGGCCGCCGGGGCGGCAAAGGTTCCGCCCGTCAGCCCGAGCCCGGCTTCGTCAGCCTTTTTGCCTTTGAACACAAAGAACCACACGGCTGGAGCGGCGACAACGGCGACAACGAAGACCGCAATACCAATCAAAATGTATGACGACATTACCGAACAGGCTCCTTAGGGTGTCTCTCGGTTGGTGCGCATACAAAGCGTTGGTGTCATCTCACTTGCGCGACAGCTCATCCCGCGTGGCATGGATCGTTTGGGGAAGAATTTCACGAAGGCCATGCTCACGTGCATATTTTTCAGTGTTGTGCATCGCCTTCTTGCGAACAAAGAAGGGGATTTTTTTCAACTCCGCGAGAGCTTCGTCCGTCCACCGTGGCTCACCTGACCACTCGCCACCAGGCGCTTCGGTTGCCGGGGGAGTCACAACAGCGGCGGCTGCCGGTGTGGAAACCGCTGCCGGTGTGGAAGCCATCGCCGACGTTGCCCCACGCTGTTCCGTCCGTGGTTCAGCCGGGATGCCCTCATCCCGGCTCATCGGTGAGGGGGAAGGGGGCAGGTCTGGCAACCTCACGGCACCGAGTACCGAGTCATGCTCTATGCCCGGCAATTCGCGGAACATGTCAATCAAGTGCGATTCCAAACCAAGCGTCAATGTATGCGTTACCGCGTCGAAGATTACATTAGCCCCTTCCCAACCTGCAAATGGAGAATAGCGGGCAGGAAAATCCGTGACGTGGGCTGGACAACTGATGACCGTCGCCGGCAGCTCATGCCGCCGGGCGGAGTGCCGCTCCATCTGGGTGCCCAGCACAATGTCCGGCATGGCATCCGCGATCCGGCGCTCCACTTCCTTGAAGTCATCGGAGTAAAAGCCGGCCCAGCCGCGCCGGGTACATTCATCGAGAAACGCCGGGGCATGTTCGTAAGAGAACGTGCCGACGGCCAGCGGGCGCATGCCGATTTCTTCTTCCATCATCCGCGCCACGGCCAGCGCGTGCGAGGCCACGCCGAAGACGAATGACCGCTTGGGCGTCAGGTAGTGGCTGTCGGCCGAACGCGAGTACCACGGCACCCGGCTCATCGTTTCCGGGCGTGGATGGAAGCGGGCCGGGCGGCCGCCCAGTTCCCCGACCCTGGCCTGCACCAACTCGATGAATTCCTGTGTGGCCTGAATCCCAATCGGCGCATGCACCAGGTAAGGTTGCCCAAAGCGGTTTTCGAGAACTTTGGCCGCCCGCAGCCCGATTTCGGCGTAGGGCACGACGTTGAACCAGGCCTGTCCAAGGCGCTGGAAGTCAGCCGCCGTACCGCCAAAGGGAAGGGCGGCATTGACCCGCACTCCACACTGATTCAAAAGCTGTGTGATTTCACGCAGGTCGTCCCGGTGGCGAAAGCCCAGGCTGGTGAGACCCAGAATGTTGGCCGTGGGTTCGGGCGTCCGCTCGCCCGTGCCGGTGGCCAGGTGTTCGACGAGACCGGCAAAGGTCATGTCCGCCCCCTGGTCTTCTTTTTCGCAGAAGGCATTGAGCTGCAAAAACAGCAGCTTGGCGTCGCACGTCGTTTGCAAGCGGTTGAGCGCACCGCCCACGTCTTCCCTGAGCAGGTTGGACGTGCAGGTGGGGATGACTTGGATGACACGTGGTTTGTGTGTCCGCTCGACCTGTTCCACGACGGTCATCATCCGGTCCACGCCCGTCGTGGAGACTTCCTTCCGCCCGTAACTGACGTTCGTCACACTCGGAAAGCCACACTGCCGGTCAATCATCGTAAACAGCACGCTGGTGTAGGAATCGCCACCGGGAGCGTGCAGCACCGTGTGTACGCCGGGGATGGAGGTGCCGACCCGGCACGCGCCGACGTGGGCGGGGCCTTCGTACGTCCAATAGTGAAGTCGCATGCGTTTTTCTCCTGAGCAAAGTCAACCACTGGGTGATGTCCGGCGTGCGGCCGTTTCTCGTAAGAGGCCGACAACCAGCTAACTGGTTCGGGCAGCCGGGTGAGCCTGTCCGTCATGCGGTGGCGCTACCGGCCCGGGCGGCATCCGTTGGCTGGTTGACGTACCAGCCACGCTGGGCCATCAGATTCCCGCGCCGGACGGGTCGGGCGATGATTTCCGCCAGGTCTTTGGCGTGCTTGAAGCCGTGAATGGGCGTGAAGGTAAACTCGATGGACCACTTCGTGGGCAGCCCACGCGATTCAAACGGGTTGGCCAGCCCCAGCCCGCAGATGGTCAGGTCGGGCTTGAGGGCAATGACCCGTTCCGCCTGCGCGATGACATCGGGTTTTTCGTAAAGCGTCAGGCCTTCGGGCAGGCAGGCGACATCGGCTGCCATGGCCTTGCGGTTGAAATAGGGTGTGGACAGTTCGACGATTTCAGCCCCCATCTCGTGGAGCAGGTTGGCAATGGGGAGTTCCAGCAGGTTGTCGCCGATGATGGCCACCCGCTTGCCGATGAGCATTTCCCGTTCGGGTCCGATGCGTTCCCAGGCTTCGGCTTCGAGTGTGGCCAGGCTGGCCGGTGGTTCTTTCCCAAAGGCGCGGCAGATGGCCTCGTAAAACTGGCGGGTGGCAGTTGGCCCAATCGGAGTCCGGCAGGCAAGCACTTCCACGCCACGGCGCTTGAGGGCGTTCATCGTCATCGAGAGGTAGGGCTGCAGGGCCACGGCCACCGTGTTGGGTCCGATGGCCGGCAACCGGCGGGGATCACGCGCCGGCAGCACACCCCGCACGGGAATCTCCAGCGCCGCAAGCTGTTCGAGAATTTCATCCTCGACGAGATCGCCCACCGCGCCGACGAGCAGCAGTTCCCGTGGGGTTCCGGGCGCTTCTTCCGGGGAGATCGTCAGGAGCGCCTGCAAAACGCCGTCTTCGCCCTGCGTGAAGGTGTGCTCCAGACCGGAAACCGGCGCAAACATCACCGGGCGCGCGTATTTCTGCGTCAGCATTTCCCCGATGTTTTGCAGGTCAACCTTGATGATCTCTGCCGGACATGTCCCCACGAGGAAGATAATCGTCGGGTTGTATTCCCGCACGATGTCGCCCACGATACGGTCAAGTTCGAGGTGGGCAAAATCGGCCGTTTTGGCGGCGAGGTCACTTTCCTCGATGATGGCCGTGGCAAAGCGCGGCTCGGAAAAAATCATCACGCTCAGGGCCGATTGCATGAAGTACTGACAGGTGTGACTTCCGACAATGAGGAAAAACGACCCACGAATCTTGCGGTAGAGCCAGGCAATACAGCCCAGCGAGCAGAAGCCTTCGGCACAGCTCGCCTCGCGGATGACATTCAACGACGCCATAGGGGGATTCTCCAGAAAAAGGGTTGGTGCAGCTTGCGCCGCCACGATGCGGTACACCGGAAGGGTGCACAAAACACCTTGCACTCAACTTCGTTCATAAAAACACATTGCGCAACCCGGAAAGCAAGCAGGCTTCCGTATGCGCCGCGCGGCGGGAGGGTGTCGCCACCCGGCGCGCCAGGCTGCATCAGCCTTCCGGTGGCATCGGCGGCTTGCGGGGAAGTACAGGGCTTGTGATTACGCATCTGAGGGCTTGTGATTACGCATCTGACAGGGACACTGCTGGAGAAAAGCTCGGCATCGGTTGTGGTCGGGGTCGGCGGCATCGGCTTCGGCGTGGGGGTCTCGCTCTACACCTATGACCGTCTGCCGGAGGTCGGGAACACCGTGTCCCTGCACACCTACCTGCTCGTCCGCGAGGACGCCTTGTTGCTGTATGGTTTTTGTGACCGGGTCGAACGGGAGTTCTTCCTGCGCCTGCTGGCCATTGCTGGGGTGGGCGCACGGACGGCGCTGGCCGTGCTGTCCGGCTTTAGTCCGGCGGACCTCGCGCAGGTTATCCTTGCTGGTGATGGCAGGCGGCTGTCCGGTGTGCCGGGTATCGGAAAGAAGATGGCCGAGCGTATCATCATCGAGTTGCGCGACAAGCTCCCGGATGTCCCGCTCCCCCACGTGGCCACCCAGTCCCCGGTCAATGGCGATGAACCCCTCAAGCGGGATGTCGTTTCGGCGCTCATCAACTTTGGCTGGTCGCCCGCGGTCGTGGAAAAGGCCGTGGCGCAGACACTGGCCGAGGAAACAAGCCGGGATTTGAGCCACCTCATCAAGCAGACCATGAAGCGACTCTACCGCTAGCTTTTCTACAGGAGCCCCCCATACCCTGGTTGGTCTTTGGCTGAACACGTGTCTGTGACGATACCCACTTCCGCACCGGCCTTTTCGCTCGACGATCACCATGGCCGGACCCACACCTACCGGTTTCCACGCCCGCTGGTGACGGTGCTGTGCTTTGGCGACATGGTGAGCGCCTTTCAGTTGGCAAGCTGGATTGAGCCCCTGTACCTGAAGTTTCGCGACCAGATTGACATCGTCGGCATTGCCGCATTCCGGGGCGTGCCGGACATCTTCCGGGAATTGGTGCGCACGAGCATCGAGAAGCTTTCCCCCAAGGAAGTGCTCATTGACTGGGATGGCGAGGTCTCCCGCGCCTACGGTCTCACCTTCGGGCAGTGCCGCGTCGTGGTCGTCGCGCCCGATGGAACGGTGGTGCAGGCCGTGAACGGGACGGCCACCCCCGCTACCTTCCGCCGTGTCACCGACAGCATTGCCGGTGCGATGCCGGAGTCCACCGCCACCCGGTCGGCGTCTGACGCGAACCTGGCCTGACCGGGGCACGCGCCGGAAGGGAAGCGGACTTCACCCCCCGGTGATATATCTTGTGAACAAGTCGTGCCGCAGCGTCCCAGAGCACCTGCGGTGTGGTCGAACCTATGGCAGATACAGCAGCTTGCTATGATGTTGCCGTTGTCGGTGGCGGGCACAACGGCCTGATCTGTGCCGCCTACCTGGCCAAGGCCGGACGTTCGGTTCTGGTCCTGGAGCGCCGTCCGGTTGTGGGCGGCGCCGTTTGTACGGAAGAAATCATTCCGGGCTACAAGTTCGACATCGGTTCCTCGGCGCACATCATGATTCATGGCACGCCGGTGATTGCCGAGCTGGAGTTGGGTAAGTACGGTCTCGAATACATCGAGATGGACCCGTGGGCCTTTTACCCCATCCTGGGGACGCCCCACGGCATTGCCTTTCACCGGGACATCGAGAAAACCTGCGCCAGCATTGCCCAAATTTCGCCGGCCGATGCCGAGCAGTACCGCAAGTTTGTGGCGCACTGGGGCGAACTCAACGAGGCGATTTTTGAGGTGTTTCTCAATGCGCCGGACCCGCAGAAAATTCTCTGGACGGCGCTCAAGCGCAGTGTCACCAGTTTCCGGTCACGCAAGGCGTGGGGATCGCTCGAAACGGCGCGGCAACTGATGGCGCCCTACGGGCAGGTCATCCGGGAGACCTTCCAGAACGAGCATCTGCGGGCGGCCATGCTCTGGTTGGCCGCACAGTCAGGGCCGGCGCCAAGTGAAGTGGCCAGCGGGGATATGTTCGGCTGGAACGCCATGATCCACCAGACCGGCGCCAAACGCGCCAAGGGCGGCTCCGGGGCGTTGACGCAGGCACTGGCGAAGTGTTTTCTCGCCCACGGCGGAACGTTACACCTTGAGGCGGAAGTGTCGGCCATTGCGCGTCTGGCCGACGGCACGTTCAAAATCAAACTCGTCGGTGGTGAGGCTTTCCATGCGCGGCGGGTCGTCAGCGCCTGTCACGTGCAGACGACGTTCCTCAAGTTGCTGGAGGATTGCCCCACCGAACTCCGGCAGCGCGTCGCCAACATCCGGGTTGGCAACGGCTTTGGGATGATCGTGCGCCATGCCGTCGAGGAACTGCCCCAGTACGAGGGGATCGCCAGTGATGAACGTGGTGTGGCGGCCTGTCACAGCGCGCTGCAACTGTTGTGCCCGTCGGCGGCCTACCTGGAAAGCAGCTTTCGGGACTTCCTGCTGGGGCGTCCGCCGGAGCAGCCGAGCGTTGTGGCCATGACGTTCTCGGCCATTGACCCCACACTGGCCCCACCCGGCAAGCACACCCTGTTTACCTGGGCCCAGTATCACCCCTACGAGCTTTCCAACGGTGAGCAGTGGGATGACATTGCCGAGCGCGAGGCCGACAAAATCTACGAGGTCGTTTGCCGTTATGCGCCCAACATGCGCGGCAAGATCATCGGGCGCTACATTCAGACACCGGTCGAGATTGAGCGGAAGCTGGGGCTGTTGCGCGGCAATGTCATGCACGTCGAGATGTCGCTCGACCAGATGTTTTTCTTCCGCCCATTACCGGAACTGGCTTCCTACAAAACGCCGATTCCGGGGCTGTACCTGACGGGAGCGAGTACCCATCCCGGCGGCGGCGTTTTTGGGGCGAGTGGCTACAACACGGCGCGGGTGGTGTTGTCCGACCGGTGACGGGCGTTCCCGGCCATCCGGGCCAGGGCCACCCGCCACTCACCCGTACGGGCGGGTTCGGAACCCGCCCGTACCACTCGCCACTAGCCAACGCGAGCGGTGTCCTCTACTATCGCGCCGCACTACCCACTTCATTGCAGACAACCCTGACTTATGAGCACTGCCGCCCTGCCGCTGTCGTCAAGGCAAGCGACGACGTACGCCTATTTCGTGCTGGCGATGCTGACGCTGCTCAACCTGCTCAACTACATTGACCGGTACATCTTTTCGGCGCTGGTGCCGTACATCAAGGCGGACACCGGCTACACCGATGCGCAACTGGGACTGATCGGCAGTGCCTTCACCTGGGTCTATACGCTCTGCTCGCCGCTGTTCGGCTATCTGGGCGACCGGTATCACCGGGGGCGTCTGATTGCCGTGGGCATTTTTGTGTGGAGCCTGGCCACGGCCGGGGCCGGGCTCGCCCGCAGCCTGTGGCAGTTGCTGGTGGCGCGGGCGGCCGTGGGGGTGGGGGAGGCCAACTACGCCACCATTGCCCCCAGCTTGCTGGCCGATTACTTCCCCAAAGCCCGGCGCGGACTGGCGATGAGCATCTTTCAGGCGACAATTCCGATTGGTGCGGCGGCCGGCTTCGTTCTGGGCGGCTATCTCGGTGCACCGGACACGTTTGGCTGGCGCTATGCCCTTCTGATCGTGGGGGTGCCGGGGCTGCTGGCGGCGTTCACGATGGTTTTTATCCGCGAACCCCAGCGCGGCATCATGGATGAGCCGCCGGTGCAGCCGGGCCCGCCGTTACCTGATGCGCCATCCCAGCCGGCGACGGTCGGGTGGCTGGAAGGCTACCGGCGGCTGCTGGTGAACCGTGGCTACCTGCTGACCTGTCTGGGATATGCCGCCGTGACATTTGCGCTTGGGGCGCTGGTGTTCTGGGCCCCGGAGTGGATGAAAGCCGACAAGGGGCTGAGTGAAAAAGAAGCCAACCTGGTGCTGGGGATTTGCGCGGTCGTGGGGGGGACGCTGGGGAGTCTCATCGGCGGCCTGCTCGGCGATGCCCTCAACCGGCGGTTGCGCGGTGTACGCGGCTACTTTCTCGTCTGCGCCGTCAGTGCTGGCTTGGCGAGTGTGCCGATGTTCATAGCACTGGTGGCTACAACGCCGCTTGTCTATCAGGTCTGTACATTTATCACGCTGCTTCTGGTGTATCTGGGAAATGGCCCGGCCAACACGCTGGTCGTCAGTCTCGTCGCGCCCAACCTGCGCACGACGGCAACCGGCTTTCTGGTGGTGGCCATTCACGTTTTTGGAGATGGCATTTCACTGGCACTGGTGGGGTGGATTTCGACCCATCTGCGGGAACTGGCACAGGCGGGGCAGTCACCGCCGGCTTTTGTCGTCACCCTGGCCACACTCTGCGGGTTGTCACCGGCGGCCCAGACCCTTTCGGTCGCCCTGCTGCTGATGCCGGTGGCGCTGGTGGTTGCCGGCCTGCTGTACGGGCTGGGCACCATCACCCCGGAAGCCACCAGGGACAACCCCGCCTCGCCGGCCTAGCCGCTTGTGTCGGCTGACTGTCGTCAGATGGGGCTCCAGTTACCGGTCGGCTCCGTGACCCATGGTGGGGGTAGGACGGGATTCGTCCACGACCAGAATGGTCTCATTCTGTCGGACGAGTCCCATTTCCCGTGCTGAACGCTCGATAGTCCGTGGGTCCGTGTCGAGTTGGCGCAGTTCCTGCTGAAGGCGCTGGTTTTCAGCGGTCTGCCGGGCAATCTGCGCCTGCAGGCGGTTGTGAGCGGATGTGGCGTTCTGGAGTTCACTGTGCGTACGGAGCGTGACCGTGATGCACACCCCGGTCAGTCCGATGACGACCATGGCGACGAGGGCATAGAGGGGAATCCCCAGCGTCAGGACGCGCGGTTTGGGAAGGGACAGAACCTGCTCACGGCGCAGTTGGTACTCATTGATGAATGAAACTCTTGCCTGACTCAAGCAACACCTCCACGTCAGCTTCCGTTTGCGCCTCGGCATAGCACCGGGCCAGCGGCTCCGTCCCTGACAGGCGAATCAACACCCAGGCTTCATCTTCCAGAAAAAACTTCACCCCGTCGGTGCGATCAATGCGCGTCACCTGCTTGCCGCCAAAGGACTCCGGTGGCGTGGCTTCCAGGGTCTGGCGGAGTTGCTGCTGCTTTTCCGGGGTGAGGCGCACGCCGATGCGCCGGTTGACGAGGGTTCCGACGCTCCGGGACAGCTCGGCCAGCAGTTCCCGAATGGACTGCCCCCGCTGCGCCACCATTTCCGCCACGAGCAGACACGCCAGAATACCGTCTTTTTCCGGGATGTGACCGTGGATGGACAGCCCGGCGCTTTCCTCTCCGGCGAGAAATATCTTTTCCTCCAGAATCAGCTCGCCGAGAAACTTGAAACCGACCGGGGTTTCGTACACCGGAATGCCGTGCTGGTTCGCCACCCGGTCAAGCCAGTGCGAGGTGGCCACGCTGCGCCCGACGCCTTGCTTCCAGCCACGTGACCGGTACAAATAGTCGGTGAGCAGTGCCAGAATGGCATTCGCCGGGATAAAACTGCCGTCCCGGTCTATGATCCCGAAGCGGTCGGCATCGCCATCCGTGGCAAGTCCCAGATCAAGGCCATCGCGCCGGACGACTTCCCGAAGTTCAGCCAGGTTCGGTTCTGAAGGTTCGGGGCTGCGTCCCCCAAAGTACGGATCGCGCCAGTCGTGGAGGGTCGTCACCTCCCAGCCGTAAGACCTGAGAAACACATCGAGGTAGCCGCGTCCGGTGCCCCAGAGGGCATCGTAGGCCACACGCAGCGGGCGGTGGTGCAGGGCATCGCCGTTGACCTTCCCGGCCAGCACGGCCAGGTACATCTCGCGCAGGTCCACGGTTTCGATACGGCCGGGCGGCATCATGGGGATGGCCAGGGTGCTGTCATCCACCCGGCGCTGGATGAGCGTCTCGATACGTCTGGTAACTTCCGGCAGCGCCGGTGCGCCATTGGCCGTCGAAAACTTCATGCCGCCATACTCCGGCGGATTGTGGCTGGCCGTGAAGTTGATGCCACCACGCGCGCCCGTGGCGCGAATGGCCACCGAAAGCGTAGGCGTTGGGGTATCGCGGTCCGTTATCTGCACATCAAAGCCGCGGCGCGAGAGTTCCTCCGCACAGGCCGCAACGAATTTTTCAGCCATGAAGCGCGGATCGTAACCCACCAGGACCAGCCCGCCGGTGCTGGTGTTTTGCAGTTCGTCGGCAATGGCGTGGGTGACAAGCCGGACATTGGCAAAGGTAAAGTCATCGGCCAGAATGGCGCGCCAACCTGATGTGCCGAATGCAATCATGGACAATCTGCCGCCCCCCGAAGCGTGCTTCGAGACTTTTCAGAAAAGATGGGAATGAACCGCTTGTTACCGTGGGAATGTTATTTCGGAAAGATGCGCCCACGCTACCATGTGTTGGGATGTGCCGACAATGACTTTTCTGTTGCCGGTGCGGTTGGCTGTGTGCGAGACGGGTTTTTGCAGCCCGGTGGCTTGCTCTTCGGGCGTCATCCTGACTTGCAGAGGATGAAAACGCCGTGAATACTCACGGGTCAGCCCCAACGACATTGGCGCCGAAATCACATCCCACCAGAGCCGCTTTCGCTGTCGCCGGTCAGTTCCCATGCACCTGCTGAGGTGTCCCCATGCAGCCCAGGAAGCCCACCAAAATTCTCTACACATTTCTGGCGGTCATTCTGTCCCTGACCATCCTTCCGCTGATGACCATAAGCTGGAAGCTGATTGGTATCGGACGGGAGTCCATGCGGTTGAACGAGCGCGCCGAACAGCTCCGCTCGGTGGTGCTGGTGGCCAACGAACTGCGTACCTACGTGGGTGGCTATCGTCACCAGATCGCCGGCATGGCGCGCACGCTCGAAGCCATCGGGGGCGCTGAAGTGCTGCTTCGGCAGGAAGAAAGCGCGCGCAATCGGCAACTCGCCCAGTTTCTTGAAGATGACGCCAATCTCATCCTGCTGGGGATTGCGCCGCGCAGCAGCGAAGCCGACACCCGGCTGGTGGCGCAGTGGGACTCCAAAAAAATTCTGGGTGAGGAAGTCCGGGATACCGTCGGTGAGGCGCTCAAGGCGGTGAGCCGCCGGCTCGACCGCACCTATGTCAGCACGCCCCGCTACATCCGTTCGAGCAACGAGTTTGCCATCGTGCTGGCACATCCCCTTCACAAGGCAGATACCACCCCTGACCAGCCGGAAGTCGTTCTGGCGGTGGTGAGCCTCGAACCCATTTTCAATCTCGTCAACGTGACCTCCGCCAGCGGCAACCTCAATCACGAAGCGTTGCTGCGCAACGGCAGCCGCGTGGTGTTTCTGGTTGACCAGCAGGGACGCATCCTGGCGCATCCCGACCGGGCGCTGGTCTATACGCCGACGAACGTGAGCGACTGGGGGATTGTCGCCAAGTGGCAGGACACGATTGCCATTGATGTGTCCGCGCCGCTGGCCGAGCCGTTCGAGATTCGCTTGGGCAATGATCGGCTCCCGATGCTTGGCAGTTGCGCCACGGCGCTGATTGCGCCGGAGTTGCCGCTGGGGGTAATTGCCGTCATCAACGAGGAAGCGGCCTACTCATCCGTGACGACCATGATCTGGCAGGCGTCCATTTTGACAGTGGTGACCGCGCTCGTCGCCGCCGGGGTGGGTCTCCTGCTGGCCTACTGGGTGACCTCGCCGATTGCCGCCGTGGCCCACGGGGCGCGGGCCATTGCCGGGGGCGACTTCGCGCGGCGGATCGCCGTCCGCAGCCGCTCCGAGATCGGACAGCTTGCCGAAGATTTCAATGCCATGGCCGAGCAAATCCAGCGGTACATCACCGACCTGCGCTTTGCTGTCAACGAAAACCGGGAGTTGTTCCTGGGAACGGTCAAGGCGCTGGCCGAAGCCATTGACGGCAAAGACCCCTACACCCGCGGACATTCCGAACGGGTGAAAATGTACTCCGTGCTCATGGCGGAACACATGGGACTGAATGCGGAAGAAATCGAGGATATCCGGGTTGCGGCGCTGCTGCACGATGTCGGCAAGATTGGCATCGAGGACCGGATTCTGAAGAAACCGGCGGCGTTGACCGAGGAAGAGTACACCATCATGAAGACGCACCCGGAAAAGGGCGCGAAGATCATGGCGGAAATCCCGCAGATGAAAAAGTACGTGCCGGGGATGTACTACCATCACGAATGCATGGATGGGCGGGGCTATCCCATCGGTCTGAAGGGCGACCAGATACCGCTGATGGCGCGCATCATCAGCGTGGCCGATACTTTCGATGCCATGACGACCAATCGCCCGTACCAGCGGGCCATGACGCCGGAAGTGGCCGTTCAGAAGATTTGGTCCTTTGCCGGAACACGCTATGACCCGAATGTGGTGGCGGCCCTGGAAAGTGCGCTGAAGGCCGGCAAGCTGGATGAGGTCATTCATGGCTACCAGATGACCCTGGCGGCCGGAAAAGCCTGATATACTCCAGGTCCTATTCCCGTTTGGCGTGCTTTGGCACAGCCCTCAGTGGTGTGTACCTATGTTTTTCCATCGCCATTTCGCCCGCCTGGCCCTGCTGTTGATGGTCGTTTCCGCCGTCTTTGGGGGACTGTTGATGCGCTGGACGGCCTCCGGCTGGGGGGGCCGGCTTGGTCCGCCGGAACAGCAGCAGCGTGCTGAACTCGAGCGTTCCATCCGGGAAGCGCAGGAGGTGGTTGTGGAGAACTATGTAGCCGAAACGCCGCCGGATCAGCTCACCAAGGCCGCCATCCAGGGCATGCTCCGGGTTCTGGACCCACACTCGAACTTCTTTGACAGCAAAGAGTTCCAGGAGATGCGCACGGAGCAGCACAGCCGCTTCTACGGCATCGGGGTCTCGATTGCGCGCCGCCACGACCGCGTGTACATCCTGGCGACCATCGAAAACACGCCAGCGGCGCGCGCCGGGCTGCGGGCCGGCGATGCCATCATCAAGGTGGATGACGAACCGGCAACCGACTGGACGACCCGGCAGGTGCTTGAAAAAGTCCGTGGCGAGCGGGGCGAGCCGGTTTCCATCACCGTCGAGCGGCTGGGCGTCCCCAAACCGCTCACCTTTTCCATCGTCCGTGATGCTGTGCCGCTGCCTTCGATTCGCACGGCATTCATAGCTCGTCCCGGCATTGGCTACATTGCGCTTTCCGGCGGGTTCAACACCACAACAGAAGATGAGCTGCGGCGGGCCATGAATGAACTCACGGCGCAGGGGATGCAGTCCCTGCTGCTTGATCTGCGGGGCAATCCGGGCGGTCTGCTTCCCCAAGCGGTAAGTGTGGCGGATATGTTTCTGCGTCGGGATCAGAAAATTGTCGCTGTCCGGGGGCGCCAGGGCTACAGTGGCGAGGAAGCACGGGAATATCGGGCAAAGAATACGGCTCCGTTTGAGAAGCCAGTGGTTGTGCTCATCGATCGCAACTCGGCTTCGGCCTCTGAAATCGTTTCCGGCGCATTGCAGGACCATGACCGTGCACTTATCGTCGGCGAACCGAGTTTTGGCAAGGGACTGGTTCAGCGCGTGTTTGAGCTGTCTTTCGGAGCAGGGCTGACGCTGACCACGGCCAAGTACTACACCCCCAGCGGACGCTGCATCCAGCGTTCCTACACCAGCGGCCTGCTCTATGCCTACTATGCGCACCAGTCCCCGGAAGAGACGCCAACGGGCGAGGCCGTAGCCACGGATGCCGGGCGGACGGTCTATGGCGGCGGCGGCATCACCCCGGACATCATCGTCAAGCCACAAACCTTCTCCGCTGTGCAGTCCAGACTTTCCGACGCCACCTTTGCCTTTGCCCGGCATCTGGCGGCGGGCCTCGTGCCAGAGCTGGTGAACTACCGCATCGAGCGGACGGACTACCGCCATCAGTTGCGGGACAGCGACTTCCCCATCACCGACAAGGTGGTGGCGGCCTTTCGGGAATTTCTGAAAACCGATGCCGGGTTTGCTACGCTTGAAAGCGCCGTCACGCCCAATCTGGATTTCGTCAGGAACCAGATTCGGCAGCATCTGGCCACGGCCGCCTATGGCACGGAAGCCGGTTTTCGCGTCCAGCTTATGACGGATCCGCAGTTTCTGCGGGCAATAGAGTCCGTGCCCCAGGCCGTCGAGCTGGCCCAGCGGGCCTGGCTTGCCACCGGAACCGGACAGCGCCGTTAGCGCCGGCCCGGAACCGGGCCGGCGAAACCGGAAGCTGGCGCGGACGGCTTGCGATGGGCGCCACGTTTTGAAAGGAGTCATACCGAACCCATGCCAAAAGAGGATTTTTTGAACATTGACAGCCTGCTCTCCCCCGAAGAACTGCAAATCCGGGATGTGGCCCGGCAGTTCGTTCGCGAGCGGGTCCTGCCCATCATCGAGGACTGCTACGAACAGGGCGTCTATCCGCAGGAACTCATCAAGCCCATGGGAGAACTGGGCTTTTATGGCTGCACGTTGCCGGAAGAATATGGCTGCGCGGGCCTCAACAGCATTGCCTACGGCCTCATCACGCAGGAACTGGAGCGGGGTGACTCCGGTATCCGCAGCTTTGCTTCCGTACAAAGCTCGCTGGTGATGTATCCGATTTACACCTACGGTACGGAGGAGCAGAAGCGGAAATGGCTGCCGGCGCTGGCCAAGGGCGAGAAAATCGGCTGTTTCGGTTTGACGGAACCGGACTACGGCTCGAATCCCAGCGACATGGTCACGCGCGCGGAGCGCACCAAATACGGCTGGAAGCTCAACGGGGCCAAGATGTGGATTACCAACGGCTCCATTGCCGACGTCGCCGTGGTATGGGCCAAGACCGGCGCGGATGCCCGCAGCATCCGGGGCTTTCTGGTCGAGAAGGGAACGCGGGGTTTCAGCGCGCCGGAAATCAGGAAGAAGCACTCCCTGCGGGCCTCCATCACTTCCGAGCTGATTTTCCAGGACTGCGAAATCCCGGAGGAAAACCTGCTGCCCAATGTGGAAGGGCTGCGGGGGCCGCTGTCGTGTCTCAATCAGGCGCGCTATGGCATCGCCTGGGGCGCGGTGGGGTCGGCGCTGGCCACCTACACGACGGCGCTGGACTATTCGCTGTCGCGCATCCAGTTCGGCCGTCCGATTGCGGCTTTCCAGCTTACGCAGCGGAAGCTGGCCGACATGATCACCGAAATTTCCAAAGCCCAGCTTTTGGCCTATCACGTCGGCAAACTCAAGGATGCCGGCAAGGTGACGCCGGCGCAGATTTCCATGGCCAAGCGCAACAACGTCGCCATGGCGCTCGATGTGGCGCGCGAAGCCCGCACCATCCTGGGGGCCAATGGCATCAGTGCCGAATATCCGGTCATGCGCCACATGAACAACCTGGAATCTGTCCTGACCTACGAGGGAACGCACGACATCCACACACTGATCATCGGCGCCGAAGTGACCGGCATCCAGGCTTTCAAGTAAGGGGTTTTAACCCGGTTTCACGTGGAGACGCACCCCGCTGGCGGTGTGTCTCCACGTCGTGGTGCAACGTTTCCGTCCATGCCGTTTGAACTCGTCGCCCCTTATGTCCCCTGTGGCGACCAGCCAGCCGCCATCGAAACGCTGACGAACAACTTTCGCGCTGGCGCCAAGTACCAGACGTTGCTGGGGATCACGGGGTCGGGCAAGACGTTTACCGTGGCCAATGTCATTGCCCGGCTCCAGCGTCCGGCGCTCGTCATGGCGCACAACAAGACGCTGGCGGCGCAGCTCTACCAGGAATTCAAGGGTTTTTTCCCCCACAACGCCGTCGAGTATTTCGTCAGCTACTACGACTACTATCAGCCGGAGGCCTACGTGCCTTCCACCGACACCTACATCGAGAAGGAAGCGACCATCAACGATGAAATTGATCGCCTGCGGCTGGCGGCCACCCGGGCGGCGTTCGAGCGCCGGGACTTCATCATCGTCACTTCGGTCTCCTGCATTTATGGGATTGGCGACCCGGATGCCTACTTCGGGATGATCTGCTTCGTCGAGCCGGGGCAGCCACTGCGGCGCAACAAGCTCATCGAGCGCCTGGTCGAGTTGCAGTATGACCGGGACGACGAAGACTTTGCACGCGGCACATTTCGCGTCCGGGGCGACACGGTGGAAGTCCATCCCAGCTATACCGAACAGGCGCTCCGCATCGCTTTCTGGGGAGACGAAGTGGATACGCTGGAGCTGTTTGACCCGCTGCTGGGCGAAACCCTGGAGCGGATTGAGCACAAGTATCCCATCTATCCCAAGTCGCACTACGTGACGCCCAAGGCGATTGTGCAGCGCGCCGTCGGGACCATCCGGCAGGAACTCGACGAGTGGGAAGCCGTTCTGCTGGCCCAGGGGAAGACCATGGAAGCCCAGCGGTTGCGCCAACGGACGATGTACGACCTGGAAATGATGAAGGCGCTGGGTTTTTGTCGCGGCATCGAGAACTACTCCCGGCATTTGACCGGGCGGCCGCCGGGTGCGCCACCGCCGACGCTGTTTGACTACCTTCCCGAAGATACGCTGATCGTCGTGGATGAAAGCCACCAGACCATCCCGCAGGTACGCGGGATGTACGCCGGCGACCGCTCGCGGAAGCAGACCCTGGTGGATTTTGGCTTCCGGCTTCCCAGTGCTTTGGACAACCGGCCGCTGAATTTTGCCGAGTGGGAACAGCAGGTGGGACAGGTGCTGTTTGTTTCGGCGACGCCCGGCCCCTACGAGCTCGCCTGCACGGGTGGGGAAGTCGTCGAACAGATCATCCGCCCGACCGGGTTGCTCGATCCCCTCATCACCGTGCGTCCGGTACGGGGGCAGATTGACGATCTGCTGGGTGAAATCCGCCAGCGAATTGCGCGTGGTGAGCGGTCACTGGTGATGACGCTCACCAAGAAAATGGCCGAAGACCTGACGGACTACTACACCGAAGTGGGCCTCAACGTCCGGTATCTCCATTCAGACATCGAGACGCTGGAACGCATCAAAATCATCCGCGATCTGCGCCGGGGGGATTTCGATGTGCTCGTCGGCGTCAACCTGCTCCGCGAGGGGATGGACCTGCCGGAAGTGTCCCTCGTGGCCATTCTCGATGCCGACAAGGAAGGTTTCCTCCGCAGTGAGGCGTCCATCATTCAGATCATCGGGCGGGCGGCGCGTCATGTCCACGGGCAGGCGATGCTCTACGCCGACCGTGTGACCGAATCCATGCGCCGCGCCATGGAGATTACCGCCCGCCGCCGGCAGCTTCAGGAAACTTACAACCGGGAGCACGGCATCACGCCGCGTACGGTCATCAAGCCGGTCGAGGCCACGCTGGTGACGGCCCACGAAGCGGCGTATTTCAAAACGCCGCCTGATCTTTCCGCTTTTGAGGCGTACACGCCGGAAAACCTGGCGGCCACCCTGGTCCAGCTCGAAACCGAGATGCGTGCCGCGGCCAAGGCGCTTGAGTTTGAAAAAGCTGCGGCGCTGCGGGACAAGATCAAGTACCTCAAGTCAAAACAACTGCTCGCCGCCGAAAGTTAGCCTCCGGGTGGCCCCTGGGCCGTGCTTCGGCCAGTGCTTTTCGCCAGAGCAGGGAATGGCGGATGCTTTCTGCGAGGTCGGCTGAACGAAAAAAGCGGAGCCACCGCGTGGGTGGCTCCGCCAGCTTCGGCTGCCCGGTGGGCAGGCCGGTCAGTTCGGATTGTTTTCGAGGAAGACCTGCCGGTAGCTGCCGTTCTTGTAGAAGAAGAAGAACGGTGTTCCGGCCGGCACCCCGGTTGGCACCAGGAAGGCCGTATCGAAGTTCCAGTTACGCGGATTGGGCGGTGTGTAGTTGCCGTCTCCGCCGATGAGGAACGGACCATTCCCCTGGTGGCTGAAGAACTGGAAGATGAACGAGCCGTTGTAGTTGAAGTTGCGGCTGTGTGGATCACCCCCGAAATCTTCGGCAAACCGCGGGAAGTTGTGGAGACCGCCGTCGGTGTTGTTGTCAAAATCTGCACCTGTGGCGCCTGGAGGGTCAGGGGCATCATTGTTGCTGGTCTGCACCTGTCCGGTCAGGTTGTTGTTGCCGGAGCCGGTACGTGGCGCGCCAGTCAACCAGGCTGCCTTGATGGTGGTGCGGACAGCAATACGTTTGAGGGAGTTTTGTGGTCGGTAGAGATAGTTCAATCCGGTGATGAACATCCTGCCGTCCGACCAGCCGTTCGAGTGAATGGAAGTCGCATCGGAGTAAATCCCCATCGAGCCGTGCAGCAACGGATCATTGGGTTCGAGTGGGTTGGCGCACCAGTCCCCGGGCGGCGGCGTGGCCAGGTTGGCATTGCCGGTCTGGGCATAGTTCTCCGACGGTGTCGGACCGCCACGCGGGATACGGCTGTTGAGGCACTCGTTGGCGTTCTGGAAGTTTTCCGTCACCCCGATGGCATTGATGTTGCCATAAAGGTACGACGGGTTTTCCGTCGCCACCGTCAGACCCGTGAAACCACGTCCGTTGCCGGTCGGGCGATCAACGAAGAAACGTGGGATGTCCATGGCATTGACAATCCGTAGTGCCCGCCGGAAAGCCCGGATACGGCCGGTCTTGGCGCTGTCCACGATGCGCCACGTACGCATGCCGTCGCCTCCGTTGACCGCAGGGGTCAATGAAGTCGGAAAAACAGCGGAGGGATAGGCAATGCCGGAGAGGGTGCTGGCAATGGTGCGGGTTCCATCCGGGTTGGGGGTGTAGGTGTAGCGGGTAAACTGCGCCACGACGCCATGCCCGGTCCCGGCCGTGGCCGCGTTCGGATTGGCGGAGCCGCCGAAGTATTCGTACCCGTCGTTGACCGGCACGGCGCCATGGGGGGCTTCCCCGGAGCGGGCCGGCTGACTCAGCGTGGGTTTAAAGTTGGGCTGGGTTTCACATTCCACATCGCGCCGGAGGCGTCCGTCGCCCGGTTTGGGTCCGGGGCCGTTGGCGACGTTGGCATAGCTGACCGTGATGCCACCCTGTTGCGGATCGCTGACCGTCCCCGGATCGGTTTCACAACTGTCATCCAGGGCATTGAGGACGTTGTTTTCACCAAAGACATCGTTGAAGTCATAGATGCCGTCGTTGTTGAAGTCGCCCCGCCGGTCGGAGAAATAGACGACAAAGCCGTTGTCTGAGACATCAATCTTCCCGCCAAGCTGAAGGGGTTTCCCGGAGGTAAACCCGCCACTTGGGTTCGCGGTCAGTCCTGACGTTGCCGCTTCGACGTTGGCCAGGTAGGTATCGAAGTCCCCCCGGAAGAGGCGTTTGAGGTTACCGACGTTGAGATCGGTCAGGTTCATCACTCCCCGCCGCTCATAGGCGATGGGGCTGGGCATCGGCAGCCGATAAACCATGTTGGCCAGAATTCTCTGGTCATCAGGAAGCTGTCCGCCGCCGGGCCAGACCGGCCAGACCGTTCCCACAATCCCATTGGGGCCGCTGGTATTGCCGAGGTCACCGTTATAGTAATCCGATGCCGTTGCAATGCCCTGGAGGCTGTAGCGACGGTTGACGTGCCGCCCCTCGCGCTGGTCATAGACATTGATGGGGAAGGCGCGGTCCATCTCGATGCGTATTCGCGGGGTGAGCGTCGCCGTGCTTTCCGGTGGCAGCAGCGGGTTGCCTGGGTTGGGCTGGAAGGCGATGTAGGCGTGGCCGGGGAAGGCGTAGTTGGCATCACCAAGGCCCAAGCGGCGCCCAATCTGGGTTTCGAGGTTGAGGTTCTGGGTGCCGGAGCCGGGGCCAATCGGAGACGGCACCCCATCCAGCACCGGCGTGGTTGCACCAATACCGGCCGTGTCAATCCCCGGTGCACCGGGATAAACCCGTGAAGCCAGAGGATGCTGAAAGATAATCCCGACGGCCTCACGGACATTGAACCGGACGTTCACAAGGTTTAGTGGTGCACCCAAATTTACCGGCAGCGTTTTGCCGAGGAAGGTGTTGAACGGCACCTTGATGCGGAAGCAGTTCTGAAACTCCCCGGTTTCCGTGAAGCCGGCAGAGGGTGGGAAGGCAGCCGCCGTGCTGCCGGGGTCTGATTGTCCAAGTATGTCATCCCGGCCGTTTTCGGGATCGGGCAGTGGCGCAAAGTTGGGGTCCGGGTCATTCTGCGCCGCTTCCCAGAAGATGATCTCGATGGGCATTGAAGTGACCCGCCGGGCCATCCGGTTGAGGTTGTTCACTGCCGGCGGCGTGTGGAGCACCCGCAGGGTTGAAGGCAGCAGCGAGTTGACATTGCTTTCCGGGGAGTAGCCCATGCGGGCCACTCCCTGGTCCCCCGGGTTGGTGGTGGCGACAAGACGGGGCAGGGCGCTCATCTGCTCGCCAAGGTCATCGGTATCACCATCCCCAAAGAACCACTCACCGTTCTCATTGTTGGGAATCCGGCGGACGCCGTTCAGGTCCACCCGCTGGTTCTCAAACGGATAGTGGGGCGGCTCGATGAGGCCGTCGCCATTCCAGTCAAAAGTGAGGTTTTCGCGCGCGATTTCCGGTGTACCCAGAATCTGGGCCGTGGCAAAGTCGCCAATAGTCGGGATGTTACCCAGTGACGGATCAGTGGAGCGACCTGGTGTGCCAAGTTCGGCTCCCCGGAGGGTCTGCAGGAAGTTCACTGTGAAGTTTGGCGCTGCCCGAAGCAGATGCGGGAAGAGCCGGACCTGTTCAGCCGGTGTCAACCCCGTCGGGTTGAACAGGCACTTCGCCAGAAGCTGCTGGTCAGCCACATTGGCAAAGGGGGTCATCTCCTGCAAATCAACCGTACCGGTCGGTCCGGTCCCTGGGTAGTCCGTAGGGGGATCGCCCGCGGCGGGCGCATCTGCCGCCGTCGTGTTGAGGTTCCGGTTGAAGGTTGGTGTGTAGGGACCGGTAATGTAAGCAGCGGCAGGGCTGGTTGGGTAGGCTGCCGGGCCCTGGTTCAGATAGTCGAGGTCGTTGTCAAGGCGTCCATCGCCCAGGCTGCTGGCGCCGGCGCCGGCGGCAACCGGATTGCCCAGGATGTTCAGGTTGTCATGCCGCATGGCGTAGAAGCCGGGAATGCCGGGCCGGAAGACAAAGCTCCGCAGCAGGCGCACGAGTTGGCGCTCGACGCGCAGGACCCGCGCCGGGCTGGCCGGGTCATTCGTCCAGAAGTTGGGCGAGCGCATAATCTGGTTGAAGCTGGTCTCGTAGGCCATGACGGGTGCTGTGACCGACGGAGCATACTGCGGGTTATTGCCAAGGGTGTTCAAATCCGGCATCAGCATCGCTATCGGGTGAAGCGTTGTATCAGCGACAGGGAGGGCGTTCGGTAACGGTAATCGGAGTCGGGCCGCACGAACGCGCACCCGCCGGATGAACCGCTCCTGCCGTTTGTCGCCGCTGCTGTTTTCCCCGTTGAAGATTTCTTCCCGTGGAATGTCGCTCTTCATCGGGTTGGGCATCAGGAACATGTCGTCGGCGGTGTTCCGTGTGCCATCGGGGCCGATGTCGTAGGAGCCCTTGATGTAGCTGCGGTTGTCGAAGTCATCCGTGAAGCGGAAATACGGCTTGGCAAGCAGGCTCTTGAAACGCGCCGGATAACCGGTGAGGGAGGGGTTGCCGTTGTTGTCCAGCCGTCCCCGCAGGGAGGCCGTCTCGGTGGTGATGACCGGCCGTCCGCGGTCATCCACCTGCGGTGGGTCGGCATTCGCCATGTTGACGTTGGTCTGCGGTGTGAAGGGCAGCATCGTCCGCTGAAGCGTCAGGATGCTGTTGGGTTCATACCAGTAGGTGACACGCTGATTGACCGAACCGGCCGGGCTGCTGATGGCCACGGTTGGCGGCGCACCAAACGTCTGGGCAAACCGCCCGATGAAACTGGGGGTGGCGCTTTCCGAGAGAAACGGCAGGAAGTTGCGGGGAAGGTTGCCCGGGTCCTGCGTCTGGAGACGTGACACACTGCCGCCATCGTTGAGGGCATAGACGGCGGCATAGGTCGTTTCCGGTTCGGGCTGTCCGGCCGCGAGGTTGGCAGGGGGCAGATCACGCAGCACCGGGATGGGGCCGGCCGTAATCCCCAGGTTGAGGATATGCGGTGTGATGTCATACCGGGCCGGGAAGGCGTTGGGATTTCCGCCGGGGTTGTTGTTCACCAGCAGTTCAATCTTGATGTAGGTCCGCTTCCGCCGGGTTGGGTCATCCGTGTTGTTGGAGGTGGACTGGAAGTAGGCCTGCTGGTTGACCAGATTGGTTTGCGGTGGAAGCACCCGGCGCTGGGTTCCGGAAGCCGTCGCCAAGGTGTCGCTCTGGTTATACTTCTGCGGCGCGCCTCCACTTCCGGCCGGAAGCACACTGGCCGGTTGGTCCGGGTGGTCACTGCCCTGCAGCGGATTGAACTGGACGACATTGGGGTTGTCACTAAGCCAGAACTTCTGGAAAAGTTCCGTGTTGGGGTTGGAAAGGGCTTCCATGTCATAAGCGCGGGTGCCGCCAGGGGTGGCGGGGGGGAAGTGGTCGAGATCGTCATCCAGCAGGATGCGGATGGTGGTGGCGCGTGCCGAGACCTGTCCCTCGAAGAAACGTGAGTTGCGGAGCACTTCCAGATTCTCGTTGGGGTTGGACCGCCGGAGGATTTCGATGGCGTTGAAGCCGTTGGTCTGGGTCGGCAGGAGCAGCGGCACGATACGCTGCTTGCCCGGAGACTGACCATTGGTTGCACCCCAAGGCGTGCCAATACCACCGTTGTTCGGCCCGGCACCGACCACCGGGGTGCTTGGCCCGGGGCCAATGGCGAGGTTGATGTCGTCAATGAGCCAGTTGACCGGCGCAACGCGATATACCGCGGGGTCATTCGAGTACCCCCGCGGCCCCTTCCGGTTGGGGAGGCTGGGCGTAATGGGGCGGGTGACACTGTCGGCCAACTCTCTTGGTGTGCTGCCGCTGGCCGTGAGGTTGGGGTCGAGCACCCGGGAGTTGTTGGCACGGGTTTTGTTGCTTGGTGTGACTTCGGTGACGATTTCGCCGGCAACTGTCACCGGACCAAAAAACCACGCCCGGTTGCCCGCCCCAAGGTAGAGGTGGCGGTTGACGTGTGCGCGTCCGCCCAGATAGAACTCCGGACCGGGTGACACCTGAAGACAGTCAAACCCAAAGACAGCAAACTGAAACGCCGGAATCTGGTAGAAGTTGACCTGCCGGATGAGGCGGGCTTCTTCGTTGGCGTTGGTGGTACGCGCCGAGGCGCCCAGCACGAACTGGCGGCGCAGGGCCGTCATCCCGTTGAACGGGGCGTCGTTGACCGTCACCGTGGTGGTTGACGATGCGCCCGGTGGGACGAACGGTGTATCCGCCGTGAAGGTGTAGAGCGGCTGTCCGGCCTCGGTGACAAACGGCGGAAGATTGCTCGTGATGCCCGTCGGCCCAAGGTCATCAGCGGTGATGTTGGGCGACCGCGAGAGAATGCGGTTGACGTTCGCCGTGATGGTTTCCAGATAGGCAATTGCGGCGTTGAACGTCCGGGTCTTCTGGTAGTCGGCTGCCGTCTGGCGCGCCTCCGTCGTCATCAGGGTGGCTGAGACCGACGTAAAGACCAGCAGCACACCCAGGAGCACCAGTGCGATGGCCAGGGCGACACCGCGTTCCTGATAACGATGCTTACGACGCAGGATTCGGGCAAAACGTGGGGTCATGGCGAATTTCATCCTCACTAAAGGTCTCACACAAGGGCGTTGGGGCAAGGGTGTTTGGATTGGTTGTCGCAGGGCATGGGGCTTTCAGCCGCATCCGGGGCGGCTTTACTCCACGGTGGTTGTTTACTGCGGGGCCAGGTTGCGTAACCCGATTGAGGTGCGCTCGCTGACGTGGAAGTAGCCCCGGTTGAAAGCGTCCGGGATGGCTGCATCGGCGTTGATGAGCGCGCGTTGCCGCTCACCGGTTCGGCCGTACACGGTCAACTCCACCAGGCGCACCTGGGTTTTGGTTGTCAGGGGCGTCCGAGCCGGATTCTTGGTGGGGTCTGCCCCGCTGGGGAGGGGAATCGGGCCACCGATGTCGTTGGTATTGAACATAAAACCCTGAATGGGGGTGTCGTCGGCGCGCACCGCGCCCTCATCCACCAGGGTGAAGTTCAAGCGCAGATTCTCGATGTCAAAGGCCAGCGGCGACAGCAGTCCCCCCTGCCGGCAGTACAACACGGGTGCGCTGTCACCCCCATCCCAGCCAACAAAGTAGTGCGACAGCCGCATGCGCGTGATCGTGACCGGGACGTTGTTCTGAATGATGACCGGCCATTCAGGATTGATACCCGCCAGATCATTGCCCGCCAGGACAATGTTGTTGCCCTGGATGCCTGTCACCAGTCCAAGAACACAGAGCACCGTGGGAATTGGTGAGCCACTGGGAATTGGTGAGCCACTGGGAATTGGTGAGCCACTGGGGGGCGTGTAGGTGTACGTCAGCAGCAGGGTGTCCACATAGGGGCGCAGCCGTGGCGCCAGCAGGCGATCATTGGGGTTGACAAAAGGGTTGCTGTTCGTCACGACGTTGGGCGCGATCCGGGCGGGTTTGAGGTTGACCGGTGTGCCCGTCGGGATAGCGCCACCGTAGGTTGGGTCGGAAGGCGTCGTCAGCTCCGGGGTTAGGATGAGGTCGGAACCAGCCAACTGGGCGCGGGCCGAGAAAGTGGCTTCAACCGGGAAGATTTGCTTCTGAACGATGCTGTTGCCAGGGTTGTTCGGATCAGGCACCGCCACGCGCACGGCAACTGGCACGGGATTGACCTGCAGGGTGATGAGCTGGTGGCTGCCGTTGCCGTACGCTGTTGGGAATTCCGTACGGTCACAGGCTCCCGGATAAAGCCGCAGGTTGGGATACCGGGTTGCGGCCGGAGTCCCCGCCGTGTCGGCATAGCCCTGATTGGCGATGAGTCCCGGGGAGGTAAACGTTCCCTGTGAAAGGGCACCATTGGTGACGGCCGTCCAGGCCTGAATCGGCGACAGGATGTCACAGTTCGTGTTGATGGTCCCGGCAATCAGCCGGGGGGGCACATTACCAATCCGGTCGGGTGCTTCCGACCCGGAACCCACCGGAAAGCCGCGTGACGCCAAAAAGCCGCTGCGGACATAGACTGCCGGAGCACCCAAGCGGGGGTTGGGGTCCGGGGTGGCGAAGAACACACTCGTCAACGGCAGTTCGCCGACGTTGTCCAGGTCGTTTTTGATGAAGTTGACCACCGCCCGGACGTTGTTGTTGGCCTCGACCAGGGCGGCATTGCTGCGGTTGGTCTGAAGTGCCAGCGACAGCGTGCCCATCACGGCGGCCATGGCAATCGTCAGGATGCCGGCCACGACAAGCAGTTCGACGAGTGAAAAACCGGCCTGGATGACAGCCCGCCGCGGTGACCGGCGTTGCAGGCGTGACCACCCTTGCAGGCGGCAGGGAGGTTGCATTGCACCCAAGTGGAGAGAGACTCCCGGACGCGGTTGCGGCTGAAGCTGTCCCACAGGTGACTTTCCGTACATCCACAAGGTTGTCATACACATGGCTTTCACGTGGCTTTCCAAAAAGGTACGCATCAAAACGGAAGGGCAGCCCCTCGCCACCATCGCTCAATCTGCTGCCTGGCGGTTGCCGCTCACCCAGATACCCTGCCCCGGGGCGTTGCCGCCGGCGTTCTTCCACATCAGCACCCGCCCCGTCAGTCCAAAAATGGTGATGGCGCGGGCCTGGGTGCTGCGGGTGCTGGCCGGGCCGATGTCGCTGCTCAGGAAAATGACGCCGTTGAACGGGACATTGTTGAGATTTGAGGTCGGGTCGGCATTAGGGGGCGTGTTGATGATGGAGCCATCGCTTTTGAAGGTCAGAATGGCGCTTTCACCACTCATGCCGATGTCCACGCCGAGACTGGTGAGAAAGGCAAAGGTGTTGTTGGTGAAGGTCAGCTCAGGCAGATTCAGGACTGTGGCCGGCGGGGTCAGCACACCCGTCCCGCTTTCTGTAAAACGCTGGAAACGGTAGTCCGGCGGCAGGCTGTTGCGGCTCACCACCGTCGCCGTCGTGGTGTAGGTGGTGGCATCAGCCGTGACATTGCGGGCGTCGTTGACGTAGCGGATGACGACATACCCATCCGAGTTTTCACCCGGCCGACGGAAGAGAATCATCTGATAGGTGTTGCGCTGCCCCATAGCGGTGGCGCGGGTTTCCCGAATCGCTGCGGCAAGGTCGCTTCCGGCCGAGTCCGCCGCGACCGCCTTGCGGTAGGAGATGACGAAAATGCCGGAAATGGCGGCCAGAATCCCGATCAGCGCGGCAACGACGATAATCTCGATGAGCGAATAACCGCGTTCCTGACGACAAACCCCTTGGCGACCAAGCCGACGACCGTTGCGTTCCATGGCGAGCCTCACGCTGTGACGGATTTTGTCTCTACAGGGGAACAAATGGCGTGCCACAGCTTGCCAGCCCGCCGTGCCGGCAGGTAAGCATAAGTGGAACAAGGGGTTGTTGCTTGAGACCGAGGTGCGGGGCCGTCGTCTGTGGGATGATGCAGCACAGATAGCCGTTACAAAAGGTAACAGCTTAGGCGATGACTGCACGCCGCCGGGCAGCGATGCGGCTGTAAAGGAAGGCCAGCGCCGCAATGGACAAGCCACGGATGCTGAACCAGGCCATCGTGGGCATCTCCCAGTGATTGGCCAGCGCACCGAGTGCCGCCACGATGGTTCCCCCCACCACGACGACCAGAAAGGCCACCCGGAAGATGTTGAAGACCATCACCAGGAAGGGGACTGGTCGGTAGGGATAAACATAGTCGGCCAGCAGCAGACAGGTTGGCACGACGATGACGGATGCCACACCCGCGCTGTTGGTCCACCAGGAGGTTCCAGGCATCAGGGTCTTGTCCCAGCGAAGGGAAAGGGGATCGGAAGGGAAGACCGCAAAAGCGGCCAGTCCGGCCAGGACACCCACGATGGTCAGGATGGTGTCCAGCGCGATGTTGATCCCGGAGGTGGGCGTCGCGCCAAGTGTGACCGGAAGTGAAGTCGGTGCAGGTGGCGGCGGCAGTGACCCGGTGGAAGTCCGCAACTTGCCGGTGTGAGCAAGGGGTGATCCGGTCGGTGGGGCAAAGCTGCCCGTGGCCGGACTGGCCGGCAGAGGCACGCCCACCGCCGGAGCCGTCGCCATGACCGTCGTTTTGTGGGTCAGACGAATTTCCAGGCTCTGGTCACTGTTGCCCATGACGACCGTCCGCGCCAGATCGTTCCAGCCCGGCGAGGTAAACCGGATGCGGTATTCTCCCGGCGGCAGGCGCAGCTCGAACCGCCCCTGGGCATCCGTTTTGCCGCGAAAATCGCCGTCCACTTCAATCGTGCAGTTGCCCGGAAAGGTGGTGATGAGCAGCCGTGGGGAAGCCTGAAGCGATGCCGACGAGTCAACCGATGGTTTGGGCGCAATGGCGGCTTCGAGTTCGGCCAGAAGTTCGCGGGCACTCGCCTGGCGGTTGGCCGGGTTTTTGGACAGGGCGCGCAGAATGACGGCTTCCAGTTCCGGGGAGACGGCTGGATTACGCGCCCGGATGCTTGGCGGCGCCTGCGTCAGGTGCCCGGAGACGATGGCGGCAAAGGAGTCCCCCCGAAAAGGAACGTCCTTGGTCAGCATCTGGTAGAGAATCACCCCCAGACTGTAGATGTCTGAGCGGGCATCCACCGGCTTGGAAGAGCACTGCTCCGGTGACATGTAAAACGGCGTTCCCATGATGCCGGTTTTCAGGTCAGCATGGTCATCCCCCAGAATTTCATCATTGAGGATTTTGGCCAGCCCGAAGTCGAGAACCTTGACGGTCATTTCGGAGGCTTTGGTGATGGGGGCCGGCTCATCGGTCAAAATCAGGCCCAAATCCTCCAGGTTGTTCCCCCCGGCCGGCTCGTGAACCATGATGTTGGCCGGCTTGAGATCACGGTGAACCAGCTTCAAATCGTGAGCGGCCGCAATGCCTGCAATCGCCTGCCTGAAAATTTCGAGAATGCGCTTTGGCGGCATCGGCGCTTCGCGCGCAATGATTTCATTGAGCGGCCGTCCCTCGACGTACTCCATCACGATGTAGCGCGTGCCGTCGGGGGTGATGCCAAAGTCCAGGGCGCGCACGACATTGGGGTGTTCGATGGCGTTGGCAGCCCGGGCTTCACGTTGAAACCGGTTGACGGCCGTGGCATCGGTGGAGGCGTACTCCTGAAGCAACGTTTTGACGGCCACTGTGCGCCCCAAGTGGATGTGTCGGGCGCGATAGACCGCCCCCATCCCCCCACGTCCAAGGCACTTCTCCAAGTGGTACTTGTTGTCGAGAAGTTGGCTCCCCCGCAGGGACTGGGTGAGGGTTGCGCCATCGTGGGGGCAAACCGCAAGGTCATCCTCGAAGCAGTGTTTGCACTTGGGACACTCTTTCATGGGGCAATCCGGTGGCGGTCCTAAACGATTTCATTGAGGCTGGGACCACGTCGTCAGAGGAAGTCGCGGAACACGGCTGAAGTGTTGATTCAAGCCATACATGTAGCACACCTGGGGTGCCAAGCGTCCAGTCAGATACCGTGAGTTTACGGGATCGGCAACACCAGGCGCTCGCAGGGAGTTCCAATCAGTATCCCCCCGTCGGGACGGGCAACCAGAGGCCCGTACATGAACAGCCAGGTATCGTAGGTGACATCTTCGCCAAATACGGTTGTGAAGGCCGGTTTGGGGATGCTTCCAACGACGCCGACAATCGGTCTCTGCGCGGCAAATCCATCGTCATCATCGCCGTTGCCATCCTCACCCGGCGGCTGGGGGAGCATCCCCCCGGAGGGATCGAAGTTGCCGCCAAAGCCGCCCTGATTGACGACACTGGCCGTCAGCGCCACGTAGCTGGCGGGCACCGGTTGGCCCGTAAAGGATGACCACCGTTCGAGATACCGTCTGATGAGCGGGTCGCCGACGCAGACCACACGCCATTCATTGCCGGTAAACGGGTCACGGAGGGCAGAGGGGCGCAGCAGGCGCAGGCGCTGGCCGTTGACGTTGACCTCCTTGGTCAGGTCACTGAGCTTGAGGGGAAAGGGGGCGCCGGGGTTGAGCGGTGCAATCCGTCCGGCATTGTTGTAGCGGGCGATGGCCTTGGCAACCGCACAGCCACGAACGATGAATTCCGCCTCCCGTTCCCGTTGGCGCTCGATCTGGCTGGTGTCGGCCCGCATCGTCAGCAGGATGATCATGGCGGCCAGGGCAAAGATGAGAAACAGCAGCAGGTAGCCGCGTTCCTGACGCCGCCGGGTGCGACTCAGCCGACCGAAAGCACGATAACGCATCATGGTTCCGAAACCGCCAATGTGGGTGAAGGTTACGGTTACTGGTTGGGCGGACGCTGGCGATTGAACGGCCGCATGGGACGCCCATTGCCATCCGTTGGCTTGTTCGGGTCGCCCATGATGACCGGCATTCCCCCCTGACCATCCTGGGGCTTGGTGATGGGCTTGACCGGCATCTGGGGTTGACCCTGAACGGGTTGCCCGGTGCTGTCATACTGAACCGGTGGTTGCCCCCCGTAAGGCGCCTGATAGTTCTGGGGTGGCTGGTAGCCTGGGGTGGGATAGCCCTGTGGGTATCCACCGACGGGTTGGGTGGGTGGGGCTCCCGTCGGAGCCGGGCCGCTCGAAAGGGGCATGGTGTGGCTGACACCGGGCAGTTGGGTGTCTTCGACGACAACCTGTTCGCTGGTGACGCTCTTGACCCGGAATCGTCCAATGGCTTCGTCGGGGCGAACCGTCTGGTACTCGTTGGTGGTGGCCAGGACGGCACGTGGGTTTTGCCCTCCGGCATCGGTCACCATGCCGATGTAGCGGTACTCATCGTTCGGGTTGGGTGGGGGATCAATTTTCAGAGTGACATCGTTTGAGTACCACTTCGTTTCCTGTCCCGGAACGATGACGCGCACCGTGACAGTCCGGGGTTGGGCGGTCAGGTTGGGCGTCAGACGCACCCGCAACTGCTGGTCTCCCTTGCGCTCGGCAGCCAGAGTTTCCCCGTCTATGACAACCCGCGCGCCCTCCGGCAGGGGGCGGGCATCCACCGTGAGTTCATAAGTCATGGTCGAGCGCGCATAGACACTCGGAGGATAAACCGACTGAAGGGTAATCGGTGGTGGTGGCGGCGGTGGAACCGGTTTGGGCGGTGGCGGCGGTGGGTAGTCGAAGATGTTGCGGGGAGACTCCGGTACGGCGGGTGGTATCACCGGCGTCAGTGTGGCCCGGGCCATGCGCGCGAGAGTGCCTTCCACGACGACCGGTGGGGGCGCTGCCAGCTTGTTGTCCGTCCGGCCCCGTTCCAGGTCCGTTGCCCGAATCAGCCCCGGACGAAGGGGCGCCATCCCGGCGGTGTCGGTTCCGCCGGTGTCAAACCAGACATAGAGCAGGGCGGCCAATGAGCTGACAAACAGAATGCTGACGAGGACGGTCTTCCGGGTCTGATTCATGGCTGTGGTTTCGTGGACGGCCCGGCCGTCGGCTGGGGCTGGCGTGCTGCGGACACCGGGCCACCCAGGGAAACGCCCGGTTCACTTCGGAAGTAAGCGGTCAGGGAGAGGCTAATGGTCAGTTCGTCCGGGGCGGCAGGATTCCCACCCATCATAGTGCCCGACGGCATGCCGCCGGATGGCGATGGACGTTCTCCGGGGGTGAAGCTCAAAAGCTGGAGTACAAGAAATTGGCGGCTTTGTTCGAGGGCATGGATGAAGCGCCGGATGTTGCGATAGTTGCCGGTGATCCCAAACCTGACCTCGAAAGCCGGGTAGCTCTGGACGAGCTGGTTCGGTTGTTCACGGGAGGCGCCCGCTGCCGGGCCTTTGTTTTGTTCCGTCATCAGAAAGGCCACCGTGTCGGTCAGTTTGACGTCATGTTTACGCGCCAGCGCGTTGATCTCGTCAATCAGCGCCAGTTGTCCGACGCGGGCATCCCGTAACAGCTCGCGCTCGAAGCGCCGCCAGTTTTCGATGGCGCCGTTGAACGCTGCGGCTTCCTGCTCCAGTCGCTGACGCTCCATCCGCAGATTTTCCGTCTGGCGGCGGATGGTGCTGGTTTCACGGGAAATGCTGCTCAATCGCTGGTTGAGCGGCTCCAGCAGCATCTGGTAGCCCGTCACCACACCGGCCAGGCCCATGACCCAGGCCGCCATTCCAAGCCATTCCGGCCACTGAAGATAACGCCGCCGCACGACCGTTCCGTGCCATCCCCGCCAGCCAATCCAGCGTCGCCAGAGCCGGTTCATCGCTTCACCTCCATGGGCGCGGGACTCCCCGTGGCCAGTATCGTTCCACCGGGACGATAGCGACCACGGAGGGTGAATTCGACTTCCTCCCGACCATGGGTTGTCCGCTGGTCTGAAGGCAGGGCCTGGGTGTTGGGGTCAAAGTAAAAGACGCCCCGTTCATCGCAGGCCCGGATAAAGGCGGTGACGGCTTCGGGTTTTGGCGCCCGAACGGTGACGGTAAACGGGACTTCCTGGGAAACGGGCAGAGGTGTGTCCGCCCCACTGGTGTCTTTCCCTGGCGAACGTTGGTTCAAAGCCGGATTGGCCTCACCCTCCTGTCGGAAGGCGATTTGCAGGATACGGATGTCTGCCGGGAGTTGCTGTTCCATCTGAAGCAGCAGGCGCGACCAGGAAAGCTGCCGCCGTTCAAGAAGATAAAGCGCCTCGCGCATGGCGCGCGCCTGCTCCGGGGTCGGCTGAAGCCCGGCGCTGGCGGACTGTTCCCGGACCTTTGTGAGGCGCGCCTGCTCCAGTTCGTGGGTGGACTGGGAGGCTTTCTGCAGCTCCACATAACGCTGTTCATCGGCCAGCAGTTGGGTGTAGTGCCGGGTCAGGAAAACTGTGCCGAGGAGCAGAAGGCCAAAGGCCGCCGACAATCCCATCCAGAAAAGGCGCCGATTGTGAAACGGCGTTGCAGAGAGATTGAGGCGATACACATCGTGCGTGGTCATGACATCGTAACCTGATGGCTGGGTGCGCCCCGCACGGCGCACCGGTTGTTCCGAACGCTTTGGTGCTCGAACGGAGGCTGGTTTTATCAGTTCCGTTCTCTTTTGTCCCTACCCCGTGCGTTTGTTGGCACTGGCTGCCGGATGTCTCTCAGCATCACCGGTTGCGCGCGTCAAGATACCTGTGGGGCTTGGCAACAGGTAAGCGGATTGGACATCCAGAGGGGAAATTGACTACGATACTCTCGTCCGACATTACCTTATTCTGCGGGAAAGCCTTTGAAAGTCTATTCAACCAAGTGGTGTACGGACTGCATGCTGGCCAAGCAGTTCCTCAAGCAGCGGGGGGTTACTTTTGAGGACATTCTGCTGGAGACCAATCCAAGCGCCAAATCCTACATCATCGAGCGCCTGGGACGTGCCGCCAAAGTGCCGGTGATTGAAATTGGCGACCGGATATTCTCACTCAACCCTTTCGACCCGAACCGGCTTGCCTCCGAGTTGTCTGTTGACCCCTCCCACAATAACCCTGACGAAACCAGCGGGTAGTCCACTCCACACCGTCTGACTTCTCAGACGGCCATCATCAGATGGCCAGCAAGGGAATACCACACTAGGGCTTGACCGGCTGGGGCTGTTCCAGGGTGAGATGCTCCGTGGGCTGGTCATCACCGGATGGCGGCGGGGGTGCCGGTGACGGCAGGGATGGCGGTGTAGCGCGGCTGGCCGCAGATTGCCCGATTGTCTGCACCAGGTTCCGTCCACGGCGCTTGGCTTCATACATCGCTTCATCCGCCCGATGGATCAGATCATTGATCTGCGTGGCGTCACCGGGGTAGCTCGCAACCCCAATGCTGATGGTGAGACCGAGTTTGTGGTGCGGAGCCTTGATCGAGGCCGTAAACGGGGTTCGTTCAATGGCCTGCCGAATCCGCTCGGCTGCCTCGTGCGCCCGCAGCCGGTCGGTTTCAGGCAGCAGGGCGATGTATTCTTCTCCGCCATAGCGTCCGGCAATGTCAGAATCCCGCAGGGTTTCCCGGATGACCGCAGCGACTTCGCGGAGAACCTGACTGCCGACGAGATGCCCATAGGTGTCGTTGACCCGCTTGAAGTAGTCAATATCCATCATCAGCAGCCCAAAGGGATGCCCGTAGCGGTTGGAGCGGGCCATTTCGCGCTCCATCTCCAGGATGAAACTCTTGCGGGTCAGCAAGCCAGTCAGATCGTCGTGCGTGATGAGTTCCGTAATACGGCGGTGGAATTCCTCGTCAATGTCGTCCAGAAAGGTGAACTTGAGAATATGGCGACCGATAGAGAATTTGTCTCCGTCATGCAGCAGGACGGCTTCACCGGGCACGAGCGGAATGCCGTTGAGCTGGGTGCCGTTGGTGCTGCGCAGATCGGTCAGCCAGTATTGGGAGTGTCCGGTCGGGGTTTCCAGACGCTCGATCCGGGCGTGCAGCCGTGACGCCTCATCGTCATTTTCAAGGCGGAGCTCGGCATCCGAGCCACGCCCAATGCGGGTCACGGCGCACTCGATGCGGAACGAACTCCCAAGGTAATCCCCACGCATGTGAACAAGCGCCGGCCGTGCCTGCCGCGGACGCGCAAGCGGGTTGGCTTGCAATTTTTGCGTCTGATTGAGACTGTTCACGGGTTCAGAATAGCCCCAAGCTTCATGTTCATCAAGATGTGACCCAAATCAGGTCCGCTTCAAAAAGATAACCTGCGAGTACAACCCTCTGTCATGCCATTTGAACAAGCTGTCCACCGTGTCGTTTTGCCCAACGGATGTGTTGCCCTGCTGGCCGAACAGTCCGCGCTGCCGGCGGTGGCGCTGTATGCCATCGTGGCGTATGGCTCCCGCTACGAATCCGAGGACCAGGCCGGTCTGGCTTCCCTGCTGGGTGACATGCTCGATGAAGGAACAGCACAACACACGGCGCAGGACATTGCGCTGGCCATTGAAGCCACGGGAGCACGGCTCAACACGTTTGGCGGATATGCCCGCAGCGGGTTGGGTCTGACGGCGCTGCGGGACGACTTTCCACAACTGCTCACCATCGCCGCCGATCTGTTGCGCCACAGCCGGTTTCCTGAAGACCGCTTCACACCGTGCCAGGCACGACGGCTGGCGCAACTTCGGTCACGGGCCGACGACGCCCGGACCGTGGCTTCCGATGCTTTCGACGCGCTGGTCTATCCCGGACATCCGGCCGGCCGGCCGATTGTCGGTTATGAAACCACGGTTTCCCAACTGACGGTGGATGACCTGCGTACCGCCTATGCCCGGTTCTTCGTTCCGAACAACCTGCTCATTGCCATCGTGGGCGATCTGCCGGTGGCGGAAATGGAGCGCCGGCTGATGGAGGTGTTGGCTGACTGGGCACCGGCGCCGGATTTCCGGCTCCCGACCGTGCCACCTGTTCAGCGCCAGACCGTGCCCCAGGAGCAGGTGTTGTCACGCCCGGACAAGGAGCAGATTCACATCCTCCTGGGCCACCTGGGGATTACCCGGACGCACCCGGATTACCACGCCCTGCGGGTCATGGATGTCATTCTGGGGGACAGCCCCGGCATGACGGCGCGGATTCCGCGCATCCTGCGGGATGACCTGGGGTTGGCCTACACAACCTATGCCAACATCACGTCCACGGCCGGGGTCGATCCTGGTCGCTTCGTGGCCTACATCGGCACTTCGCCGGAGCACCAGACGAAAGCCATCGCGGCCATTCGGGATGAAATCGAGCGGATGCGGCAGGAGGTCGTGACACCTGAAGAACTGGCCGCGGCCAAGGCGTATCTGACCGGCAGCTTCGTCTTCAATTTTGAAACCAATGCCCAGCGGGCGCTGTTTTTGATTGAGACCGAAATTCACGGGTTGGGGGACGATTACGCACAGCGTTACCCTGAACGGATTGATGCGGTCACGGCGGAGGATGTGCTGCGGGTCAGCCAGGCCCACCTCAATCCGGCGGCGCTCACCACGGTCATCGCCGGCCCGGTCAGCTCCGGCGCCGGGGCGTGATGCATCCTGTGTGGCAGCTTGCTTGGAGGCGTTACCATCGCATGCCCTTTCGTTTTCCCCCCGGTGGATGGCTGCCGGGCAGCACCCTGGCCATCGTCGCATTACTGGCGGCCTGCAAGGCACCATCAAGCACGACCATCGTGCCCGCAGCCGCGCCAAACCGGCCGGCAGAACAGATTGCCGCACGTGAAACCACAACCCCCTTCGATGCCGAACGCGCTTTCAAACACATTGAAAAGCAGGTGTCCTATGGCCCGCGCCCGGCCGGTTCGGCGGCGCTGGGACGGTTGCGCGCCTGGCTCATCGAAGAACTGAAAGGCTATGGCCTGACCGTGACCACGCAGCCCTTTGTCGCCAAAACCCCGTCGAAGAAGTTTCCCACGCTGCGCATGGAGAACGTCATTGCGGAGTTGCCCGGCAAAAGCCCGGAAGTCATCATCATCGCCAGCCACTACGACACCAAGCACATGGAAGATGAGGTGTTCGTCGGAGCGAATGACGCCGGCTCAAGCACGGCCGTCGTCCTCGAACTGGCGCGGGTGCTGGCGGCCATGTCGCCGGAAGAACGCGGCTTTCCCCACACGCTGCAGTTTGTTTTCTTCGACGGCGAAGAGGCCGTTGTCGAGTGGGAAGGGGATGACAATACCTATGGCTCCCGGCACTTTGTGGAGCGCCTTCAGGCAACCGGCCAGGCGAAGCGGATCAAGGCCATGATCCTGCTGGACATGGTGGGCGATGCCGATCTGTCCATCCCCAAGGAGTATCAGTCGTCGGCCTGGCTGGCGAACATTCTTCACGACACTGCGCACGAACTCGGCTACGGCGCCCATTTTCCCAAAACAACCCACGCCATCGCCGATGACCATATCCCGTTTCTCAAGGCCGGGATTCCGGCCGTGGACCTGATTGACTTCACCTACGGTACGGATGAGGTCAACTTCGGGCCCGGCGGCCCCGAAAACGCCTACTGGCACACGGCGCGGGATACCGTGGACAAGCTGAGTCCACGCAGCCTGAAAATCGTAGGTGATACGGTACTGCGGGCACTGCCCAAAATTGCCCGGGCGGCGCGCTAAGGGCCGTCAGTCGTTGGTTTCCTCTTCGTCCGGCACATCAGGTGTTTCAACCGGTTCTTCGGCTGAAGGCACAACCTGCCGCCGGAAAGGCATACGGCTGGCAACATCCGCCCCACGGTAAATGGAGCCGGCAATCACCGAAGCGCTGGAGCCACGGGCCATTGAACCCTTCGTGATGACGGTCACGAGCAGCCCCGGCTTGCCGGGCGCATCCACAAATGACACGAACAAGCCGACGCGGGTGCGCGGGCTGAAGTCACAGTTGCAGCTTCCGGTCTTTCCGGCGACGCCCAGCGCCGCCGCGCCGGACCGCCGCGCCGTACCGCGCTCGACGGCACTGACCAGTCCGGCCAGCAGATCGCGGCGGATGTCTTCGGTCAGGGGCAGCGTCCGAACGGGAAGGGGTTTGAAGCGGGCCACTTCCTGTGGGCTACGTAAAACCTGGGGACGGTACAGGGTGCCGCCGTTGGCAAGGGCGCTGATGAAGGTGGCAAGCTGCACGGCGGTGACACCAAAGCCGTCTCCGTGGCTGCCCATGCGTCCCAGATCGGCTGGCGGGTGACGCGGAATGACGCCGCTGGTTTCACCGGGCAGGTTGATACCGGTTTTTCGTCCAAAACCGGCCTGCCCGGCATAAAACAGGAAGCGCTCAAAGCCAAGCCGGTGCGCCAGTACCTGAAAGTATTCGTTGTTGGATTGCGCCATCGCCGTCCGCAGCGTCCAGCTCCGGCTGCCAGCTAGGATGATTTCATCGGCGGTGGTGAGCTTTTCCTGAAGGGCTGCGTATCCGGTCAGCACCTTGATGGTGGAGCAGGGCTTGAAGGGCGTCCGCACGGCCCACTGCTGGTTGACGATGCTGAGCACCCGGCCCGTCCACGGTTCCATGACAACGACTGTCCCGGCCCGGTCGCCAAGCGCGTCGAGCGCCAGTTGGCGGATGGCCGGGTCTTCCCCGCGCAGGTCATCCTGTTCGATGCTGGATTGGGTTGTCCGTTGGAGTTGTTCATCCAGGGCACGGATGCGGGCCAGTTCCGCCAGACGCGCCTGTTCGGCCCGGCGGCGCAGGGCGGCGCGTTCGGCTTCGGCGCGGGTGGGCGTCCGGCGGACGGCTGTGGCGCGGGTGGTGTAGTCCCGGCGTGCCCTGGCGTTGCGGGAGTCCGTGGCCGTGCGCGCCACGGAAGCCGATGCCTGCCGGCTGCCGGGCGCTGGAGTTGTCCTGGTGGTTTTCGCCGCTTTGCCGGACGGCCGTTGTCCGACTAGCGTTTTGCGGTCCGGTTCCCGGCCGGCAGCCGCCCGGCGGCCAGTCTTTGGGTTGGCGGCGGCAGTGTCTTTTGAATGGCGCAGCCGCTGCGGCGTCCCCGGCTGCGCCGGGCGCGTATCTTTCCGGGTGATTGCAGGCCGGGTAGCTGCGGGAGACGCCTTTGGCGTCGGGCGCGAGGGCGGCGGAGTTTTGACCGGCTTTGCCGCACGCCGGGTGACTTGGGCAAAGGCCGGCAGTGCGCTCATGAGCAGCAGCCATGTGACGATCCCCCTGACGACGATTCGGCAAACAAGCCAACGATGCTGACCGGCCATGGTGATACTCCAAAAAAGCGATGGTCAGGAAACATTCGGAAGAGAACTCCGCATGTCCCCTGACCACCGCTGGTTGCTGTATGATGATATGGTGTGTGTCCGCCGCTGAACCCGGATGGTTTCACCTAGATGGCATCCGGGGCCGACGAACGTCAATCCATCCGACGCTTGCGCATGCTGGAACGTTGCCGCTTGCGGGCCAGCTCAGACTTGAGCCGCCGTTTCTCCCCTGGTGGGATGAAGAAACGATGCCGCTTGACATCGGCAATGATGCCCTCGCGCTGCACCATCCGCTTGAAGCGCCGCAGCGCGCTGTCAATGGATTCATTCGGCGCGACTTCGACGATGGCCATGCGTGTTATTCACCACCTTGCTGCTTCATAGTGTTTTTGGCGAAGCAGGGCATGGTAGTTTAGTCGGGAAACGCTTGTCAAGGTATTCTGTGGCCCACGGCGTAACCTTTGCCGGAAGGTGCGTCAGCGACGGGCAAAAAGGCGGCAGCGGAGTCCGGTTCGGTGGCGCGCCGCGCTGTGTCGTCCATAGGACGAATGTCCTCAGTGATGTGCGCGAAGTCGGCTCCGGTTCACCCTCAAGTCACCACGGGGCTGGTCGTACCCTGAGCTTTTACTCTCTCTCTGAACTGCCACCCGCGAGTGTCTTTTCAGTTTCAGCACAGGGAAGCACGGGGAGGACCGTGCACTGAGGTGTTTGGACAGAGAAAAAGGCCAGGCAGGTATCCGACACCACCTGGCCTTGCAATGTTCTGACAGGAAATGATTTAGCACCCTAGAAGGCAACTTCAATCCCCATTTTGGACAGAGCCTGAACTATATCCTGGAGGGTAGCTTCTTTGAGAGCTATCCTCACATGCTCTTGAGCATTACCTGACTTTATGCGAAGCGGAAAACCGCTTACGAAAGACAGCCAGCTTACCATCTCGTCAGCAGGCATACTGAATTGCAAACTGATCTTTTCACCTGCCAGGAGTGCACTGCGCAAGTCCTGAAGTGCGCAGAAGTCCACGCCGTCAATTTCCACGGTTCCTCTTTTGGACAACTCTTCAAAGACCTCCCACACAGGAGCCCGTTTGAAATCAAAGCTGAAGAGGTCATCGGGTTCGGATGCCGTAAATACGATTTCTCTGCCGCTGATACGCGTGAGTTCAGAGGAGAGTTGTTCACTGTTGGAGTTGGTTACCTGGAATGTAACTTCTTTCGCTGCTCCTTTTCTTCCTTTTCCACAACCTGAGACGCATCCTCCGCTTGTAGAACAGTGAGCGTAACAGCTACCCGGACATGTTGTAACCGTCGAGCAATTGTTAGTCCCGCAACTGCAAGTATCTGCGAGGGCAACCTGCATCGGGCTGACGAAAAACAGCAAGGACAGTGATGTGGCAGCAAGCGTTTTCTTCATGGTTTCACCCCCTTTGAGGATATTGTGGCGAGGCTCTACTTTTGTGTAGGCGGCAGCCAATGTAGTAAGATCGAAAAAAAACGTCAACCGGAATTTCTGTTCTTTGGGCATCAGATAAGTGGAGCGCGCAATGCTTGGCCAGGCTGTGGTGGAGGCTGCTGCGAGCAGGAAGTCTTTGAAACCAGCGATGCCCCACCCAGCCGGCTGGTCACCGCCAGCCGGCCACGTCGGTGGTGTTGCCGCTGTGTTGCCCGCCAGGAAGCTGACTGACGCAGCTGCCCGCGTCGTTCGTCAAAGGAAATCCCATGAGGTTTTAATTACTTGGAGGAGCGATTGGTTGGACTACTTTGGAACAATTATCAATACATGCGCCCTCGATCAGGTAACAATTGATGATTTCCCCAGGGGGCACGTTTCTTACGCAGCTTTCACGTAGATTCCGGCAGGCCTTCAGACAATCCTGATAGTCGCCCAAATTGGCTTTCTCTTGTACTTTGATTATTGCTTCAGGAATTGAATGCTCCGGGTTGGGTATATCTTTTGTGGCAAGCACATAGAAACACTCAGCATAGAGCGAACGGGGATCAATCTCGGCAATCATGCGAAGCCACGGCATGTCATCTGAGAAGTAAGCTTTGGCTGCTTCCGGGTTGCCAAGCGTGAGACCGGGCAAAGGCATTTTGGGCAGTTTCCCGTCAGACATCTTAAAGTTTCTTAATGTTTCTGAACAGACATAAGCAAAAACAAAGTCATTACCTGTTTCACCAACCAGCAACCCTGGGTATCGGAGATAACGAAATCGGTGCTGTGGAGCCGTTGTACGGTCAACTGTAATGACAATTTCCTGATGGGTTTCATAGATGGCGATTGTTGCAACCTCCTTGTCATTCTCGACAATCTGATAGCGGCCTTCCCTGAGATGTGATTTATCTCCCCGAGAACTGACGGCGAAACCGCCACCCGGAAATGATATGTTCGCCAGGCAGCCAGAGTCAGTGGCTGTGCAGGAGTAGCCTTCGGCAGGAGCGACCTGTATAAGGCTGACGAAGAACAGTAAGGACAATGATGTAGCAGCCAGTGCCTTCTTCATGCTTTCACTCCCTTCAAAGATATTGTGATAAAACCCTGCTCTTGAGCAGGTGGCAGCCAATGTAGCAAGGTTGAAAAAAAATGTCAGCCGGAATTTTGAGCCTTTAGGCATTAAATAAGTAGAGCACGCAATGTCTGGCCCGGCTGTGGTGGTGGGGGCTGCCACGAGCGGGGTGATCCCTGTAACTTCAACAGTGATTCACATGCCGGTTCTTTTCGGGTCAGGACACGTGGACACATGCAAGGCGAGGTTGGCAGGGGGGGCTGCGGCAGTTTCCACCGCCCCAAGCTTCGATTGTTTCCGGGTGGTGTTCTGCTTCTGAAGCCGGTTCTGACGCCAGCGCGACTTCCGCTTCACCCACCAGATGACCACGCCGCTGATGCTCAGCATGGCAATGAATACGCCGCCCACGCTGACCAGAATCCGGTACGGCAGTCCGCCGACGGCTGCAAAGTGCAGGGCGTATAGCCACGACGTGATGGTGTTCCCCATCGCCTCGCCGGTCGGGGCCTGGAATGCCCGCTTTTCCCCGGTGTCCCCGTCGAAGTACACGAACGTGCCGCTGCGCCTGCGCGATACGTCCAGTGAGCTGTGGACGCGGTACTGGTACGTTCCGGTTTGGGGGAGGTAGCGTAACTGTTCCTCATCGCCGAGTGTGAACCCGCGTGCGGCAGCTTCGGCGGCCATCAGCACCCGGCCACGGGCGCGAGCGGCCTGCCAGTCCAGCTTCGGTGCGTCAAGTGGCGTATCGCGCTCTGGCAGCATTTGTCGCACCTGTGGCCCCATGCCAAAGGTTGTGTTCATCACCGGGTGATAGACCGGTTGCAGGTTCAGCCCGACGGCCGACCACGCGAACACGAACAGCAGCGCCCAGAGCCACAGCCCGCTGGCCCGGTGAAAGGTGAATGTCGTTTTGAAAAGGCCGCCGGTCTTGACTTTCCACGACTGCCACCAGCACCGCCACCAGCCGCGACGGGGAGCTGCATTCGGAGGGTTGACAACCCCTGCTTGCCTTGGCGGGAACGTCAGGTACGCCCCAACGAAACAGTCGAACGTCCAAAGCAGGGCAATGATGCCGAACAGCAGCGAGCCGACTTCGCCAAGGGCCAGCGAGTAGTGCAGCCGGTAGGCGAACGGCATCAGGTTTTTGGTGCCCTGGGTGATGTCGCCCCATTTCCGGGAGCCGATGACTTCACCTGTGTAGGGGTTCAGGAAGTACTCATCGTCGGCGGATTCATCGTCTGTCTCAACGAAGAACACCACGGCGTGCCCCGGCTCAACTGGCTTGAGTGGTATGGTGTCCACCTTGATGCCGGGCACAGCAGCGTGCAGCCGCTCGTGGAGGGTGAACGTGTCAAGAGGAGCGGCCGTTGGGGATGGCAGCGGCACACGCCTGCAACCGGGATTCAGCAGCACGTCGAGTTCGTGGTAGAACGCGAGCAGGCTGCCGGTCAGCCCGGCGACAATCAGGAAGACGGCCGTCAGGAGGCCAACGTAACGGTGTAGAACGAGAGCGATGCGGCGCATGGGGTGTGGCTCTGGGGTCATGACGTCAACAGGTGTTGCCGGCAATCACTGCCAGCAGCTCAGTCAGGGTAGAGGTGGGGCAAGTGGGGGGTGTCGGCCCTGCAGCCGGTCAGACCTTCGAGCAGGACGGTGGTGCCGTGACGATTCAGTTCAAGGGCATCAGCCACCTCGTCGGCAGTGAGCGGTCCGTCAGCCAGCTTGTCGAAGACACCAAGCCGTACCCCGGTGGGAACAAGGCGGCTGACAACAGCTCCCATCCAGGCAGACATCGGCGTGGGGTAAATGCCAGACGTGAGGCGGTCGCGTTCGGCGTCGTTGTCAGGAGTCAGGGGCGGATGCGTGGTGGAATCCTCCAGTATGGGGTAGGGGGTAGCAACTGGGGTGGGTGTATCGGCAGCATCACCGGGGAGTCTTTGACTTCAGCGGCACGGCAGGTTTCACAGTGGCTTGGCATTGTTTGATAAATGAAAATGATTTTCAAGTTAGTACCCTGCCGCTTCACCTCTGTCAAGCCCTGTGATGGCCGGGGCCTGTGATGGCCGGGGCCTGTGATGGCCGGGGCCTGTGATGGCCGGGGCCTGTGATGGCCGGGGTAGGTGACCTGCTGAAAACAGCGTGGCTGTCACAGCGTGGCCGCAGAAACGCGAGGCAAAGTCATAAACCGTTGAAACCGTTGGTGAACGGCACGCCGGCTGAAGCCAGACTTGGCGGTGGGTTTCAGGAAGGCAACTGGGGCAGGGCTGGCGCTGGTAAGCTCAATTTCACTTTTCAGGCGTCTATCAGCCTCGATGAAGGTTTGCCGTGGCCTCACCGTGGGGGCTTTGCCGTGGAAAATTCCGGGAGTGCCGTTAACGGTTTGCCTTCAAATCCGTCTTTACCCATGGGCAACCTTTTGCGTAAGGTGTAAGGCTGGCAATGCTTCGTGGGACGAGACATGCATGGCTGACAAGCAGGACAGGGCGCCGTACACCGGCGCTGACCACGTGGCGGTTCAGCCGGGGTTGCCAACGATGTCGGCGTGGGGGTCCACGGTGGCGGCCCTGGTCAGGGCAGCCCAGCAAGGCGACACAGCCGCTTTTGAGCGACTCTACCAGATGTTTGCGCCGATGGTGCACGGGCTGCTGGTGGCCCGCCTGCCCCTCGATGAGGTTGACGACATCATGCAGGACGTGTTCTTCACCGCCTTTCGGCAACTGGGGACCATCCGCGAGCCGGCAGCTTTCGGCGGCTGGCTGGGGGCCATTGCACGACAGAAGGCGGCTGATTTTTTTCGCCGTTCCCATCAAACGGAATCCCTCGACGCGGCATCGGCAGAGATGATGGCGCGCAGTGGGGAACTCGACACCAGGCTCGATGCCCGCACGATCCTCGGTCATATCCGGCAGTTGCCGGAAACCTATGCCGAAACCCTGACGCTCCGCCTGGTGGAAGGGATGACCGGCCAGGAGATTGCGGCTGTTACCGGACTGACACCCGATTCCGTACGGGTTAACCTGCACCGTGGTCTGCGATTGTTGCGTGAGCGACTGGGCCTTGGGGACAGCTACAATGGGAAAACAGACGGCGTGTGAACACCGGGGAACTCTGGGCTGACAGGGAGCAAAGCCATGCGGGATGATTATCTGTGGGATAAGTCCGGCGAGCCGTCGCCAGAAGTCGCCGAATTGGAAACTCAGCTTGGCCAGTATGGCTTTCGACATGTCGGGAGGGTGATGACCGTGAACGACTTCAATCGTGTCTCTGAAACAACGACTGCCACCGGAACGGTTGAACCGGGCCCATCCCCGCACACATCCCGTTCTGCGTGGGCCCCCACGTTTGCTGGACTGCACAGCGAACCGCTGTTGGCTCGCCTGTGGAGCAACCTGAAGGATACCGTGCGGGACTTCATCCGCCACCCGGGGCAGTTTTTCTGGCACCAGCCTGCCCCGGACGAGCAGGGGATGTTTTCGTCAGGGCTGTATTTCGAGCCGACTTCGCGGAGTCTGTTCTCCAAGCTCGGTGAGTTTGTGCGTCAGCCGCGTGCTTTTCTGAGTCGTACACCCTCCACCCCGGTTCCCGATGCCCCCAACCTCACCCAGATTGACACGCCGCCGATATGGGGACGGATCACGCGCGAAGTTTCCGATCTGGGCCGGCAGGTAAAGACGAATCCCGCCGGCTACGCACGCGCCCAGTTCACCCTGACCCGTATGGAGCGGCAGCGCGCCCTGCTTTTTGGGCTGTGTTTCCTGTTCGCCTTCTTCATCATGTCCGGGCTGATTGGTGTGTTGCTGATCTGGTCGCCGCCACTGGTCGCCGAGCAGCCGCCGGAAGAAAAAGAGGAAATGCAGCTCATTTCGATGCTGGAGTTGCCGCCCCTGCCGCCACCGCCTCCGCCGGATGACCGTCCCAGTGGCGGCGGCGCCGGCTTTGGTCTCAAAACGCCGGGGAAAGGTGGTGGTGGTGGCGGCAAAACCGATCCGGAACCGGCCATGAAGGGACGGTTGCCCGAACCAACCCTTCAGCCTGATCAGCAGATCGTTGACCCGACAACCAAGCCCCGCATCGAGGAACCCTCCCTGCCGGTGGCTCCAAAAATCATTGCTGATCCGAAGTCCGTCCCGCCGCCGGACCTGAAGGTTCCGATTGGCGATCCCAACAGCAGCAATACAACGAAGCCTTCCGATGGCACAGGCAAACAGAACGCCGGTATCGGTAACGGCGGCGACGGGCGGAGCGTCGGCAGCGGAACCGGCCCCGGTGGCGGACCCGGGAGCGGTGGCGGTGTCGGCGGTGGCGTCGCGGGCGGCCCGGCCGGGCGCGGCCTCGGCGAGGGCGAGGGGACGGGCGTGATTACGCAGCGTCCAAAACTCGTTTATGCCGTCAAGCCGAAATATACCGAGGAAGGGCGGGTCAACAAAATCCAGGGAACGGTCGTGCTGTCAGCAACGGTCGGCCCCGATGGCTCACTCAGCAACATTCGGGTTATCAAGTCGCTTGGTTACGGTCTCGATGAAAAAGCCATTGAAGCTGCCCGGCAGTGTCGCTTTCAGCCGGCGATGGCCGATGGCCGTCCGGTGTCGGCAACCGTGAAGTTTTCGATGGAATTCCGCCTGCTCTAGCGCCCGGCATGCCGACAACCGTTGAACTGATCCGCCACAAACGCGAGGGCGGCGAGTTGTCTGCCGCTGACATCGCCGCCCTGGTCGCTGGCTACACCCAGGGCAACATTCCCGACTACCAGATGGCAGCCTTTCTCATGGCTGCCTTTTTACGTGGGATGACCATCGCTGAAACCCGCGCCCTCACCGAAGCCATGCTGCATTCGGGCGAGGTCGTGGATTTCTCACATCTCCCACAAGCCAAGGTGGACAAGCACAGCACCGGCGGCGTGGGCGACAAAACCTCACTGGCGCTGGCCCCCATCGTGGCGGCAGCCGGAGTCGCGGTGCCGATGATTTCCGGGCGCGGGCTGGGGCACACCGGCGGCACCCTTGACAAGCTCGAAGCCATTCCCGGCTTCCGTACCGATCTGCCGCTCGACACCTTCCGCCGGCTGGTGGAGCAGCTCGGCGTGGCGCTCATCGGACAAACCCGCGAAATTGCCCCGGCCGACAAAAAGCTCTATGCCCTGCGCGATGTCACCGGAACCGTCGAGTCCATTCCGCTCATTACGGCCAGCATCATGTCGAAAAAGCTGGCCGAGGGGATTGATGCGCTCGTGCTGGATGTCAAGTTCGGCAGCGGGGCTTTTATGAAAACCCCGGCCGAAGCCCAGGCGTTGGCCGATTCCCTGACGGCCACCGGAGAAGCCATGGGCAAGCGCGTCCAGGCGCTGCTCACCGACATGAACCAGCCGTTGGGCTGGGCCGTGGGCAATGCCCTCGAAGTCTGCGAGGCCCAGCAACTGCTGCGTGGCGAGCAGCTCACCGGACGCTTTGCCGATCTCACCTTCGGGCTGGCTGCCCACATGCTCCGGCTTGGGCAGGTGGCCGCCTCCGTTACCGAAGGCCAGACGCTCGCCCGCGCCATGGTGACGTCAGGAAAGGCACTGGAGAAGTGGCAAGCCATCATCAGGGCGCAGGGGGGCGACCCACGGGTGGCGGAAGATGACCGGCGGTTGCCACAGGCTGCCTACGAAACCGTTGTGCGTGCGCCACAGTCGGGCACCGTGACCGCCATGGACACCGAAGCCATTGGCCGGGCCGCCGTTCTGCTCGGCGCCGGACGCCTTACCCTTGATGCCGTCATTGATCCGGCCGTCGGCTTCCGCATGGAAGTCGAACTTGGTGCGCCGGTGTCTGCCGGGGATGAGCTCGTCCGGGTGTACTACAACGCAGCCCAGGCGGTGCCCGAAGTGGAGCAGCGCCTTCTGGCGGCCATCACTATCACTCCAAACTAAACATCCCAAACTAAGGGCGGTGCCCTGCACTTGCCGGCGGCTGTAGGGTGAACTTTTGCCGGGCGGCTTTCCCGATGGCCGCCGGGCTGAAGGGAAACACGGCAGGCGTACAGGTCTTCCAGCTTTCAAGCTGATCAGCCCAGTGCGGACTGCCGGGATCGCCGGACTGGCCGAGTGGCAGCCCCATCCGGGAGGCGTCCCACTGGCTCACGTCGGCGACAAAGCGCATGGAAACCGCCTCGCCGACATTCGGGGTCGCCACGATGAAATACCCTCCGCCCCGCTGCGGCAGAGGTGGAACCTGAAATGAGCGCCCAATCAGCGGCGCGGCAGCCAACGGGTGGGGAAATGTCGCCGGTTTCCACCGTCCCCAGGTCCAGTTCGCCGGGTCAGCGCCGAGTTCGGTCGCCAGTTGTTGCCGCGCCATCCGGTGGCTGCGGCGCAGCAGTTGACCGTAAGTGGCGGTTTCTTTGGGCAGCCAGTCGGCCGGTTGCGTCGCCAGAATATAGGTCAGTTCCGGCCCGCCAAAAACGGCGCGCCGCCAGTCGGCACGTATGGCCTGGCGGGAGCGGAGCGTCAGGTTGGCCGGCGGCGTACCGAATTTGGCCGTCAGCAGTTGCCGGCGGAGGGCGTTGGCCAGCTCCATCGCCAGGGCGGCCGCCCGTGATTCCGGGGTCATGTCCCCGTCCCAGTCCCGAAAGAGCCTGAGCGTGGCCTGCCATTCGGCATCCTGGCTGGCTTCCGGGTCCCTGGCCGCAATCTCCAGAACGAGTTCGACGAAATCCAGCGCGCCAAGGGCAACAATGTCGTCCTGGATGTGCAGACAGTCGGCAACCGAAACTTTGGGCTGTGCGGTCAGAAGGTCATAAATCCGCCGTGCGCGGTAAGGCGGGGCCCAGTGTGTGGTGAGAAAGTGGGGGTAGCTGTGCCCCACCACCCGGTTGTTGGCCGTGACGATGAGTCCCGCCGGGGGATTGAGCACGTGGGGCAGGGCATCGAATGGAATCAGTCCCGTCCATTCGTGGTCATCCGTATGGCCCGGAACGGGGAAGCGTCCGTTGCCCTTTTTGCGCCGGGGGATGCGGCCGGCGCCGTAGTAGCCAATGTTGCCCTCCACATCGGCATAGATGAAATTCTGCGTGGCCCCGCCGTAATCGGCAATCGCCCGGCAAAACTCCTTCCAGTTTCTGGCGCGTATCAGCCGCCGGTAGCAGCGGGTTTCATTGGGCGTGACATCGAGCGCCGTCCAGCGCAACGCCAACCGTTGGCCTTTGTCTTCGAGCAGAACCGGGCCGTGGCGTGTCACCAGCACTTCGTGGGAGACCGTCTCCACATCGGGCGCGCCCGGCATGCGCCGGACCGGGATGGTCTCCACCCGCACTTCAGCTTCCCGCCAGCCCTGTGGTGTCTGGTAGAGACGTGGGCGGGTCTGGTGGAAGGTCTCCCGGAAAAGGTCCTGCACATCCGGGTCGAGATTGGTGCAACCCCAGGCAATGTGCTCATTGTGCCCGATCAGGACACCCGGAATGCCCGGCGCCGTCACGCCGGCGACGCGGTATTCCGGCACGGCAAGGTTGACCATGTACCAGATGCCGGGCGCTGATGCCTCAAGGTGCGGGTCATTTGCCAGAATGGGTTTGCCGGTGGTGGTCCGTTTGCCGGAGACCACCCAGTTGTTGCTGGCGGCCAGTTCCTCGGCATACAGCCCGACGCGCGCCAGCGCCCGCTGCTGCGCCGTCAACCAGCGGTCGGCCCCGGCCAGCAAATCCGGCGACAGGAGAGCGCCTGACGCTCCGCCGGCGTGGTTTTTTGGAGGGGACGCCGGCGACGGCTTATCGCGCCCGACGACGATGACTTCCGGGATGCGTGACGATGCCTGCATCAATTGCGCGTATGCCTTGGGATCGGCCTGCGCCATGGCCGCCGCGGCCAGATCGACGGGCCACGTCGTCGAGAGTGACTCGGCAAACACCTTGCCAATCAGAAGTGTATCGGTTGGTTGCCACGGACGCGGGCGGTAGCGCAGCAGCCGGCATTCGCGGGGGAGCCGCTGTTCGTCGCACTGCGCCAGGTAGGCGTTGACGCCGGCCGCGTAGGCTTCGAGGTATTGCCGTTCTGTGGCATCCATCTGGGCGAAGGTGGCTTCGCATACCTGCCGAAAACCGTAAGTGCGGTGCAGCCGGTCTTCATCAAGGGCTTGCGCTCCGAAGATTTCTGCCAGTTCACCGGCCCCGGTGCGCCGGAGCAGGTCCATCTGCCACAGCCGGTCGCTGGCGGTCATGAAGCCTTGAGCAAAAACGAGGTCGAGTTCGTTGGACGCCGTGATGTAGGGGATGCCGCGCGCATCCCGTACCACCGTCACCGGTGCCGTCAGACCGGGCAGGGTGGTGGTATCCGCTGAGTCCGGCATCCGCTGGAGATGGGCCGATGTGTGAACGTTCAAACCAGCCATCAGGTGTAGCAGCAGCACCAGGCACAAACCGGCCCGGCCTGGCAGGGTGAAGGCAAAAGGGAACATTTGAGGTGACAACGTGCCTTGGGATTGGATGGGGATAAGGCAGAACAGGGAAATGATGCATGTTTTCAGAAATCGCGCTAGAGTTGGCGGCTTTTGAAAGCTGTTGTCGTCAATATCCAAGGAGTCATCCCATGGCTACGGTAAACGAACCCGATGAACCCACCCCATCACAACCCTCCAGTACGTCTGACCCAACCCCGGCTGCGGCCGATGCGCCGCCGGCTGCCGGAGACTTGCCGGTAGCCGAAGCCGCCCCGTCTGAGTTGGTCATCGGTGAGGCCGATATTGAAGCCACCGCTGAAGTGCCCGTTAGTGATGTGCCGACGGCGGCGCCAGTCGCCAGCTCTGCAGTGAGTCCTGAAGACCTGCTGCTGGCCGGGCAGGGTGGGGCCTCCGAACAGTTTTTGACCGCCACGGCAACGGTTGCCGACGTTCTGGCTGCCGCGCCGGAAATTCGGGAAACGCCGACCTTTCTTTCCGCCCTGCCCGAAGTGCCGGACGTGGATGCACCGCCCCAGCTTGCCCCGCTTCCCGACGAGTACGAAACCGATGCCATTGCAGCCCTGGTACAGGACCCTTTCCGTATGTTCGTCTATTGGGAAGCCCGGCCGGAGACGGTGCTTGCCGTTGAGCGGTTGTTTTCGCCGGAAGAGGTGGCAACGTTCCGCCCGGTGTTACGGGTTACGGAACGTGAGACGGAGAAAGAAACCTACTACCCGGTGCTGTATCAGGGGAGCGAGTGGTTCAGCGTGTTTCCCGACCGGACCTATCTGGTGGAATTCGGCGTCCATTCGCCGCAGTTTGGTTTCATTCGTCTGATGTCGGCGCCGGAGAAGAAAACCCCCCGGGGCACGGTTGCGCCGGAGTTGCCGCCCCAGCCGGAGTACCGGATTTCGGAGACCCGTTTCCGGCGTACGCTGGAGGTGTCCGGTTTCCAGACCAACGGTGCCGCGCTGCCACGGGAGGCGTTGGAGGCGTGGTTTGCGCCGGCCGTGTCTGACGCCGTGTTTACGGCTGGCGACGGACTGCCGCTCGAACCGGAGCATATTCGGCAGCTTCCCGATTCCGTGCGGGATGTGGTGTCCGAACTGTTCGAGCGGGATGGCGGAGACCTGGCGGCGCTGGCGCTGCTGCACTATCTGCCCGCCCTGCTGCGGGACACCTACCTGGCGCGACTGGCGGCGCGGGGCATTCCGGTTGCCTTTGCCAATGTGGAGCAGCTTCTGTCGGCCGGGTACATTGCCGAAGCCGTCCCGACAGAGGAAGAAATCATCGAGGAGCTGGAGTGGAGTGACTGGATTGAGGATGAGGAAACCTTTGACGTGCCGGGTCTTCACCGGTTTGGCGTAGGGAGTTCGGCGGGCAGCGAGTTGGGGAGCCTGCGGCAGCGTCGCCGGCGGCGTCTGCCACGACGGCGGGTGCGCCGGCCGGAGGTGGTCCAGCCGGTGCCACAGCCGGTGACGCAACCGCTCTGGTTGCCGAGTATGGAGCGTCCGGGCAGCCTGCGCCTGTCCGGTGGCGGGCAGGGGTGGCTTTATTTTGACCTGGATGCCATTGCCTGTGAGCTGGCGGCGGAGCTGGGGCTGCCGCCCTCGGTGTGGGTCTAAGCTGCCGGGAGCGCGGGCGTCCAGCCCGCATTGACCCACATGGGAATGGGGGCATCACCACGGTCCGTGGGTTGAAACCCCCTCAACTCAACCGTCGCTGACGCGACGGGGGTGTGGGGGGGCCGCGATCCGTGGGTTGAAACCCACGGCTAAAATCAGGCGTCGCTACGCGACGATGGGGATTCCAACCCGGCGTGTGGCGGTTGCCCGTACGTGACGCGGCCGATACGGGGATGCCCGGAATTCGTGGGTTGAAACCCACGGCTAAAATCAGGTGTCGCTACGCGACGATGGGGATTCCAATCCGGCGGGTGTGGCGGTTGCCCGTACGTGACGATGGAGATTTGGGGACGCCCGGGATTCGTGGGTTGAAACCCACGCCTCAATTCAACCGTCGCTACGCGACGATGGGGATTCCAATCCGGCGGGTGTGGCGGTTGCCCGTACGTGACGCGGCCGATACGGGGATGCCCGGGATTCGTGGGTTGAAACCCAGGGCTAAATTCAGCCGTCGCTACGCGACGATGGGGATTCCAACCCGGCGGTGTGGCGGTTGCCCGTACGTGACGATGGAGATTTGGGGACGCCCACGGAAATGGGGGAGATGCCTACGGTCGCGAAGTGGGAAACCCGTGTTCCTGCCGCGTCAGCGTGCAGACGAAGGTTGGTGAGATTCCTTGTTGAGTGCAGTGGGAAATGGGTGTTCCTGCCGCGTAGCGGCAACCGAATTTAGCCGTGGGTTTCAACCCACGGATTACGTCGCCCCCCCCCCCAATTGTTTCCCGTCGCGTCAGCGACGGATGAACGCCACCGGCGGGGAAGAGGTGTTCCGATACGTCGCGTAATTCGTGCGGGCAGGACGCCCGCGCTCCCAGGATTCCGTGGGTTGAAAAAAACGTCTCAATTCAACCGTCGCTGACGCGACGGGGGTGTGGGGGGGGCCGCGATCCGTGGGTTGAAACCCACGGCTAAAATCAGGCGTCGCTACGCGACGATGGGGATTCCAATCCGGCGGGTGTGGCGGTTGCCCGTACGTGACGCGGCCGATACGGGGATGCCCGGAATTCGTGGGTTGAAACCCACGGCTAAATTCAGCCGTCGCTACGCGACGATGGGGATTCCAACCCGGCGTGTGGCGGTTGCCCGTACGCGACGATGGAGATTTGGGGACGCCCACGGAAATGGGGGAGATGCCTACGGTCGCGAAGTGGGAAACCCGTGTTCCTGCCGCGTCAGCGTGCAGACGAAGGTTGGTGAGATTCCTTGTTGAGTGCAGTGGGAAATGGGTGTTCCTGCCGCGTAGCGGCAACCGAATTTAGCCGTGGGTTTCAACCCACGGATTACGTCGCCCCCCCAATTGTTTCCCGTCGCGTCAGCGACGGATGAACGCCACCGGCGGGGAAGAGGTGTTCCGATACGTCGCGTAATTCGTGCGGGCAGGACGCCCGCGCTCCCAGGATTCCGTGGGTTGAAAAAAACGTCTCAATTCAACCGTCGCTGACGCGACGGGGGTGTGGGGGGGGCCGCGATCCGTGGGTTGAAACCCACGGCTAAAATCAGGCGTCGCTACGCGACGATGGGGATTCCAACCCGGCGTGTGGCGGTTGCCCGTACGTGACGCGGCCGATACGGGGATGCCCGGAATTCGTGGGTTGAAACCCACGGCTAAAATCAGGTGTCGCTACGCGACGATGGGGATTCCAATCTGGCGGGTGTGGCGGTTGCCCGTACGTGACGCGGCCGATACGGGGATGCCTGCGATCCGTGGGTTGAAACCCACGGCTAAAATCAGGTGTCGCTACGCGACGATGGGGATTCCAACCCGGCGGTGTGGCGGTTGCCCGTACGTGACGATGGAGATTTGGGGACGCCCACGGAAATGGGGGAGATGCCTACGGTCGCGAAGTGGGAAACCCGTGTTCCTGCCGCGTCAGCGTGCAGACGAAGGTTGGTGAGATTCCTTGTTGAGTGCAGTGAGAAATGGGTGTTCCTGCCGCGTAGCGGCAACCGAATTTAGCCGTGGGTTTCAACCCACGGATTACGTCGCCCCCCCCAATTGTTTCCCGTCGCGTCAGCGACGGATGAACGCCACCGGCGGGGAAGAGGTGTTCCGATACGTCGCGTAATTCGTGCGGGCAGGACGCCCGCGCTCCCAGGATTCCGTGGGTTGAAAAAAACGTCTCAATTCAACCGTCGCTGACGCGACGGGGGTGTGGGGGGGCCGCGATCCGTGGGTTGAAACCCACGGCTAAAATCAGGCGTCGCTACGCGACGATGGGGATTCCAACCCGGCGTGTGGCGGTTGCCCGTACGTGACGCGGCCGATACGGGGATGCCCGGAATTCGTGGGTTGAAACCCACGGCTAAAATCAGGTGTCGCTACGCGACGATGGGGATTCCAATCCGGCGGGTGTGGCGGTTGCCCGTACGTGACGCGGCCGATACGGGGATGCCCGGAATTCGTGGGTTGAAACCCACGGCTAAAATCAGGTGTCGCTACGCGACGATGGGGATTCCAATCCGGCGGGTGTGGCGGTTGCCCGTACGTGACGCGGCCGATACGGGGATGCCCGGAATTCGTGGGTTGAAACCCACGCCTCAATTCAACCGTCGCTACGCGACGGGGGACGATTGCGGGGATGCCGCGATCCGTGGATTGAAACCCACGCTAAATTCAACCGTCGCTACGCGACAGGTTTGAGGCGCGGGCATCCCACATCGTCCTACGTCGCGTAGCGACGCCTGAATTTAGCCCGGCATTTCAATGCCGGGTAAGGTGTCACCAAGTCGTTCCGTCGCGTCAGCGACGGTTGAATAACATCCGGCGGACATGCGGGCGGATGCCCGGTTCTCCAGCAAAAGATGCGGGCGAGACGCCCGCACTCTCAGGAATTTGGGACGCCCGTGCTCCCAGCGGCGGCATATTCAATCTCAAACACATAGACCGTGCTGGGGCGGTAGTTCGACACCCACACGTATTTGCCATCGGGCATGGTCGTCACACCAATCGGGTGCACGTCGGTTTTGACCGTAAAGAGCTGTTTCATCTGTTCGAGATCGACGACGCCCAGATTGTTGTCTTCGTAGTTGCACACAAAGGCATAGCGATCATCAATGGAAAGCGAGGTCGAACGTGCCTGCGTGCCGGTTTTGGCGCGCCCGATAATGGTTTCCGTCGCGCGGTCAATTTTGATGAGTGTCCCGGAAGCATTGAGGGCAACGTACAACAGCCTGCCATCCTGGGAGACACAGACGTGACGTGGGTTGTAACCGGTTTCAATGTCGCGGACCTTCTGATGTCCCTGTTCGACATCAATGACCGCCAGACTGTGCCCGCCCATGATGCAGACGTAAGCCAGCTTGCCATCGGGCGCAAAGCAGATGCCACGGGGAACCCTTCCAACGGGAACATCCTTGACCCTGGTCAGTTTTTCGGCGTCCATGACCGTAATGGACTCGGAGAGCCAGTTGGCGGCATAAACCCACTTGCCATCCGGGCTTTCAGCAACGACCTTCGGTACCCGCCCGGCAGGAATCCGGGTGACAATCTGGTAGGTTTCGGTGTCAATGACCACCACGACGCTCGTCGCCCCGACCCGCTCGCTGCCGTAAAGTGACACCCAGGCATATTTGCCGCCTCGGGTGAAGGTGCATTCGACCGGCTCGCCGCCGACGGGGACTTTGCGCAGGATTTCATAGGTTTGGGCGTCAATGAACGTCACCTGGTAGCCGTAGAGGTTGCACGTCATGACCCGCTTGCCGTCCGGGAGGACACGCAGCGACTTGGGCCCCGCCGGAACGTTCAGCTTTTTGACCAGCTTGAGTCCGGTAATGGTTCCGCCGGTCGGCCGGGTGTCCGTCCGGGTATCAGGCGTGGAAGCCAGGTTAGGTGCCGAGGGCGAGGGGGTGGGAGCGGCAAGAGAAGTGGATTTGGGCGTGGAACAGGCCGCCAGGATGATGAGCAGGACAGCCAGGGACAGCGGGCTGAAGCCAGGGCGCATAGGGAGGATTCCTTCAGGGGCGGTTGAATTATCTGTGTGGAATATCTATTTCGGTGTTGGCCGTGACGGGGTGGAGGGGTGTTTCTGCGAGAGCCTAGCGTAAAGCCGGCTGCGAGGCGAAGGCAAAGGTTATTGAAGATGGAAGCTGTTATGGAACAATCGTCTGATAATGCAAGGCAGGGCGCAGAACTGCCGGGGAAGACAATATGGCGGTGATCTACGGTATCTCGCCGGTTCTGGAAGCCCTGCGCAGCGGCAAGCGGCGGGTGAAGGAAGTGTGGCTGGCGCACGGCACAAAGCCGCACCGGTTGCAGGAACTGCGCGCGCTGGCCGGACAGGCCCGTGTCCCTTTGTCTGAAGTCGAACGCAGTCGGCTCGATGCCATCACCCGCCGGGCCAATCATCAGGGCGTTGTGGCGTTGGTGTCGGCGGTCGGCTATGCCGATCTGGAAGAAGTGCTGTCCGGCATCACGGGCAGTCCCCTGCTGGTGGTGCTCGATCAGGTCGAAGACCCGCACAACCTGGGGGCAGTTATCCGTACGGCGGAGTGCGCCGGCGCGCACGCCGTCATCATCCCGGAACACCATGCTGTCGGGTTGACCGATACGGTTGTCAAAGCCTCCGCCGGCGCGACGGAATACCTGCCGGTTGTGCGGGTCGTCAATCTGGCGACGACTCTCGACAGCCTGCGGCAACGGAACATCTGGATTGTCGGGGTGGAACGGGACGGGGAGCGTCCGTACGTCGGCTGGGACTTTACCCTGCCAACAGCGGTGGTCTTGGGAAGTGAGGGAAAGGGCATCCGGCGGCTGGTGCGCGAGCGGTGTGATCTGGTGGTGACGCTGCCGCTTCTGGGCCACATCACCTCGCTCAATGTGTCGGTGGCTGCCGGCATCATCCTCTACGAGGCCGTCCGGCAGCGCCATCCCGTTTCACCGGCAGGCGGCTAAACCTGGACCGTCCCGCTTACGGCTCCCGTGAATCGCCGCGTCGCAGCCGCCGTTTGCGGCGCAGTTCGTTGACTTCGCCGATGAGTTCGCGGGCTTCCGTCAGGGCTTCGTTCAGTTGTTGGCTAAACAGCGATGCCTTTTTGGCCGCCGCTGTAAGCGCGTCAAGGGTTTGCTGGGTGGCGGCCAGAAGGTGTTTGTGGGCGTCTTCCGGGTCTGAGGTGGACGCTGGCCCGTCAAACAGGGACCGGAGTTCTTCGCGGTGAAACTCCAGTTCACCCCGGAGGCGGTTGTGTTCGGCGCGCAACTGCAACAGGGCGCGGTGGGCGCGGTGCAGTTCAATGCTCAACCGGGCCCCGGCTTGACTGTAGCGGTTGCCTTCCTGCTGGATGAGTTCCCGCAGGTGTGCCAGACGGCGCAGCTCCGTGATGGGTTGATCGCCAGCGAAAGCCGCAAACTCGCCACTGATGTCGAGCGGCGGCGGTGTGGCGTCAATTGCCCTGGCCTCCGCCGTTTCAGAGACCGGTGGGGGGAGCGTCGTTGGGGTTGGGGGGCTGCCCGGTGATGGCGCGGCGGAACCGGCCGGCGGTGCGCTGGCCCCCACCCCAGCCCCGGTTTCGAGAATCGCCCGAAAGGCACAGGCTTTGACCCGTTCGGCCACGGGAACAGGGATGCCGGCGGCTGTGGCGAGTTCGTAGGCCGAAGCCGTGCCAATGTCGCCCAGGCGGGTAATGCCGGCGGCATGCAGCCGCTGAAGGTTGACCGGGTCAATGGTCTTGAAGTACGCCGCAACATCTGAAATGTGAGGCGTGGCTGCCATGGCATCGTTGGCGTCCTGGCTCGGGGACGCCGGTTCCGCCGCCAGATTCTGCCGGATGAGGCGGCGGAGTTCGTTGAAATCACGGGTAAGGTTTTTGGTGTCGCGCTCGGTCAGGGTGCGTTTGCCCATCCGCACATCAAGGAGAGGACGCTCAATGCCCTTCAGCACATCGAGAATGTCGTGGTACTGAATCGTCTCCGAAGCCTTGATGAGCGGGCGCAGCGCCCCGATACAGGCATCCACCGTCCCCTTGACGACCCGGCTCTGGTCCGAGCCGTTGCCGGCGCGGGCGACATAGTCCGCCAGGGTGTAGAGCGACAGTCCGACGGGTTCCAGGAATTCCCACACGATGGAGCCGAACATGCCCTTGAGTTCGGCTTCCGTCCGGCGTTCGGTGGCGAGCTGGTCTTCGATGGAAGGCGGCGCAAAGGCCCCGGTCGGGTGGATGAGTTCGTCAATGGCCGCCGCAATATCGTCGTCACTTTCTTCGGCCCGGTAGGGCTTTTCCCCGGAAGGACTGCCCAAGCTGGGGTTGCGTGTCGTATCCGTGTCGGGCGGGTTGGCATCGCGGTTGGGCATAGACAGTGACGCTACTCAGCGGTGCTCAGGGCTGGGGGGGCGTGGGTGGATAGTTGCTCCGTGGTTCAAGTGTCACCGAAAGCATGGTGATCTTCTGCTTTGGGCGGGACGTTCCTTCAACCGTGGGTGCATTGGAGATAATATCCACAACGTTCATTCCTGCAATCACCCTTCCAAAGATACTGTACTGGTTATCCCATTCGGGATGCGCCCGGCAACAGATGAAAAACTGGGTCGTGGCACTGTTTTTGTCATTGCCGACGCGCGCTGCCGACACCGTGCCGCGGACATGCTTGAGCGCGCTGAATTCCGCCGGAATCTTGGGCAGGTCGGGGCGTCCCATGCCCCAGGTGTCTTCGCGCCCGGTTTTGGAGTTGGGATCGCCGCCTTGAATCAGGCTGCCCGGCTCGACCCGATGGAAGGCGGTTCCATCGTAAAAACCACTACGGATGAGGCCCTGAATCTGGGCTGTATGCTTCGGAGCAATATCGGGAAAGAACTCAAAGACGATACTGCCAAACTCGGTTTTGATGACCGCCACCGACTGGGCCGCCGATGGCCGACAGGCGGTGAGGGGAACAGCGCCCATCAGCAGTATCCCCATCACCGGGAGGAAAAAGGTTATGGATCGGGTTACAGAGACAGGAAAGGAAAATTTACGCAGCTTGAACGGACGATTTGGCATCGGAGGTGGAAGTTGCCGTCCCGGTGTCTGAAGCCGCTTCTGTCTGGCTTCCTTCGCGCCGGGAGGACGTGGAGGTGTTTTCCTGGCGACCCTTGGCACTGTAGTCCGTAATGTACCAGCCGGAACCTTTGAACGTAATCGCCGGAGCGGACACCACACGACTCAGGGCGTCGGCGCCACAGGTGGGACAGGTGACGAGCGGCGCATCGGAGAACTTCTGGATGACTTCCACCCGTGCGCCACAGCTTTCACACGCATATTCATACAGGGGCATGGCTTGGACACTTCCTTGACCTGGAATCTAAAGCTTTTGCCTTCAAAGGTTACGGAGCCATCCCCAGAGCGGAAAGTATGTTTGGAAACATTTGGGCCAGCGTCAGGGTGTTCTTTGAATTTCAACCTGCGCTTCATAGCTCCCGCTGTTGTCGGACAGGTCGCCTTCATTGACACCCAGATACAGCTTGCCGCTGCGTTGCGCCACGAATTCGCGTGTGCTGCCGATAAAAATGTAGTCGTCATTGTCATCGCCGATGACGGCAATGAGGGCCCCGGTGGGCCGTCCCGGCATCAGTTTCTCCGGGTCATCCTCGGCGATGCCGGCCGGAGTGGACTGGCGGCGGCCATCAAGCTGGATCGAGCCACGGGCTGAGATGCGCACCCGGTCGCCACGGCGCACATCGAGTTGGGTATAAGTCCAGTCGTCGCGGGCGATGACCTGTACCGTCCGGGTCAGCGCCGGGCTGCCGGTCCCGCTTCCGGTACTACTGCCGGTTGCCGGAGGACGGGTGGCCGGGGGCGTTGTCGGGCTGGAAGGTCCCGAAGCCGAGCCGGATGAAGGGGGCATCGTGCGGGGTGGGGGCGTACTGCTGGCGGGCGGGCGCGTGTCTGGTGGACTTGTGCTGCCGGTGCTGCTGCCATAGCCAGGCGGCAGTGGGCGTCCGTCAAACTCGACGCTTTCAATATCCTCAAGGGCAATGATGGCTTGGGTTCCGGGCGAAGACCGTTCATACACGATGATGAACCGCCGGTTTTCATAGCGGACAATCTTGCCGACAACCGTCTGTCCGTTTTTGAGGCGGATGGTGTCGGCCTGTGCCGAAGCTACCGGCCAAATGACAAGACCGCCCAAGAGCGCAAGTGCAAGCAGAGGTTGGTGGTTCATAAGGGTTCACCCAACTGGCACGGAGCCGCACCTTTGATGTCCCGGACAGATTCCATCACGCGGGTCCGGTCCTGTCCCGGCGGCTACTTTACTTCCGTTGCCAGAGCGCCCGGAAAATAGCCCCGCCGGGTGAGAACGCGCGCATCCCGGTGCTTGGGAATGCGCACTTCAATTTCCCGGAAGTGTTTGGTGTTTCTGTTTTCGTTTGGTTCATAGACGAGGAAATACTGGTTGCGCAAGTAATCTTTGGCCAGGTCAAAAGCCCGTTTGGTCTGTTTGGTATCGCTGGGGAAAAAGACATCCCCGCCGGTTTCCTTGCACAGGCGCTTGAGGTTGCGGTCGTCCATGTTGAAGTAGGGATTGCCTTCGATGCGAAACACGCCGCCGCCCTTGGTGCTGATGGCATAAATGGTGACTTCCGCCCGTTGGGCAATGGCAATGGCTTCGTCCAGGGTTGTGCTGCTGGCCGTATCGCCGCCATCGGTGACGAGCAGGATGGCGCGCCGCCGTGTGCTGGCCAAAGGCATGTGCTCCAGGCAAACCTTTTTGATGGTGTCGTAAAGTGCTGTCCGACCGTTGGCGGTCGTAACGCTGTTGACGACCCGGGCCAGTTGCTGGAAGTCGTTGGTAAAGCCGGACCGAATCCGTGGCTCATCATCAAAGGTGACAAACGAAGCCTGGTCGCGGCGGTTGTCCAGCAGCTTGCTCAGGAATTCCGTGATGGCTTCGCGCTCAAAGGCCAGGCGGTAACGCACGCTTGTGCTGGTGTCCATGAGAATGGCCACGTTGAGTGGGAGTCCGTCCCGGCGCTGGAAGGCAATAATGGGTTGCCGACGCTTGTTTTCAAACACTTCAAAGTCAGACTGCCCCAGGTTGGGAATGAAGCGCCCCTGCCGGTCAATGACCGTCACCGGCAGGGAGATATTGATCACGTCGAGAGTAAACTCTTCCTCACCGGTGGCGGCCGTGGCCGGCTGGGGAAGGTTCTGGGCCGCGACACCAGGTGGGCGCGGCACGCAGAGCAGCCCCCCCAGAAGTCCAAGGCAGCAGAGTATGAACAGAAAATGGCGCATCAATACCTCATAACAAAACCGCCGCGATGGAGGGATGCAGCGGGGAGTTGCCCGGAGGGCCGGCGGGCTAACCATAACACGCGGCAAAGTCGTCCTGAGAAGCCCAGAGAACAGGAGAACCCACGGGTGAACCTGCGAAAGGGTTTGACAGGAACCGGATGGTGTGTCCTTGGTTGGCAAAACCAACTGGCAGGTTGGCTTGCTGCGGGCGGCGTTCCTGAAGAACCGGGCCGTTGCCTCCGTCCGCCTTCCTGGACTGGCGCTCGCTGTTTCCCGGCTTGAACCGGGATTTTTCAGGCGTGGAGAAATTTCGCCTCAACCGGCTTGTGCAGTGCTCAAAACCAAAGCACAATCACAACGGTCGAGTCACCAGTTTCCTCGATACGCCCGGTCGTTTGACGGTCAATCCCGGCCCAAGTCACAGACATTCGACTTTGGCCTTGCGCCCTTGGCATTTTTCGTACGCTGCTTTTGGATACTTCCATGAAGGGCACGCTTTCACTTATCAACTTCGCCGACATTATCCGTGACTTACATCTGACACGGCGGACGGGCCTGCTGCGCCTGACCCGCGACCGTGAGCTGCGCGCCGTCTTTGTGGAGCAGGGTGATCTGGTGTTTGCCCTCTCCAATCTGCCGCACGAACGGCTTGGCGACTTTCTGCTGGCGCGCGACCTCATCACCCGCGAGCAGTATGAAGCGGCCGTCCAGAAGCCCAATGCCAAACAGCGCTTTGGGCAGGTGCTGGTCGAAATGGGCGTCATGTCCCGTGAGACCGTGGAGACCCATGCGCACCAGCACCTCACCGAAATCATCCTGGCCGCCTTCGAGTGGGAGCGTGGAGAGTTTGTTTTCGAGGAAGGCACGCGCGCCGCCCACGATGTCAAGCTCAATTTGCTGACTCCCAATCTCATCCTGATGGGCGTCCGCCGTATGACCAATGATGAGGCCGTACGGCGCGCGCTTGGGCCAACCACGCAGTTCATCGAGTTGTCGCCCGATGCCATGACCCAGCTTCAGCGCGCAACGCTCGATGGTACGGAAGGCTTTGTCCTGTCGCGGATCACCGGACGGATGACGATTGACGAGCTGGTGCTGATCAGTGGCGTCCCGGAGGCAACCATCCTGCGGGTGGTGTATGGTCTGCTGTGTGCCGGTATCCTCGTGGGAAGTCATCCCCGCCCAACCATGGCCAATCCCCAACCGGCAGCTCCGGCTGCGCCGCCACCAGCAACACCACAGCCAGTGGCGACACCACCCACCCCGCACAGCATCCCGGAGCCGGAAGCCGTCAAGCCTGATGAAGCCCGCTTCGAGCTTCAGATGCTTCGTGAGTTTCTGTCCCTCAAAACCACGACCTACTACGACATGCTCAACGTGGGGCCGACGGCGAGTGATTCCGAAATCAAGCGTTCGTACTACCAGATGGCGAAAAAGTACCATCCCGACCGCTACCGGCCGTTGGGGATGCCGGATGTCCTGGAAAGCGCCGAATGGATTTTTGCCCGCATCAGTGAAGCCTACGAAAAGCTGCGCGACCCGGATGTCCGGCGACGGTATGATGAGTTCATTGGGTTGATTCCAGAAAATACGGTACAGACCGAAGCCAAAGTCGCTTCGGTCACAGCGCCCAGTCCGCCCTCCGCGCCACCGGTCAGTAAACCCGCGGTCGGCACCCAGACAGGGCAGATACCCACGCCGCCAATCCCACCGGTCGGCGCTGGCACAACTGGCTCACTCGCCTCTTCCACACAACCTGTTGGCAGCCGAACCGGGTCTTCCAGCCAGGGGTTGGGACGGCAGACCGGGGCGGCAACCACCGGCTCTGTGTCGGCGCCAGCCGAGACGGCGGCTGAAACGGCCGCGCGAAGCTATGAGATGGCCTGTGCGGCTATTGAGCGCAAGGATTTCATTACAGCCATAACCTACCTGCGCGAAGCCGTGCGCCTGGCACCGGAGGTCATCCGCTATCGCTCGCGCTTGGCTTCGTTGTGCATGCAGAACCCGAAGCTGCGCAAGGAAGCCGAAGATCAGCTTCTGGCCATCCTCAAAATTGATGGAACTTACGTGGACGCGCACTTGGCACTGGGGCACATGTACCATCAGGCCGGCATGGAAAAGTCGGCGCGCAAGCAGTTTGAGGCGGCGTTGGCCATTCAGCCGGACAACGCGGTGGCCAAACAGATGCTATCCCTGCTGAAGCCGGAGACCGAAACCAAGGCGGCAAAGGCTGCACCCGTGCCACCCAAATTGCCCACCAAGCCGCAGACACCAGCGGCGGAGTCCCCGGCCAAGACGGAAAAACCCGAAGAACCCAAGAAAAGTCTGCTACAGCAGGATGTCGGTGAGCTGTTTGGCAAGCTCTTCAAGCGTTGAGCAGGTGGTGGTGCCATGAAAGCCATGCTCCTGGCCGCCGGGTTCGGGACACGGCTGTTTCCGCTCACGCTGGACCGTCCCAAACCGGCCCTCCCCGTACTGGGCTGCCCGCTCGTTGCCTATGGCGTGGACTACCTCACCCGCTTTGGCTGCTGTGATCTCGTGGTGAACCTGCACTACCGGGGGGAAGCCATTGTGGCCGCCCTGGGGGATGGTGCGGCCTTTGGCTGCCGCATTGCCTACAGCCACGAGTCGGATGAGATTCTGGGGACGGGTGGTGCGCTCGACCACGCCAAGCCGCTCCTCAATCCAACGGAAACCTTTGTGGTCATGAACGGCAAGCTCATCACCACGATTGATCTTCAGGCGGCGCTGGCGACGCACCGCCGCCAGCAGGCGCTGGCAACGTTGATTCTCAAGCCAAACCGGCGGTGGGAGCGGTTCAGTGTGGTCGAAGTGGATGACACAGGAGCCATCCGGGGCTTTGCGCCGCCGCCAGATGCCGCTGCACCTGATCCGCCGCCGTTGTTTTTCACGGGCATTCAGATTCTCGAACCGGAGATTTTTGACTACATCCCACGCGCCCGGTTCTCACACACAACAACCGACGTTTATCCCCGCGCCATGGCCGACGGGCAGCGCGTTATTGCCCACGTGGCAGGGCCGGATGAAGACTGGTATGAGTTCAGCACGCTGGAGCGATACCTTGACCTGTCCTGTCACCTGGCAGGCCATCCGCAGGCGGTCATTCGCGGCCAGAATTGCCAGGTGGCGGCTGATGCCCGTCTGGCGCGCACCATTCTCTGGAACCACGTCACCATCGGCGCTAAGGTGGAGTTGCACGAGGTCATCGTCGGAGACGGTGTGACCATCCCGGAAGCAACGACACTGTCGCGGGCCGCTGTCGTGCGGGCCGATCTGCTGGAAGTGTCGGAACGGGCGCGCGCCATTGCCGAGGGCAGAGGAAGGCAGGTTGGGGAAAACTTCATTGTCCATTTTTGATGTTCGTCCAGGTTCTGAGGATCCCAGATTCTGATGGTCAACGTGAGCCGGGTTTTCACCGGCGTCCGTGGCCAGGTTCGATGTGTGCGGTGAATGCGTCATGAGACGCCGTGAGTTTCTTCAGCATCTTGCGCTCAGTTGCGGTGGGGTCTTGTGTCCGGTCGGGACTGGTGTGGCGGGACCTGTACTGCACCGTTTGGAAGGGTGGGTTGACGCGCCGGAAACGCTGGACCGGGACATTCCGCGCGTTCCCCGTGAGTTCCGGGGCGTCTGGGTGGCCACGGTCGAAAACATAGACTTTCCTTCGTCGCGCCGCCTCACCCCGGAGGAGCAGCAGTCCGAGTTGCGCGCCATCTTCGACCTGGCTCAGGCGCTTGGTTTCAATGCCGTGATTTTTCAGGTGCGGCCCATGTGTGATGCGCTCTATGCGAGTCCCTATGAGCCGTGGTCGGAATATCTCTGCGGGGTGATGGGGCGACCGCCAGTGCCGTTTTACGATCCGCTGGCCTACGCCATCGAGCTGGCTCACGCACGCGGACTGGAACTGCATGCCTGGTTCAATCCGTTTCGGGCGCTGCACCGGGCGCGACAGGGGGGCGTGGACCCGCAGCACATTGCCCGGCGGCGTCCCGACCTGGCCAAGCCCTACGGGCGCTATCACTGGCTTGATCCCGGCGAGCCGGAAGCCCGCGCCCATTCCTGCCGGGTCATTCTGGATGTCGTTGAACGTTACGACATTGATGCCGTTCACTTCGACGACTACTTCTACCCGTACAAGGAACGGCTGGTATCCGGCTACCTTATTCCTTTTCCCGATGATGACAGTTGGGCGCGCTACGGCCAGGGCAAGACCTGGCGCGCGCGGGACGACTGGCGGCGGCATAACATCAACCAATTCCTCGGCGAGGTTGCCGCCGGGATTCGTCGCCTCAAGCCCCACGTCAAGTTCGGCATCAGTCCCTTTGGCATCTGGCAGCCCGACCATCCGCCCGGCATTCAGGGACTGAACTCCTACGTGGAGTTGTGTTCTGACTCCCGCCGGTGGTTGACCGACGGACTGGTGGATTATCTCGCGCCCCAGCTTTACTGGCCCATTGAGCGTGAGCGGCAGAGTTATCTCCGGTTGCTTGAATGGTGGCTGGCGCAAAATCGCCAGCGCCGGCACGTGTGGCCTGGCAGCGCCGCGTTCAAGGTGGCTGATGGCACGCCGCGCGCTGTTCCGGCGCAGGAAATTACGGCCCAAGTCCGGCTTTCCCGGCGGCTCAATCGGCAGGGCGGCAACATTCACTTCAGCTTTCGGGTGTTCCGGCACAATCGCGGCGGACTGTCAAATTTGCTCCAGCAGGAAGTGTATTCCGTCCCGGCGCTCGTCCCAGCTTCGCCGTGGCTCAATGCCGCCGTTCTGCCGGCGCCGCACCTGGAAGTTGGAATGGCTCCAAGGCGTGGCCGTCCGGTGGCCGTCTGGCAGACTGGTGACGGCTTATCGGTGGCCCGCTGGTGCATTGCCATCCAGACCGGTGAAACCTGGGAGTTGCAGATTCAACCCGCCACACAGCGCCAAGTGGCCTTGCCGGAGTCTGCGCGCGCTGTTGCCGTCTGGCCGGTGAGCCGCAGTGGAGTCGAAGGTCGCCGGGCAACTCTGTGGCGCGCATAGCCGGGTGGTGGATTGCTACACTGAATTTTTGAAATCCCTGCCCGGAATCATCCAAAAAAATGAAGGCGTCTGGAACCTGTGCGGCTGATGTGTTGCATTCCTGCACGGGGTTCTGGTTCTTTGTCGGTTTTCTGCCCGGTCAGGTGGGAATCTGACCTGACAGACCGGCGCTGTAAACAATCTGTAAATTCCGGTACGTTATTTGCCTTACTATGGTGGTGCCCTTCTGGGCAACTTTGCAAGTGAGGAGTCAACGAAGTCTATGGATAGGCCTCGTTACATGAAGAACATCCGGCAACTTCTGGTCGCCGCGCTTTTCGTCCTGACCGGCTGGCTGGCAACACCCAGCCTGGGGCAGGTGACGAATGGGAACATCCGTGGGATTGTTCAGGATGCAACCGGCGCGGTGGTCGCTGGTGCCAAAGTCACCCTGACGGACAAACAAACCAACAAGGTGACCACGGGACAATCAAATGACAGCGGCGAGTTTTTGTTCGTCAACCTGCCGCCCGGACTCTACGAAGTTAAAATCGAAGCGACAAACTTCACAACTTTGCTCCTGACAGGCGTGCGCGTTGAACTCAACCGTACGACTGACGTCCTCGCCAAGCTGGAAGCTGGCGGCACCACGGATGTCGTTGAAATCACCGCGACGAGCGTGGGGCTGGTGCAGACGAGTTCCAACGATCTGGCACGTTCCTATGAATCCCGCCAGGTTGTCGAGCTTGGGCAAACCACTGTCGCGGGAGGCGTCTATAACCTGGCGCTGACCTCGGCCGGGGTATCCAGCAGCGGCGGTTTGGGGGTTGGCACCGGCGGTTCCGTCGGCGGGCAGCGCCCCCGGAACAACAACTTCACGGTGGACGGCATTGACAACAACGACAAGTCGGTGACGGGTCCGCAGATTTACATTTCCCCCGAAGCCGTTGCCGAATTCACGCTGCTGACCAATCAGTTTGGCGCTGAGTTTGGCCGGTCGAACGGCGGGCAGTTCATCACCGTCACGAAATCCGGCACGAATGCCTTTCACGGGACGGCCTATTTCTTCCTCCAGAACCGCAACCTCAATGCGCTGGGCGTCCGGGAGAAGGAACAGGGCATCACCCGTGACACCCAGCCGCGCTTTGACTACTCCCGCTATGGCGGGAATGTCGGCGGCCCGATTGTCAAGGACCGGCTGTTTTTCTTCACCCAGTATGAAGGCCAGCAAACGGGTTCATCGGCGACGGCCGGTGGCATCATTGCACCGACCCAGGCCGGCTACGCCCTGCTTGGCAGCATTCCCGGTCTCTCGGCGACCAATCTCAACATCCTGCGCACCTATCTGCCCGCCGCACCCGTGCCCGACCCCAGCCTCGCCGGGACACTGGTTGTAGCCGGGCAGAACATTCCCGTCGGATTTGTGGCCATTGAGCGTCCGGCCTTCAGCAACCAGCGCAACTTCGTGTTCAATCTGGACTTTGTTCAGAGCGAACGGATGACGCACCGGACGCGCTTCATCTTTGACCGCATTCGCGCCATTGACACCGGAGCGGGCCTGCCGGCCTTTTTCACGTCCATTCCGGTAGATGGGCGGTTGTTTTCGTACACCAACGTCTTTGCCATCCAGCCCAACCTGACCAACGAGTTTCGTTTCTCGTTCCGGCGGTCACGGAATGATGTTCCCGTGCCGGATATTCCTTATCCGGGGTTGGATAGTTTTCCCAACATCGAACTCAACGATCTGGGCGTCAACATCGGCCCCAACGGCGTTGCTCCGCAGTTCGGGATTGAAAACAACTACCAGCTCATCGAGAACCTGACTTGGACGGTGGGCAACCACACGCTCAAGTTTGGCATTGACACCCGGCGGCTGATTGCGCCGCAGTCGTTCGTCCAGCGGCAGCGGGGCGATTACTTCTACCTGGCAACGGAGTCCTTCCTGCGCGACCTCAGCCCGGAGTTTGGTGAGCGCACGGTTGGGGTTTCGCCCTACTACGGCAACCAGTGGCTGTTTTTTGGGTTTGCGCAGGACAGTTGGCGGATTCGGCCGGAGCTGACCTTCAACTACGGCTTCCGGTATTCCTACCAGCAGGTGCCGTTTACGGCCCGTTTGCAGCGGCTCAACAGCGCCGCTTCCGTGCCGGGCCTGATTTCGTTCAACTCGCCCGCCGAGCAGACGACCAACTTTGCGCCGGTCATCGGACTGGCTTACGCGCCTAACTTTTCGTCGGGACTGATGAACCGCATCTTCGGGAATCCCGGAGCCAGCTCCATCCGCGCCGGATTTTCGATGGGCTACGACATCATCTTCGACAACCTCTACATCTTGTCGCTGCCGCCCCAGTTCAACCAGACCCGTAACGTGGAAGACCCCGGTGTGCCGGGCTTTCTGGCCGGTGGTGGCCTGCCGCCGACACCGGCACCCGTCACAGGAACCCCGGCGCAGTTGCGCGCCATCACCTCGTCGTGGATTCCTGACCAGAAAGTGCCCTACTCCATTACCTGGACGCTGGGCATTCAGCGCCAGTTCCTCAAGGACTGGGCGGCCGAAGTCCGCTATGTCGGAACCCGTGGCGTCCACCTGCTGACGCAGAACCGCATCAACCGGCAACCACGGGTGACACCGCAGAACTCGCTGCCGACGTTCCTGAGCAACCCGACGCCAGCGCAGTTGGCCGGATTGCCGACATTATCCCAAGTGATTGCGGCCCGGTCGAACTTCGTCCCGGCGTTTGCCGCGGCCGGTTTCAATGCTGGCAACCTGGTGGCGTTTCTCTCCAACGGCAACTCGACCTACCATGGCTTGCAGTTGCAGGTGCAGAAGCGGCTGACGCAAAACTACAGCGTGAACCTGGCCTACACCTTCAGCAAGCTCATTGACGACACGACGGCGGAACTGTTCAGCACCGTGTTGTCCTCGCGCCGGGTACAGGATTTCCAGAACCTGCGGGCGGAGCGGTCGCTGTCCCTGCTCGACAGCACGCATCGGTTGGCGATTACGGCTAACTACGATCTGCCGTTTTTCCTCAACAGCCCGAACCCGTGGCTGCGGTCCCTGCTGGGGGGCTTCAGCATCTCTGGTACGTACAGCTATGAGACCGGCAAGCCCTTCACGGCCCGCAGCGGTGTGGATTCCAACCTCAACGGCGACAACGCCGGCGACCGTACCATCCTCAACCCGAACGGGCAGCGGGGCACTGGAAGCGGTGTGCGCGCTGTCAATGCGGCTGGAAACACCGTGCCAGTGGGCAGTGCGACGGCGGTGGCTTACGTGGCGCTCAATCCCAACGCGCAGTACATCGTCGCCGGCCCCGGCGCGCTGGCCACGGCTGGACGCAACACCCTGCGGACGCCGGCCATCAACAACTTTGACATCTTCGTGCGCAAGAACTTTCGGATTACGGAAGGCATCCGGGCGCAGTTCCGGGCTGACTTCTTCAATGCCTTCAACCATCCGCAATTTGTGCCGGGGTCAGTCAATGGCGTCAATCCGGTGAGCACGACGGGCACGGCTGTCAATCGGTTCACGATTGCTTCGGACAGCTTCTTCAACCGTCCGCGGGCGACATTTGGAAGCAACCCGCGTGTCATCCAGCTTGCACTGCGGATTGACTTCTGATCGGCGGCCAAGCGTCTGGCGGTCGAACGGCGACGGTCGTTTGACCGCCACACGTCTGGCGCTGGTCTCCATTTTTCCTGAAGGAATGATGCGTATGAAAAAGCAACTGTGGTTTGTTCTGCTGTTTGGCCTGTTTGTATGTGGCCACACGGCCTTTGCCCAGGATGTTCCCCAGGGCGAATTTTTTGCCGGTTTTACCTACACGCGCCTCAATGACCTCACTCCCCGTGGCCCCAGCCAGGATGCCTTTGGCTTCAATCTGCAGGGGGTGTACAACGTCAATCGCGTGCTGGGCATTGTCGGCGACTTTGGGGCGCACTATGACAACGCGACCAACCTGTACACCTTCATGGCCGGCCCACGGGTGAGCCTGCGGAGCGACCGGGTGACGCCTTTTGCCCATGTGCTGTTGGGCGGCGCGCGGGCCAGCCGGGTGCCGGTGTCCAATACGACGCCCCTGCGTTTTGACGGCGATGGCGGTTTTGCCATGGCGATGGGCGGGGGCCTCGACGTGAAGGTTTCGGATTCGGTTTCCCTGCGCGCCATTCAGGGGGAATACATGTTTACGAAAATCGGTGGCTCCGGCAGCGTTCTGCGCGACACCCAGAGTCACCTGCGCCTGAGCTTTGGCGTCAACTTCACGTTCGGCAAAAAGTAAGCTTCGGCAGAAAGTAAGCGCCATCGTCGGGTGACGCACACTTTTGTTACACCGGGAGCTTTCGGCTCCCGGTTTTTTGTTCCCGGAAAGAAATTCAGTGGCCGCCTGAAGGCAGAACGTGGATCACTAGGCAGCACTGGCGGGACATGTCATGGTTTACACCATTGCCTGCGGCTTGCAGCCGGAAAGTGCCTGCGGCTTGCAGCCGGAAAGGCAGGATTCCCAATCTCACGAGGACAAGACACGATGTTCAAGCGACAGGCGTTGCGACGCTCCCTGGTGGCCGGCACGGCAATGTTGCTCTGGACGGCCCCGCTGCCGCTTTTTGCCCAGAACTTCTCCAAAGATATGAAGGCTTCCGCATCGTCACCCATCGTCTATCCGCCCTCGAAGAAGGTCGAGCAGGTGGATGACTACCACGGCATCAACGTCGCTGACCCCTACCGCTGGCTGGAGGACGCCGACTCACCGGAGACCAAAGCCTGGGTCGAAGCCCAGAACAAAGTCACCTTTGGTTTTCTGGAGTCCATTCCCGAACGGGCGCGGCTCCGGGAGCGCCTGACCCAGCTCTGGAACTACGAAAAGTTCGGGGTGCCGTTCCGCGAGGGCGACCGCTATTTCTTCACGCGCAACGATGGGCTGCAAAACCAGAGTGTGTTGTACGTCGGCAGGACGCCGGACGACCCACAGGCGCGCGTGCTGCTCGACCCGAACACCCTGTCATCCGACGGGACGGTGGCGCTGACCGGCTATGCCGTCAGCGATGACGGCCAACTGCTCGCCTACGGTCTGGCCACAGCCGGCTCCGACTGGAACGAGTGGCGGGTACGGAATGTCGAAACCGGCGAAGACCTGCCCGACCGTCTCCAGTGGGTCAAGTTCTCCGGCGCGTCGTGGACGAAAGACGGCAAGGGCTTTTTTTACAGCCGCTATGACGAGCCGAAGGAAGGGAATCTGCTGCAATCCACGAACTACTACCAGAAACTCTACTACCACCGCGTGGGCACGCCGCAGTCGGCGGATGAACTCGTTTACGAGCGCCGCGACCACAAGGAATGGGGTTTTGGCGGCTATGTCACCGATGACGGGCGGTATCTGGGCATTGTCGTCACCATGGGGACGAGTCCCAGAAACCTGTTTTTCTACAAGGATTTGACCAACCCGGAAGCGAAGGTGGTCGAGTTGATTCCCGACTTCATCGCCGACTTCACGCCTGTCGGCAACGATGGAACGACCTTTTATTTCCGCACCGACTGGGAAGCGCCACGTGGCCGTCTCATCGCCATTGACGCCACCCGCCCCGAACGGACGAACTGGCGGGAGATCATTCCCCAGAGCCGGGACACGCTGGAAGCCGTCCGGTGGGTCGGCGGACGGTTCGTTGCCCTGTATCTTTCGGACGCCAAAACCCAGGTCAGGATGTTTGACCGCGAAGGGAAACCCGGCCCGGACATCGCCCTGCCCGGCATCGGCACGGCCGCCGGTTTTGGCGGCAAGCCGGAAGCCACCGAGACGTTCTATGCCTTTACGAGCTTCACCCAGCCGACAAGCATCTATCGCTACGACTTCACCACCGGAAAAAGCACGCTTCTGCGGCAGCCCAAAGTGGCTTTCGATCCGGGCGCGTATGTCACCCAGCAGGTGTTTTACCGGAGCAAGGACGGCACGCGCATCCCGATGTTCATCGTCCACCGCAAGGGTCTCAGGCGGGACGGAAAGAACCCCACCCTGCTGTATGGCTATGGTGGGTTCAACATTTCGCTCACACCGTCATTCTCACCGGCCCGGATTGCCTGGCTGGAAATGGGTGGCGTGCTGGCGATTCCCAACCTGCGCGGGGGTGGCGAGTATGGCGAGGAATGGCATCAGGCCGGCACCAAGCTCAAGAAACAGAACGTGTTTGATGATTTCATCGCGGCCGCCGAGTGGCTGATTCGGGAGAAGTACACCCAGCCGGCGCGGCTGGCGATTCAGGGCGGCAGCAACGGGGGGCTGCTCGTGGGGGCCTGCATGACGCAGCGCCCGGAACTGTTTGGCGCGGCGCTGCCGGCGGTCGGTGTTCTGGACATGCTGCGCTTCAACAAGTTCACGATTGGCTGGGCGTGGGAGTCCGACTACGGCTCACCCCAGAACCCGGAAGAGTTCAGGGCGCTGTATGCCTACTCTCCGCTCCATAATCTGAAGCCCGGAACGCGCTACCCGGCCACGCTCATCACCACAGCGGATCACGATGACCGCGTTGTGCCGGCGCACAGCTTCAAGTTTGCGGCGGCGCTTCAGGCCGCGCACAAAGGCGACGCGCCGGTACTCATTCGGATTGAAACCAAGGCCGGACATGGCGCCGGCAAGCCCACGTCCAAGCTCATCGAGGAAACGGCCGATGTGTGGGCGTTTCTCGTCAGGACGTTTCAGATGACGGTGAAGTAGGCAGGTCAGCTACCGGGCCGGCCCCGTATGGCGTTGGCTGGTTCTGGCTTCCAGCTTCACACGGGGCCGGCTTCATCTTCGCTGGCGGCCTCGGCGGGAAGTTTTGGCGCTTCCGGCTGGGCGTCCATCGGCAGCGGGCGTCCGTCACCCAGGGCGCGGATGGCTTCAATGACGCGGTTGGAAATTGCACGGTAGAAGTCAATCCGCGCCCGTTCGTCTTCCGGCAGCGGTTGATCAAGCAGGTCGCTCAAGTCGAGCGGCTTGCCAATGATGATACGCACTGTACGAAAGAAGCTGGGGATGAGCTTGCCGACGCCAAGCACTTCATCGGTGCCCATCAGACGTACCGGAATAACCGTGGGGCGCGCGTCGTAGATGAGTTTGCCGACGCCGACGCGGCCGCGGCCGATTTCGCCCGTCCGTGACCGCGTGCCTTCCGGGAACACGATGACGATATTCTGCCGGAGCATCTCCACCCACTGATCAACCTGTTCGAGACCGCCGACACCCTGCCGGTCAACCGGGAAGGTACGCAGGTTTTTGAAGAAGTATTCGCCCAGCACCCGCAGAACGCGGTCCTTGAAGCGCCGGGAGGACGGATCGCCAAAAAAGTTCTTGCGGTCGGCGAGATTGATGGGGATGTATTCCGGGCGAAACAGCATGCGCGGGATGTACAGCCCGACGCCCAGAGCGAAGTTGTCCAGGATGGAGGAATGGTTGGGGCAGTAGAGGACGTTTTCGTGTGATTCCGGGATGTTTTCAAGCCCCTCCACCTTCATCCGGTTGAGCAGGCGAAACAGCAGGAAGCTGCCAATCGTGGCAATGCCCAGCGCGATGCCGACGCCAGCGCTCGCCTTCAGCAGGGAGGTGTGTTTTTCCGGTGAAGGCGGGTTATCGCCGGCCGCTGCCTTTGGTTTCGGGGTTTCGTCCGGTTGCCCATTCAGGCTGCCGGCGGGCACTTGCGGGACGACGCGCATGGGCGAATCAGGGAGGCGGCGTTTGGACATAACTTCAGGTGGTCAGACGGGTTGGGGATGTCGCCCCGGAGTGCATCATGGCAGGGGCAATCACTCCGGGGCGGCGCTGGCGCTACTTTATACGTGCCAATCGGCTGGAAACAACTGGCCGGGCGCCACGCCGGGGCGACTTCCCAACCGCCAGTGTTTCCGCCAAGATAGGCGGCATTTGGCACTTTGTGGTGAAGGATTTTTCCGATGAGTATCTACGAAAAGCACGTGTTCGTGTGTGTGGCGGGCAAAACCTGCCCGACCCAGGGAAGCGAGGCGGTCTGGCAGGCGCTGCGGGATGAAGTCAAAGCCTGCGGCAAGCTGGAGAGCATTCGGGTCAACAAGGCGGGCTGCCTTGCCCAGTGCGGCAACGGCCCGATGGTCGTCGTGTACCCGGAGCAGGTCTGGTATGGGCACGTCGCTGTGGAAGATGCAGCCGCCATTGTCCACGAGCACCTGCTGGGCGGGCAGCCGGTTGAACGGCTGCGCTACGTCAAAGCCAAGCCGGCGGCCTCGTGATGCGCAAGGTCATTGCCACGGCTCCGACGCGCGTTGATCTTGCCGGCGGTACGCTCGACCTTCCACCGCTCTATCTGTTTCATCCGGGGGCGCTCACCGTCAATGCCGCCATTGACCAGCTTGCGACCTGTGAAGTGACGACCCGCGCGGATACGAGCATTGTCCTGGTCTCGCGTGATGTCGGACAGCGTGAAGTGTACCCGTCACGGGAAGCCCTGCGTTTGGACACTCCGCTTCAATTGTTGGCGCGACTGGTGGCTTTTTTTGCACCGTCGGGCGGCATCGAGGTCACGACGGCGTGCGCTGCGCCACATGGTTCGGGACTGGGCGGTTCATCGGCGCTGGTCATCGCCATGGCCGGGGCATTGAATCATCTGACCGGCGCTGGCTACACCCCGGAGCAACTGTTGATGCTGGCCCCGAATATCGAAACGCAGGTGATTCGCGTTCCGGCCGGGGTGCAGGATTACTATCCGGCGGTGTATGGGGGCATCAGCGCCATTCACCTGGGAGTGGGGGGCGTCTGCCATGAGTCGCTGGCGGCCGATTGGCTTCCGTGGCTGGATGCCCACGTCGTGGTCTGCCACACCGGGCAGGCGCACTTTTCCGGCACGAACAACTGGGAAATTTTCAAGCGGCACATCGAGGGCGACCTGGCGACGCAGGCGGCTCTGGCGCGGATCCGGGATTTGGCCCGGGCGATGTATGCTGCCGTGTGCGCCCGTGACCTTGGCGCGGTGGCCGCAGCACTGGAACAGGAATGGCACCACCGGCGGCAACTGGCGGCCGAGGTTTCCACACCGACCATTGAACGGCTCATGGCCGTGGCGCGGGAGTCCGGCGCGCTGGCCGGGAAGGTATGTGGCGCTGGCGGCGGTGGCTGCGTGGTCTTCGTCGTTGCCGAAGGGCGCAAGCCGGATGTGCAGGCCGCTCTGACGGCTGCCGGCGGGCAGGTGCTCGATGCCCATCTCACCACCCAGGGGCTGACCGTGACCGAAGTGTGACGGCTACAGGACGGCTACAGCAGGGGCGGTGTCAGCCGCGCTGCCGCCACCTGCCAGATGGCTGTGTGTACGTCGTTGGGGGAGCGCGTTGCGTCAATGACCCGAATGCGCGTTGGGTACTGTTCGGCCAGCGCCAGAAAGCCGGCTCGCACCCGGTGGTGGAACTCCAGTCCCGCCGCCTCGAAACGGTGGACGGGGGAGCCGCGTTGCCTCAACCGCTGGACGGCCATTTCAACTGGCAGGTCAAGCAGGAAGGTCAAATCCGGTTCCAGCCCCTGCGTGGCGAGCTGGAGACTCTGTTCGATGACCTCGGCGCTTATCTGGCGTCCGTATCCCTGATAGGCCCGGGTGGAATCGGCAAAACGGTCACAGACGACCATCTGGCCGGCGGTCAGCGCCGGACGGATGACGGTCTCGACGTGCTCGGCGCGGTCGGCAGCAAACAGGAGAATTTCAGCGCGGATGGTGGGTGCTGTCTCTCTGGTATCGAGGAGCACCTGGCGAAGGTGACGCCCAAGGCGCGTGCCGCCCGGTTCATAGGTGTGGATGACCGGCACGGCTGCCCGCCGGAGCGCTCCCACCAGCCGTTTCGCCTGGGTCGTTTTTCCACAACCATCAATCCCCTCGAAGCTGATGAACATACCGGGGGTGTACGCTTGACAGGTAGGCATCGGGTTTGGACGCCGTGCAGTTATGGCTCAGGGCGCGTCGCCGCCGTTACCGGCCTCTTTTTCGCCTGACGAACTCTCGGCTGTCGTGCCGGGTGCGGATGCGCCGGAGGATGCCGGATGGCGGCCCGGGCCGCTGCGCATGACGGAAATGGTGGAGATGGCGTGTTTGAAGATGAGCTGTTCCTGCTGTCCGGCTTCCAGAACAACCGAATACTTGTCGAAGCCACGGATGCGGCCCGTCAGTTTGACGCCGCTGACGAGGTAAATCGCTACCAGCGCACGCTCGCGGCGCACCTGATTGAGAAAGGTGTCCTGAAGATTTTGTGAAGACGCCCCCGATGGCGACGCAGGTGATTTGGTATCCATAGTCTTGTGTCCAAAGCCCCCCCCTGCCAGGAAGGCGCGGCAGGTTGACGGTTCAACAGGTTGGGACAAAAAAGAACGTCCAAAAAGATAGATGGTCAAAGTACCATTGCCGCTCCGAAAATTCCAACCGGGCCAGCCCCCTGGCTTGACCTGCCCGGTGGCGAACATCCATGTTCGACCTGCACGCTGGTGCGTAGAAAACCCACAGGAGTCATTGGCATGGCATCATCGCGGACCTTCCCGGACAACCCTGGCCCGGAGCAACGGTTTCAAGCTCTGGTCGAGGTCATGGCGCGGTTGCGCGGCCCACAGGGCTGTCCCTGGGACCGGGAGCAGACGCACCAGACGCTCAAGCCCTATCTTCTGGAAGAAGCCTACGAGGTGCTTCACGCCCTCGACGAAGGGGATGACCGGGAGCTGTGCCGGGAGCTGGGGGATGTTCTGCTCCAGGTGGTCTTCCACGCCCAGATTGCGGCTGAGGAAGGCCGCTTCGACATCTACGCGGTGATTGACGCGCTGCGTGAGAAGCTCATCCGCCGCCACCCGCACGTGTTTGGCAACGTCACGGTGCAGGATGCCCAGGAAGTCACCCGCAACTGGGAAGCCATCAAGGCTCAGGAAAAAGCCCAGGAGAAGTCCGCGGCCAGCCAGGACGGGCGGCCGGCGTCAGTGCTGGATGGGGTTTCGCCCCGGATGCCGGCGCTCATCGAAGCGCGGCAACTGACGGAGCGGGCCGCGTATTACGATTTCGACTGGCCGGATGCCCGGGCGGTACTCGCCAAGCTGGAGGAGGAAACCGGGGAACTCCAGGCGGTGCTGGCGCAGCCGGCACCCAACCCACAGGAAATTGCCGAAGAAGTCGGCGATCTGCTCTTTGTCGTGGTCAATCTGGCGCGCAAGCTCGGCCTCGATCCCGAAGCCACGCTCAAGGCGACGAATCAGAAGTTTCGGCGGCGTTTTGCCGCCGTGGAGCAGGTGCTGGCAGCGCGGGGCAAGACCCTTGCCGAAAGTGACCCGGCCGAGATGAACGCCATCTGGGATGCCATCAAACACGCGCCGGCATCGTCCTCTGAAAGCCATGGCGGATGACCTGCGGGACTGGTTCAGGTTGTGGTTGACGCCGGGCGTCGGGCCCGTCGTGGGCGGTAAGCTGATCCACCACTTTGGCACGCCGGCAGCCGCTCTGGCAGCCCCCTATTCAGAGTTGCGCGCTGTGGGCGTGCCGGAAGAAACGGCCCGGGCCATTGTGGGGCAGGCATCTGAAGCGGCGGTGGAACGGCAGTTGGCGGCTCTGGAGCGTTCCGGCGGTTGCGTACTGACCCTGGCCGATACGGCCTATCCGGCGCTATTGCGTGCTATTCCTGACCCGCCGTTACTGTTGTTCGTTCGGGGAAATCTGGCCGATGCCGTGGCGCAGCCCTGCCTGGCCATTGTCGGTTCGCGATCCTGCTCAACCTACGGACGGAATGCCGCCAACCGTCTGGCGCGCGACCTGGCCAGCCGGGGTGTGACCATCGTCTCCGGCCTGGCGCGGGGCATTGACACGGCCGCCCACGAAGCGGCGCTTGATGCTGGGGGGCGAACCATCGCCGTACTGGGGACGGGATTGGACGACACCTACCCACGGGAAAATGCCAAACTTGCTGACCGGATAGCAGAAACCGGGGCGCTGGTGACGGAATTCCCCTTTGAAAAGCCTCCGGCCCCCCAGAACTTTCCCTACCGGAACCGGGTCATTGCCGGATTGTGCCTGGGTGTTCTGGTCGTGGAAGCGGCTGAGCAGTCCGGCTCACTCATCACGGCGCGGCTGGCTCTCGAACAGGGGCGCGAAGTGTTCGCCGTGCCGGGCAACATCACTTCGGGGAAGTCCATCGGCACGAACCGGCTCATTCAGGATGGCGCCAAACTCGTGATGGACTGGCAGGATGTCGTGGCCGAGTTTTCCTATGATCTGCGGCAACGGCTCCGCACCGGACAGCCTGCGGCAACGCCACAGGAAAGCCACTTGCCCTTTGATTTGGGCGAGGATGAGCAGTGTATTCTGGCGCTGGTGGGCTTTGATCAGCCGGTGTATGTGGATGGGTTGATTGTGCAGAGTGGGCTGGGGCAGCCACGAACCATGGCTGCCCTGCTCAACCTGACACTGCGCGGCCTGCTGCGTGAGTTGCCCGGCAAGTGCTACGTCCGGGCGTGGAATGGATAACCTTTCTGCCCAGGGGCAGAACCCGGTTACTTGCCCGCCGGGGCGGCGCTGGACGGCGGGCCGGCCGGCTCGGCCGGCGGCGAGTTGACGACGGCCTTCATCGCCTCGTCAATGGCTTTCTGGGCATCGGCGACCATCTGCTCCCACCGTTGATCCTTGGGAATATCCTTGTCGAGGCTGGGCATCGAAAGCCGCATCTGGCTGATCTGTCCGTCTGAGCCGTAGTAGAGCCGCAGATCGCCCAGCAGTTTCGTCTGGGAAAAGGCATAGACGACCGAAACATCGTTGACCTTTTGCACCTGAAGGTACATCGCCCCGGAGTTGTTGGCCACAACGACGAGATCAATGCCCGGCACTTTGGTGATTTTGTCGGTCTGAATGTCCGGCCCATAGGACATCACAATGACGAAGTCGGCCTTGGTGCGCAGTTCGGGCAGAACCCGCTTGAGGGCTTCCGCCGGGTCCTCGATGGCAAAGTTGAGCGTTTCAGCGCCGGGATTGGGGTTGGCCATGGTGACGCCGGTAATCCCCAGCCGGACGGGTTTGGGCAGCCGCTTGCTCTCCACGGTCTCAATGACGTAGGCGGGGAGCGGCGTCAGTTCCGGCTTGGTGGGACGGATGTTGGCGGAGACGATGCGGTTCAGGAAGGGAAACGTCTGGCGTTTGGTATCAAACTCAGGCTTGTGCAGCAGCTCGGCCAGCATCTGGACATCGAAGTAGCTCGCGTTGGCGGCGGCAAACCCGGCTTCGCCGTAGGCGCGCAGCATCCACTCGTTGCGCACGCGGTCGTAGGGCTGAATGTAGCCTACCGAGTTGGCAAACATCCGTCCGGCGTCGAGCTGCACAATGGCGGCGTCGGGAGCGAGCTTTTTGAGACCTTCAGCATAGCCCATCCGCCAGGCAATCCCGCCTTGGGGATGCTTGGGGCAGCCGCAATCTTTGAGGTTGCCCTGCACATCAGAGCCGAACAGAACCGAGAGGGCAAAACCGTCATCCTGGCCGAGTCGGGCGGCAAACTCCGGCGACATCGCTGCCGCTCCCGGATTGGCATCACCGGCCGCCGAGCCATTCTGACAACTGAGCGAGGGAAGGAGTCCGGCCAGCAGCGCCAAAGCTGCGGCGAGTATGATTGCAGACTTGGGTTTCATCGGGTCATCTGTCTCCCGCAAAGATGTGAAGTGAAAGCCTGATTATGGACGAAATGGGATGCGCTGCAAGCCGTCCCTTGCTTCCGTTTTGGGGCGCGGCCTATTCTGCCAGACCTGTATTTTATTTCCCCCTCGGCGCTTCCCGCAGCGTAGCTGCCTGCCCACTGCCTCTGCCGACATGTCGAAACGCCCTGCGCCGAGTCCTGCTGCGTTCATCCCGTCGCTCCCACGCGATGCCGACAGTTATGCGGGCAGTTTTCAACTCCATATCAATGTGGCCTCACGACATCTCACCCAAAAGCGGCATGTCATTGTCTATCTGCCACCCGGTCACGGCGCAGACCCGGCAGTACGCTATCCGGTGCTGTATATGCACGATGGGCAAAACCTTTTCGATGGCGATACGGCCTACATCCGGGGCCATGACTGGAAGATGGCCCGGACGGCCGAACGGCTCATGCTCGAAAAGAAAATCGAACCCCTCATCATCGTGGGCATCTGGAACACGGGCGTCCACCGCATGGACGAATACACACCCACCCGCGATCCCGGCGTCAAACAGGGCGGGCTGCTGCCCATGTATGGACGTTTCATCGTTGAGGAACTCAAGCCTTTCGTGGATGCCACCTACTGTACCGATCCCGCCCGTGACCGCACCGGTATTGGCGGTTCATCGCTGGGGGGGCTGGCCGCCCTGCTGCTGGGGTTGCACTACTCGGAGTATTTTGGGCGCATTGCCGCCCTTTCACCCTCGCTGTGGTGGGACCACGGCGTTGCCTTTCGGCTTGTGCGGCACCTGAAGCGCAAGCCGGATGTCCGCATCTGGCTCGATATGGGCACGCGCGAGATGGGGGGCGGCATTGCGCAGGTGCGGCGCATGCGCGATCTGCTCATCGAATACGGCTGGTTGCCCGACAAAGACCTGTTCTACCGTGAGGTGCGGGGGGGAAAGCACACCGAAGGCGACTGGGGAAAGCGCGTCGGCACGGTCCTGCGCCGGCTCTACCCGGTCAAAACAGCCCGCACCCGCAAGCCCCGGCAGACCGCTCCGGCCGGAAGCTGAGGAAAGCGCCCGCCGGCCGATCAGCGTTTGAGCAGGTCCCGAATCTCGGTCAGCAGTTTTTCCTCATTGGTCGGCTCCGGCGGGGACGCCGCCGGAGCCGGCGCTGGTTGCCGCAGGCGGTTGACAGCCTTGATGACGAGAAAGACGGAAGCAGCAATGATGAAAAACTGAAGGATGACCTGAAAAAAGTTGCCATACCGGATCGCAATGACCGGATCGCCGGCTTTGGCCGCTTCCTTGAGGACGATTCCGGCTTCGGAGAGATTGACCCCGCTGGTGAGCAGGCTGATGGGCGGCAGGATGATGTCCTCGACGAAGGACGACACAATTTTGCCAAAGGCACCACCGATGACGACGCCGATGGCCAGATCAATGACGCTGCCGCGTGAGATGAAGGTTTTGAATTCCTGAACGACGCTCATAACCAGATAGAGAAGGGCAGGCTATGCCTGCTGCAAGCTTGGCTATGGTGTTTCCCGGAGAAGTTCATCCGTTCGAGGGGTGGTGATGATGCGCGCCCCCTGCCGGTAGGTGATATAGCGGAAAATCCATTCGGTGAGAACACTGACCTTGTTGTTGAAGCCGACCAGCATGGCCAGGTGGACGATGAGCCAGCCAACCCAGGCCAGGAAGCCGGTCATGCGCAGTTTGCCAGCCTCCAGAACGGCGGCCGCCCGTCCGATGGTTGCCATGCTGCCCTTGTCGAAATAGACGAACGGCGGCGGCTTGGGCCGGCCGCGCAACTCGGCGGCCAGAACCCTGGCGGCATAGCGTCCCATCTGAAGCGCCGCCGGCGCCACGCCCGGTACGACGACGCCCCTGGCGTCGGTCAGCGCCGCGATGTCGCCGATGGCGAAGATTTCGGGATGACCGGGAACCCGCAGGTCGGGTTCAACCTGAATCCGCCCGGTCCGGTCGGTGGGCAACCCCAGTTTGCGCGCCAGAGGATGCCCTTCGACCCCGGCGCACCAGATGATGTTGGCCGCCTCGATGATTTTTCCGTTGTCCAGTTCAATCTGGTGTGGTCCGACGCGGACGACACGCGAGGAGACACGCACATCCACGCCGAGCTGAACAAGCTTCTGGCGGGCATACTCCGAAAGGGCCGGATGATAGGGCGGAAGCAGGCGTGGGGCACCCTGAATGAGGAAGACCCGCGCCTGGGAGGTATCAATGTTTTTGAAATCGCGCCGCAGGACGCGCCGCGTCAGCTCGCCGAGCGCCCCGGCCAGTTCAACGCCGGTCGGGCCGCCCCCCACGACGACAAAGGTGGTCAGGCACTTGACCAGGGACGGATCGGGACAGTTTTCGGCTTCTTCAAACGCCGAGAGCACCCGGTTGCGGATGTTGAGGGCATCCTCGATGCCCTTGAGTCCGCCGGCATAGCGCGCCCAGTCGTTGTTGCCGAAGTAGCCCGTCCGGGCCCCGATGGCCAGCACGAGGTGGTCGTACTCAAGTGTCCGCCGCCGCATGGTGATGGTACGGCTCTGGCGGTCAATCCCGGTAACTTCATCCATCAGCACGGTGATGTCGCGCCGCCGGTCGAAAATCGTGCGGATGGGTTCGGCAATGTCGGCTGGAGAGAGGTCGGCCGTCGCCACCTGATACAGAAGGGGCTGGAAGAGATGATAGTTGTTGCGGTCCACCAGCGTGATGTCCGCCAGCCCTTCCGGGAAAGACTGGCAGAAGGCGACGCCACCAAACCCGGCGCCGACAACGACGATGTGTTTGCGTCGGGAAGCAGATTGGGTCATCCGAACCGGTACGTCTTCTGAATGGATGGTTTCGAGGCCTTTCGTCTCACAGTGGGGGAGCGCCTTGACGGCGGAGTCCTTACTTCGCCACATTCCACCCGGCAATTCAAGCCAGCAATTCAGGCCCAGGCAGGACAGGTACCATGACGGCGTTGATGAAAGTTGCCCGCGTGTATGACTTCGATGACGTTCGGATTGAGCACATGCCACGTCCGGCGGTCGGCCCCCGCGAGCTGTTGGTTCAGGTCAAGGCCAGCGGGATTTGCTCCGGGGATGTGACGCCCTGGTACATCAAGCGCAAGGCGGGCAAGGTTCTGGGCCACGAACCGGCCGGCGTCGTGGCCGAAGTCGGCGCTGAAGTGACCGGTTTTCGCGTCGGCGATCCCGTGTTTGCCCACCACCATGCACCCTGCTTTGCCTGCAAGTTCTGTGAAAAGGGCGAGTACGTCCAGTGCGCGACGTGGAAAGCCTCGCACATCGTGCCGGGTGCCATTGCCGAGTATTTCCTCGTCCCGGAAGTCAACCTGCGCGACACCCTGCGCCTGCCTGAAGGGATGTCCTTCGAGGATGGGGCGCTCGTCGAACCGGCCGCCTGTTCGGTCAAGGCCATCCGCAAGGCCCGGCTTCACCCACGCGATACGGTGCTCATCATCGGGTTAGGGATCATGGGGCAGATGAACGTCCTGCTTGCCCGGCAGGCCGGCGTCGAGCGGATCATCGGGGCTGATCTGGTGGACTGGCGCTGTGCCAAGGCGCTGGAGTTCGGCGCGGATGCCGTCATCAACCCGGCACGCGAAGACCTGGTGGAACGACTGGGGGAACTGACTGCCGGCGCGATGGCGGATGTCGTCATTGTGGGGCCGGGCAGCATACCGGTGATGGAATTGGGTATCCGCTGCGCCGGAAAAGGTGGGACGGTCGTGTTTTTCATGGGGTCATCGCCGGGTGAACGCCTTACCGTCGAGCCGTTCCATCTGTATTTCAACGAGATTGACCTGGTGATGAGCTATTCCTGCGGGCCTGACGACACGCGGGCGGCGCTTCAGTGCATTGCCGAGGGCGTCCTGACGGCCGGAAAGCTGGTCACGCATCGCTACACCCTGGAAGACACGGGGCTTGGCTTCCGAAAAATGGCTGAGGCGCAGGATGTGCTCAAGGCGCAGATCATTTTTCCCTGATGGATGTTTTCTGAAGGGAGGCCTGGCTGCCCCCTGTGCCCCAGGGGAGAGCAAAGCGGCGGTTGGCCGCCGTTGGCCGGCAGAGTAGAGTGGTACCACCAGCCCTTGTTGCCGTCGGCTATGAGTGCTAAGAACAAAAGCGCCGAAACTCCTTGGCCTGGGAAGGCGACGGCGGGCTGGACAGTACGTTTGCGGCAACGCGGTTGGTCGTCCCGATTCATTCCCGGATGTGCCGTTGGTAAACGCGCATGCAACTTCATATCTGGTTCGTTGGAAGCGCCGAACCAATCGAGGTTCGCATGGACACGGAAGTTGAAAATGTGGATGCGCTTGGTATCTTGCTGTCGCAGGCCCGGTGGTTGGCTGTGGATGGAGGACGGCTCATCAATCTGTCCAATGTCCGTATGATTCGCCTTCTGCAAAGCGGTGAAGGTGTGACATCTTCGGTTGCCCGGATGGAGATATGACATGCTGTTTGGCAAGAAACCCAAAAAATCGGCGACGTTGCTTGAGTATGGCACGGTGACTGGCGAGGTGACGGGAACCAACGAGCTGCGCACGGCAGAGGGCAGGCTGTATCGGTTATTTGAGAACCCCATCCATCTCAAGGATACCGAACCGCGCCCGCTGGATGTTTCAGCGCGGCTGGGAACCACCATCAAGGTCGCTGGCAGTGTCGGTTCCGACACGATTTACGAAGCCAAACTCGTTACGTCCTGACACTGAAGCGTGCACGGCGGGCTTTCCGGCCGTGGGCGCGTTCCACAAGGCTGACGTCCCCTGAAAATCTGTCTGAAGCGGGTCTGGCCGTGCGCCGGCTGACGCCTGCCGGGTATCAATGGTGAGTTGTGATGCCGGTGATTGAGTTTGTCATCTACGTCATCGCCTATGTTGCGATTGGCTTTCTGTTCGTGCGCTTCGGGTTGCGCACGTCCGAGGGGCCGCTCACCACCACCCAGGCGTTGAAAATTGCCCTGCCGGTCGGGGTGGCCATGGCTATTGCGACGGTGTATTTCAGCGGCTGAGTCCGTGATTGATTCGGCATGCCCGATGGCATGCCATTGTCGGGAGGAACTTATGGGGCAGTATGTACGTGAGCCATACGAAGGCTATCTGGGGGGAGCCTTCCACAACTACGCAGAGAGTTTCGGAGACCTGATCTCCAGCCTGGTCGAGGCGCTTGGCGCCCTGCTCAAGACGCTGGCGGAAGGTGCCATCGCTCTGATTTCGACGCTGATGCAGCCCCAGCCAGCAGCGGGTCCAAGTGCATAGGTCAGACCGATGAGGTCACGAACTGCACCGCCGCCGCCGGTGGGTGCGCCGTGACACAGGCTGGCGGCCGGTGGCCCGATGACATTTCTGCTTGATGGCCCGGCGGGTCCGCTGGAGGCGCTGTACACGCGCGCCCCCAATCCGCGGGGATGGGCGGCTTTGGTTTGTCATCCGCATCCGGTTTTTGGCGGGACGATGCACAACCGTGTGGTGTATCGCACCGCCAAAGCTTTTTTGGCCGGCGGCGCCCATGTGCTGCGGTTCAACTTCCGGGGGGTGGGTGCCAGTCGTGGCGGCTATGACGGTGGCATCGGTGAGCAGGCCGATGCTGCGGCCGCACTGGCCTATCTGCAAGCACACCATCCGCAGGAAGTGATCGTCGTGGCCGGCTTTTCCTTTGGTTCGTGGGTTGGGTTTCAGGCGGCGCTCCGCTGTCCCCAGGTCAGGGGACTGCTGGGCGTGGGCGTGCCGGCCCTGCGGTTTGACTTTTCATTCCTGCACAGGGTGACACTCCCGAAGTGGATCATTCAGGGAGACGCCGACGAATTCGGCCCGGCAGCGGACGTTGAAGCCCTGCTTGCGCGCTGCCAGGAACCGAAAGGGCGGACCTTCATCCCACGCGCCAATCATTTCTTCGATGAACATCAGACAGAACTTGCCGACGCACTCACCGCCGCCGTAGCCTGGTTACAGCGGCAGTCCCTTCCGGCCTAGCCAAAGACACCCTGCGAGAATGCCCTGCGAGGTTCATGCCATGCCGATGCCAGATGCCCCAGAGGTTCTGACGCCAGCCGCCGACACCACCGGTTCCGTTACGGAGGACGCTGCTCCCGCCGCCGCCCCGGCGCAGGATGCAGCGGGCGCAACCAGGGAAGAGGAAAGCTTCAGGCAGCTCATCCGCGACTTTGTGTTGGGCAACAGCCAGAATCCCGATGACATGCCCGGACTACGGTTTTATGTCGTCTTTGCCGGGATGCTGGCCCTGGCGCTCGGCGGCGTGGCGGTGGTGGCGATCCTGCTGGGGCTGGTCCAGTGGGTGCGCTCATTTTTTCATTGAAACGACACAAACTTTCAGGCTTCTTGAGCCTGGCATAGGCTGACCGAGGGGCCGAGGCGTGCGCGTTGTTGTCTGTTCCCAACCCGGAAGGAACCTGAGAAAGACTTTGCCGGGAAAAACTTTGACACGAAAAACCTAGCGTTTCCCTTGGCGGGAGGGCGGCGCCGGCGCCGGAAGCTTGCCTTTTCTGACCGTCCAGACGTTGTTGACCAGACCGGCTGTGTATTCCACCTGGGTGGGGTTGCCGCTTTTGTCGAGCAGCGTCACCATGAATCTGGCTTCGGTATCGCTGTCGTTCTGGTAGGCCACCGGATATATCCCCCGCACCGGAAGTTCATAGTAGGCGGAAGTGTAGTTGCCGGACCTGGCATCCAGACGGACGACGTAGATGCGGTCGAAATCGGCCACCGGGTCGTTGCTGAAAATCTGCTTGTCGAGAATGAAGTAGTTTTTGAGCGCCGTGCCGCTTTTGTCGAGTGTCACCCCAAAGGGAATTGCGCCCACCATGCGCCTTCCGCTCCCGATGATACCGGCGATGGCGGGTGGTTCGATGAGTTCGACCGAGCCGCCGTAGAGCCAGCCAATCCGGTAGATGGACCCTTCCGGGAAGCGGACGAGATACCAGGAGTCATATTTGACATCCGTTTCGTCCGCGCCGGGCTTTTCTGTCTCGTCCGTGACGGCTGCCCGCCGCTCAACCCGTTGCCGCTTGAGAACGTCAAACTCCGTGCCGCTTTTGAGCACCGTAATCACGTCGGCATCCCGGCGGGGCTGGACGCGCAGGCGGGTTTCACGCTTGAGGCGACCGCCAATCTGTGGCTGGACGTTGGCATATTCCTGATCGAGTGCCAGGCAGGCGTCGAGAAGCTTGCGCGAGACCACATGGCGGGACTCAACCCAGCCGACTTTGGATTCCCCTTCCTTCTGTACCTTGAGCCATTCGACGCCATTGACCTCGGCCTGGTGATAAATCGCCAGCTTGTCGCCTTTCTGGAGTTGCCCGACTTTCGAGTTGACCAGCGCCGTTGAGTTGAACACCTCAGCCCGTTCGGAAATCACCACACCGTCATCGAGCTTGCTTCCACCGGTCGCTATTTTGAAGCAGGCCGGCTGCACGGCAAAAACCAGCAGGGACACCAGAGCCAGGAATGTGTAACCAGGATGCCGGGGCAGGGAGTGAAGAGGCATGTAAAGTTCAGTGAATGCCGAAGAACCAGGTGCAATCGTGCTTTCGGTTCAAATCCCAGGTGAAATGCCGGGAGCAAAACGCTATCCTAGCCGCTTTACTCACGCAACTCCCGGCCGGCCGCGTGCGTCTCCACCGCTGGACTGGGGTTTGAACGATGTTCAGCGCGGAAAACCTGTCGAAGGAGTCATTTGTGAACAAGCAGCTTGCGGTTGGAGTCATCTTTGGCGGCCGGTCGAGTGAGCATGAGGTGTCGCTGCGGTCGGCCGCCACCATCCTGTCGGCGCTCGACCCGGAGAAGTACCACGCCATACCGATTGGGATTACCCGGTCCGGGGTTTGGGTGGCTGGTCCGGCGGCAACCGAAATGCTGTCCCCGGGCGGTGCGTCGCCCGGCCAGGTGGGCGGCCAGGTGGGCGGTGTCGAATCGCCGCCACCGACCAGAATACTGGCTTCGCTGTCCAATGTGCTTGGGGAACTCGATGTGGTGATCCCTGTTCTGCATGGAACCTATGGCGAGGATGGCACGATTCAGGGTTTGTTGGAGATGCTGGGCATCCCGTATGTCGGGTGTGGGGTACTGGCCTCGGCTGCGGGCATGGACAAAATCGTGATGAAGCAGTTGTTCCGCCAGTCCGGGCTGCCCGTCGTCGAATTCCGCTGGTTTACAAGCCAGGACTGGGCTGTGCAGGGCGATGCCTTGCAGTCGGACATCCTTCGGCAGCTCGGTCTGCCGGTGTTCGTCAAACCGGCCAACCTTGGCTCTTCGGTGGGCATTACGCGCGTGGACGACCCGGCCGACTTTGCCACAGCCGTTGCCCTGGCGGTGCAGTATGACCGGCGCATCATCGTCGAAAAGGGCTATGACGTACGTGAAATTGAGGTCAGCGTGCTCGGCAACGAGCAGCCGGAAGCCAGTGTGCCGGGAGAGATTATCAGTGGCGCGGCATTTTATGATTATGCCGACAAATACTCGCCCGACAGTCAATCGCAGTTGGTCATCCCGGCGCCGCTCGCGCCGGAGCAGACCGAGCAGGTGCGTCACCTGGCCGTCCGCGCCTTCCAGGCCATTGACGGCGCCGGACTGGCGCGGGTGGATTTCTTCCTGCTCCGCCAGACGAACACGCTGGTGGTCAACGAAATCAACACGATGCCGGGCTTTACCCGCATCAGCATGTATCCCAAGCTGTGGGAAGCCAGCGGGTGGTCCCTCCCGGCCGTGCTGGATCGGTTGATTGATCTGGCCTTTGCCCGCCATGCCGAAAAGTCCCGGCTGGCGTGTGGACTACCACTGGAAACCAGCGCCGGCCAGCCCTGACCCGATAGTGCGGAGGAAACAGGGAGTAGGGAGTAGGAAGTAGGAAGTAGAAAATGGGAAGCAGGGAGTCAGTTATGAGGTGCTTCAGAGAGTTTTGGCGTCAGGTGCGTTTGGGCTGGGTGGTTGGTGTGCTGTGTGGCGTGGTTGTGCTGGGACAGCCCCTTCCGGCGCTCTATGCCCAGCAGGCGCCGCGCACCCCGAACCGTCCCGGCGCGACACCCCAGGAAAGGGACCCCGGAGAGGATGTCATTCGCATCACCAACGTGACCGTCCCGGTGATTGTGACCGACCAGGACGACCGCTTCATCAGCAAGCTGACTAGGGATGACTTTGAAATCTACGAAAACAAGAAAAAGCAGAAGATCGAGTCCTTCGAGGACAAAACTGACCTGCCCCTGTTCGTCGCCGTGCTGATGGACACCAGCGCCAGCATCAAGCCCAAGCTGAAGTTTCAGAAGGAAGCCACCATTTCCTTTCTTCAGACCATCATCCGGCGGCGCAAGGACCAGGCGCTCTTTGTGACCTTTGATTCAACGGTTCAGTTGCGGCAGGACTTCACCGACGACACCAACCTTCTGGCCAAAGCCATCATGGAGGTCAAAGCCAGCGGCGACACGGCGCTGTATGACGCGGTGTACCGGGTGTGTGAGGAAAAAATGTACAACGTGCCCACACCCCGGAAGATCATCATCGTCATTACGGACGGCGCCGATACCGCCAGCGAGCACACGCTGGAGGAAGCCATCGAAATTGCCCAGCGTTATGAAGTGCTCATCTTCGGCATCAGCACGCGCAACGCCGGCTTTTTCGGCACCGGCGCCGGCATGGTGGCCGGTGAGGATGACGAGGCGCTGCGTAAACTGTGCACGCGAACCGGTGGCGACGTAGCCTTCCCCCAGAAGGTCATTGACCTCGAACGCGCCTTCCAGCGCATTGATCAGGCGGCCCGGCGGTACTATCTGCTGTCATACGAACCACAGGACCCGGACACGCCCGGCTACCGGAAAATCGAAGTGCGGGTGGTGACGCGCAAGAACGTCAAGGTCAAGGCACGCGACGGCTACATGGTACGGCGGCGGGCAGGCAGCAGCGCCGGTTCATCGCTCTGAAACCGGACTGGAACCGTCTCCATCCGGCTGTGGCAGGCGTGGTCGGCAGCCCAGGGCTGCGGACACGCTTTTCATTTGATGACGCCACGCTGCGAGCTGGCAATGAAATCCAGCAGCCGGCGAATGCGCGGATGGTCGCCAAGTTTTTCCGTGATGGCGGCAACGGCCTGCGAGGTGTTGAGCTTTGAGTTGAGCAGCAGGCGGAAAGCCTGCTCGATGGCGCGCAGATCGGCATCTGGAAAACCCGCGCGCCGCAGTCCGATGCTGTTCGGTCCGTAGCACCGGGCATGGTTGCCGACGCTCCGGGCGTAGGGCAGGGCATCCTTGACGACGACGGAGTAGGCTCCGATGAAGGCGTAGGCTCCGACGCGGCAGAACTGGTGAACCCCGACATACGCGCCAAGGGTGGCATGGTCCTGAACTTCGACGTGTCCGGCCAGGGAGGCTCCGTTGGCCATGACGATGTGGTTGCCCACGATGCAGTCGTGCGCCACATGGCACTGCGCCATGAGCAGGTTGTCGTTGCCAATGCGCGTCACGCCGCCGCCAGCGTCGGTGCCCCGGTGCAGCGTGGCGAACTCACGGATGACATTGCGTTCACCGATGATGAGTTCCGTCCGCTCGCCGGCGTATTTCAGGTCCTGTGGGTCCTGACCGACTGAAACAAAAGGGAACAGGCGGGTGCCGCGTCCGATGCGGGTGGGGCCTTCAATGACACAGTGCGCGCCGACGCTGACTTCGTCTTCGAGGACGACATCCGCGCCGATGATGACATAAGGGCCGATGGAAACCTGTTCGCCGAGGCGGGTCTGGGGGTTGATGATGGCCGTGGGATGAATGGGCATAGCCTATGGAACCAACATGTATTCGTTCTGGGCCGGCGTCGCCGCGCCCAAAAACCGCTCGGCTTCGCGCAGAAAGGCTTCCGGGCGCTCAATGGGGGGCATGTGTCCGCAGCGGTCAATGACCACGAAATTGGCCGTTGGCAGTCCGCCTTTGAGCTTTTCGCCCGAATGCAGCGGTAGCAGGGCGTCCTGTCGGCCCCAGATGATGAGCGTTGGGGACGTAATCCGGTTCAGGCGCGGTTCGAGCGCATCGTCGCCGGTCAGCATCGCAGCCAGCGCCCGGTCAATTACCCAGGCCTGGCGACGCGCCTGCGCCTGGAAGTCCCGAACCACAGGCGCGGGGAGCTGCGGCGGCTGGAAAAACAGCACCTTGAGGAAGTTCGTGAAATCTTCGGGAGTGGTTCCCGGGTCGAGCAGGGCGCGGTCCGGGGGCGGCTCGAAGCGAATTCCGGCGCTGTCCACCAGAATGAGCCGCGCCACCCGTTCCGGGTTTTCGCTGGCTGTGTAGGCCGCAATCCAGCCGCCCATGGACAGCCCACACAGATGCGCCTGCCGGACACCCACCCGGTCGAGAAACTTCACCACCGTTGCGGACTGCTCACGAATGGCATAACTGGCGTTGGCGGGTTTGTCCGAGCGTCCGAATCCCGGCAGATCAATGGCATAGACGTGAAAGCGGCGTGACAGCGGCACGATGACCTGTCCCCAGTCGGCGTCCGAACTGCCGCCCAGACCGTGAATGAGCACGAGCGGCTCACCGGCACCGCCTTCCTTGTAGTGCAGGCGAACGCCGTCAATGACGACTTCCCGCGCCGCAATACCCGCCCACCACAATCGCCACTGGTCATACCAGTTGATGACCGTGAGCGGACGCTGATAGGCCAGCGTCCCGGCGCAGCCCAGGGCAACTGTCGCCAGAAGCAGGATGGCCAGAATACGCACGAACCAGCGCGATGACCGCCAGGGGAGGGAAGGCCGGGCGTGTGCAGAACGGGAAGACTGATGCGGCATAGGCCGATGCCGGAGGTTCAGCGTACTTTCTTCTGCTTGCGCCGCAGGAAGTCCATCATGACGTACTCACCCAACGTCATGACGGTCGTAAAGTACGCCTTGCCCTGCGCAATGCTCGTCACGCGCTTGATGAAATTCACCAGGTAGGGGTCATCGGCCAGCATGAAGGTGTTGATGGCAATGTTGCTGCGCCGGCACTGGGCGACCTCCCGGTAGGTTGCCTCCATAATCATCGGGTCAAGCCCCATGGAGTTTTTGTAAATCCGTCCGTCTTCCATGGTCAGCGCCGAGGGTTTGCCGTCGGTAATCATGATGATCTGCCGCATATCCACGCGCTGGGCCAGCAGCAGGCGGCGCGCGAGCCTGAGTCCCTCGGCCGTGTTCGTGTGGTAGGGCCCGACGGTAAGCTGCGACAGCCTGCCAAGCGGCACTTCCTCGGCTGAGTCATGGAAGAGCACCAGCTTGAGGGTGTCGCCGGGATACTGCGTGCGGATGAGATGCGTCAGCGCCAAAGCCACGCGCTTGGCCGGGGTGAAGCGGTCTTCGCCGTACAGGATCATGCTGTGACTGCAATCCAGCATGAGCACCGTGGCGCACGAGCTGGTGTACTCCGACTGGTGAATCATCAGGTCGCTGTATTCCACTTCAAGCGGAACCCCCAACCCATGGCGCTGAATGGCCGACAGCAGCGTGGCGTTGACATCCAGATTGAGCGTGTCGCCGAACTCGTACGGCTTGCTGGATTGAAACGCCTCGATGCCGGTGGAAAGGTGCTGCGTGTCGTGCCGCCCGGCGTAGCTTCGGCCAAGCGAGCCGAGCAGTTGGCTGAGCGCCTTGTAGCCGAGAAAGTCCATACCCTTCTCGGTCAGCGCAAACTTGATGCGCGCACCCTCGTCCTTTTCGATGCGTCCCTGTCCGGGGCGCGGCGTCGGCGTCCCGCGCTCATCCGGGGTGGCGCGCAGGTAGCCCTCTTTGAGCAACCGCTGGATGAGCGCATCCACCAGCTCATCGAGCTTGTTTTCATCCAGCGCGCCGGAGGCATCCTGAAGGGCCTTCATGTCCGTCTCGTCAAGCAGTTCCCCGGAGCGAATGAGCTGCCGGATGGCTTCCCGCAGGGCCTCCAGTGATTGGTCCGGGTCCTGAATGCGGCGCGACCAGCCGCCTTGGGAAAAGCCGCTCTGCAGGAAGAAGTCGGACAGCTTTTCGAGCAGCTTTTCAAGGTTGAACTGGTCCAGGTCGAGACCATCCCATTTTCCGTAGCGCGTAATCATGGCGGCGCATCCTCAAAAGTCTGGTAGGCTTGGCAGGTGACCACGCGGCGGTGGCCACAGGTTGCGGGAGGGCGGCAGACGTGTGCCGAAACGCTAACCGACGCACGCCAAAGACGCAACCACGCCTGCCTTGCTTGACCTGGTGAAACCGGCTTTCTACCATCGTTTCCGTGCGTGGTGTTACACAACTGACGAATGCGGTGCGCCCCGACGCAGGTCTCTCACCCCCCCCGGCTGCCTGCGCCCCGTCCCGCGGGAGAACCACACGATGTCGAATGAACTCCAGAACTACATTCCGCTGCTGATGGTGTTTGGACTGGCGTCTTTCGTGGCGACGATGATTCTGAACACCTCGCGGCTGCTGGGTCCCAAAATCAGAACCCGTGAAAAACTCATGCCCTACGAGTGTGGCAACGACCCGGTGGGCAGCGCGCGGGAACGCTTCTCGGTCAAGTTTTATCTGGTGTGCCTGCTGTTCATCCTGTTCGACATCGAAGCCATTGTGCTGATTCCCTGGGCGGTGGTGTACAAGGCGCTGGCTGATGAACTCGGCAACAAGCTGTTCGTCTATGGCGAAATGATGCTGTTTGTGGCGACGCTGTTCATCGGCTACATCTACGTGTGGAAGAAGGGTGTTTTCGACTGGAGCAAGTAGCCTTCAGTCGTCTGAAGGAGAAGGGCCATGGGACTCGAAACGACGATTGGCGCCGCCCTGCCGGAAATCCTGACGGCGCGCCTCGAAGACCTCATCAACTGGTCGCGCAAGTCATCGCTGTGGCCGGCCACGTTTGGCCTGGCCTGCTGCGCCATCGAGATGATGAATGCCACTTCGGCCCGTAACGACATGGCGCGGTTTGGTTCGGAGGTGTTCCGCGCCAGTCCGCGTCAGGCCGATGTCATGATTGTGGCCGGGCGGGTCTCCCGCAAAATGGCCCCGGTGCTGCGCCGCATCTACGACCAGATGCCGGACCCGAAGTGGGTCATTTCGATGGGGGCCTGCGCCACGGCCGGCGGGATTTTCAACAACTACGCCATCGTGCAGGGCGTGCATCAGGTCGTGCCGGTGGATGTCTATGTGCCGGGGTGTCCGCCGCGCCCGGAAACCCTCATGTACGCCATCATGAAGCTTCAGGAAAAGATCATGGCCGAGCGGTTGACCGACCGCCGCGACCGCAACCTGCTGCCGGAAGAACTCCCCAAAGGAGCTGCGGCATGAGCGAACCAAAGGCTGCGACCGTGGATGCAACGGGCGACGACCTGGCGCTGATCAAGGGTGCAACGGATACGCTGGCCCAGTTGCGTCAGCGTTTTCAGACAGCCATCGAGCAGGTCATCGTCCAGCACGGCGAAGTGACGGTGTATGTCTCCCGCGCCGCCATCGTGGAGGTGGCGCGTTACCTGCGTGACGAGCCAAAGCTGTTGTTCAACCTGCTTTCCGACCTGTGTGGTGTGGACCGGGGGCTTGAAGCCGACCCGCGCTTTGAGGTGGTCTATCACCTGTTTTCCATCCCACACGGCTATCGCCTGCGCCTGAAAGTGCGTGTCCCGGAACAAGACTGTGAAGTGCCCACGCTGGTCGGCATCTATCCGACGGCCGAGTGGCACGAACGGGAAACCTTTGACCTGATGGGCATCCGCTTCACCAACCATCCTGATCTGCGCAAGATTCTGACCCCCGACGATCTGGAAGGCCACCCACTACGAAAGGACTTTCCGCTCCAGGGTTACTGATCCGGTGTGCTGCCGCATTGCCGGGCCCGGCCGGAGCCAGCCTGTGCCATGTCATCCCTTCGCCATTCCAACGTCATTGAACTCGACTACGCCCCGCAGCAGAAGATTCGGGAACTGCTGCGCGAGCAGTCGGCGCTCGACAACGCCATTACGGTGAGCATGGGGCCGCAGCACCCTTCAACCCACGGTGTGCTGCGGCTGGAACTCATCCTGGACGGCGAAACCGTCATCAGCGCCAAACCGGACATCGGCTATCTCCACACCGGCATGGAGAAGCAGATGGAAACGAAGAAGTACCAGCAGAACATCGTCATCACCGACCGGATGGATTACCTCAATCCGATGGGCAACAACCTGGGCTACGTGATGACGGTCGAAAAGCTGCTGGGGCTGACCCACGACATTCCGCCGCGCGCACAAACGCTGCGGGTACTGCTGACCGAACTGCAACGGATCGCTTCCCACTTGGTCTGGCTTGGGACGCACGCGCTCGACCTGGGCGCGATGTCGCTGTTTTTCTACTGCTTCCGCGAGCGCGAAAAGGTTCTCAACATCTACGAAGCCGTCTGCGGCGGGCGCATGACGGTCAGTTACTTCCGCGTCGGCGGCCTGCCCTACGACGTGCCGCCGAATTTCAACCGCCTGGTCCGGGACTTTCTGGATGAGTTCCCGGCGGCGCTGGCGGAGTACCACAAGCTGCTGACGAACAATCCGATTTTCCAGAAGCGAACCCGTGGCGTCGGCGTGCTGTCCGGGGAAGATGCGATTGCGCTGGGGGTGACGGGGCCGACGCTGCGCGGCTCCGGCGTGGCGCATGACGTGCGCCGGGCAGAACCCTACTGTGGCTATGAAACCTACGACTTTGACATTCCGGTGGAGCGGGAGGGCGACGTGTATGCCCGCTACCTCGTGCGCATGCGCGAAATGGAGGAAAGCTGGAAGATTTGTCGCCAGGCCCTCGACCGCCTCAAGCCAGGACCCATCAAGGCGGATTCCCCGAAGATTGTTCTGCCCGACCGCGAGGAAATGAAGCACCAGATGGATGCCCTCATCCATCACTTCCTGCTGGCCGCTTATGGATTCAGTGTGCCCCCCGGCGAAGCCTACCACGCCATCGAAGGCTCCAAGGGCGAGCTGGGCTTCTACATCATCAGCGACGGGACGGAACGCCCCTTCCGCTGCCACGTGCGCGGCCCCTCGTTTGTGAACCTGCAGGCCATTCCAAAGCTTTGCCAGGGTGCGTTACTGGCCGATGTTGTGGCCATCATCGGCAGTCTGGACATCGTGCTGGGCGAAATTGACCGGTAAAACGAGCATGCCAACCTTTGCTGACGTACTGACACCCGAATTTGACCGCCAAGCGGACGCCATCATTGCCCGCTACCCGCAGAAACGCTCGGCCATCCTGCCCCTGCTGCACTTGGTGCAGAATGCCTGCAACTACGTCCCGGAAGACGGCATGCGCTTCATTGCCAAAAAGCTTGGGCTGAACATGAACGACGTGTATGAAACGCTGACGTTCTATTCCATGCTGTTCACCGAGCCGATTGGCACGTACCACATCCAGCTCTGCCGGACGATCAGTTGCTACCTGTGCGGCGCGCCGCAGATTCGGGAACACCTTGAGAAGCGGTTGGGCATCCGGCCGGGACAGAAAACCCCGGACGGGCGCTTCCGGTTGAGTGAAGTCGAATGTATCGGCGCGTGTTCGGCCGCGCCGGCCATGCAGATCAACTTCGACTTTCACGAGCATCTCACCCCTGAAAAGGTGGATGCCATTCTCGATGCCCTGCCATGACGGCTTCCACAACAACGGTCACACTTTCCATTGCCGGACTTGACCCGGCGGGCGGTGCCGGTCTGCTGGCCGATCTGAAAACGATGGCGGCCCATGGCGTGCACGGGGTGGGCGTCCTGACCGCCACAACGGCCCAGAACACCGTCGGCGTCAAAAGCTTTCATCCGCTGCCGCCGGAGGTCGTTCTGGCGCAACTGGATGCCCTGCATGAAGACCTGACCATAGCCGCCGCCAAAACCGGCATGCTGGCCACGGGTGACATCATTGATGCCCTGGCCGACTGGCTGGCCACAAACTGGCGTGCGCCGCTGGTCGTGGACCCGGTACTGGTGGCGAGCAGCGGGCATCTTCTGCTTGAACCCGACGCCATTGCCCGGCTGAAAGCCAAACTGCTGCCGCTGGCCACCGTGGTGACGCCCAACCTGCCGGAAGCGACGGAACTGGTCGGCTTTCCGGTCGAGACGGTCGAAGCCATGGGCGAAGCCGCGCGCGCCCTCCACGCGCTTGGCCCCCGGTGGGTTCTGGTCAAGGGCGGACATCTGCCCGGAGACGCCACGGACGTGCTGTTTGATGGCCGGGAATTCCACACCTTCTCCGGCAGCCGGATTGCAATGGAAACCCACGGTACAGGGTGCACCCTGTCGGCCGCGCTGGCGGCCATGCTGGGCCGGGGGCTGTCCGTGGTCGAAGCCGTGACGCGGGCCAAAGCCTATGTCCGCGAGACCATGACGCGCGCCATGCGCGTTGGCCGGGGAAAGCCGCTGCTGGGCCACCTGCCCCTGAACCATGCCTGACCAAGCCTTTGTCTTTCGACGTTCTGGAGACGTGGCCGTTCTGGTCTGCCTGCCGCTCGAAGCCGCCGGTTTCCGGCATGGCTTCAGCACCCGGCCGGGCGGCGTGAGTCCGCTGCCGGCACAGGCGCTCAACCTGGGCTACTTTGCCGGTGACAGCCCGGAAAACGTCACGGAAAACCGACGCCGGTTTCTGGCGGTGCTCGGTGAAACCAAAGACCGTCTGCACACGCTCCGGCAGGTACACGGTGACACGGTGCAGCTTCTGGACACGGTTTCCGAAGCTACGGCGGAACCGATGGAAGGGGATGCCTGGATCGGACAGGAGCCGGGCCGGTGGGCGGCGGTGTACACGGCCGACTGCCAGGCCGTACTGCTGGGTTGTCCCCGGACAGGGGCCTTTGCCGCCGTCCATGCCGGGTGGCGTGGGACGTTGGCGCGGATTGTCGCAAAGACCGTTGTCCGGCTCAGGGAGACCTACGGCGTACGCCCGGAAGACCTGCACGTTGCACTGGGGCCGGCGGCAAGTGTTGCCCACTATGAAGTGGGCGAAGAAGTTGTCGAAGCCTTCCAGCAGGCCTTTCCTTCGGAAGCGGCGGCATGGTTTCAGCGGCCGTCGCCCGGCGGAAAGCTGCATCTGGACATCCCGCAGGCCAACCGCTGGCAGTTGATGGAAGCCGGTGTCCGTCCTGACCGCATTCATGCTTCCGGCTGGTGCACGATGACGCGCCCGGATTTGTTTTTTTCCTACCGCCGCGAACGCCAGCGGGGGCCGGTGGGACGCCTCATTGCCACGATTGGGCGCGCCGGTTCGCCCGGATAGTCGCTGTGATTTCCGGCAAAAGACGCCATGACGCACGCCCGGCGGCAACTGCTCTACTTTCTCGAGGAAAGTCACGGCGGGGTGGCCGACTATGCCCACGAACAATGCCAGGCGCTGACCGCGCTGGGCGTCGAGGTGACGCTGCTGACGACGCCATGCTACCCGGTACGCTCCGGGGCGCAGTACATCCGCTGCCCGCGCCTGCTGGAGCCGCGCCCGGAACGTCCGATTGCCAACCGCTGGTGGCGCGGCGGGCGCTACGTCTGGATCAAGCTGGAAAACTATCGCCGTCTCGTGCAGACCATCCGCACCAGCGGCATCCGGCGCGTCATTATCGGGTCGTTTGGGGAATATCTGGCTCCCCTGTGGTCGCCTTCGCTGCGGCGGTTGCAGCGGGAAGGGGTTGTTTTCGGGGCTGTTGTTCACGATCCGGTGCGCGATTATGTCATCGGGCCGCGCTGGTGGCACCGGTGGTCGGTCGGGGATGCCTACGCCCATCTGCGGGAGGCGTTCGTCCACGAAGACATTACCCTTGACACCATGCGGCCAAACCCCGGCCTGCGGGTGACGGTCGTGCCGCATGGTATCTATCCGTATCCGCCGCCGACGGCCTCCCGTGAAGCTGTGCGCCGGGAGCTGGCACTGCCGGACGACGCGCCGGTGCTGCTGGCCTTTGGCAACATACGCGATGCCAAAAACCTGCACCTGGTCATCGAAAGTTTGCAGCATTGCCGCCGGGCGTACCTTGTTGTGGCCGGGCGGGTGCAGTCGGCGGGGCAGCGTCCCGTGGCGTTTTACCGCGAACTGGCCGCGCGGCTGGGCGTTGCCAACCGCTGCCGGTGGATGGAGCGGTACGTACCGGATGAAGAAGCTGCCAATCTCTTTGCGGCCGCGGATGTCGTCGTGCTGACCTACAGCCGGGCTTTTCGTTCTGCCAGCGGCGTGCTGGCGCTGGCGGCCAACTATCATGTGCCATGTCTGGCATCGGGCGGCGCGGGGCCACTCAGGACGCTGGTTCAGAAGTATGCGTTGGGGCGGTGGGTCGAACCGGATGATCTTCAGGCGCTTGTGACGGGTCTGGAAGACCTGTTACAACGCCCTCCACAACCGCACTGGTTGCGTTTTCGTGAGGAAAATTCCTGGCAGGTCAACGCGCAGCGCATCATTGGGCGCATGTTTGGCGACGGGGGAGATGGTTAGAGGAGGGCTTTCGCATGCGTTGGTGGCGCACAGCCCGCACGCTGTATTCGCTGTGGTCCTATGCCTGGTCCGGTGTGACCTGGCGGGACAAATGGTTGGCTTTTCTGCTGGCCGGGCTGGTTTCGATGGGCGAGCACCGGGTGCGGGCGCGAAGCTGGTTTTTCAACCGAATCAATGCCTGCGCCCGTGAGGGACAGGTTCACCTGCGGCTGCGGATTGGCCGGCGCATCTGTACCGTCGCCATGCGCCAGGGCGACCGTGAGGATTTCCTGATCGGTGGGGAACTGGTCAAAAGGGCCTATGCGCCGCCGCCCTTCACGCCGCGCCAGATCGTGGATGGCGGAGCCAACATCGGCCTGTTTGCCATCTATGCCAGCGCCCTTTTTCCTGAAGCCAAACTGGTCTGCTACGAGCCGGATGAAAAGAATCTGGCGCAGTTGCGGTACAACCTGGCAATCAACCAGATCGCGGCAGAGGTGCAGCCCGTGGGCCTGTGGTCACGCGAAACCACGCTGTACTACCATCCGGTTGTTTCCTGTGGGGGATACATTGACGAGACACCGCCGGGGATTCCGATTCCATGTGTCGTCCCCCAGATCGGGCCGGATTGCTGGTTGAAGCTCGACATCGAAAGCAGTGAATACGAGGTGCTGCCGCGCCTGCTGGCCGATGGGGCGTATCCGCGCTGGATTTCGATGGAACTCCACGCTTTTGCAGAGCGCGGGCCGGAATTGCTCCGGCTTCTGGAAGCCCATGGCTACCACGTGCGCGGGGATGTGTCGCCGGAGCTGTGGTTGACCACGATTGAAGCGTGGCGGGAGCCGTCCGACGGGCCGTGATGGGCCGTGAACTCAGCCGGTCGTCAGGCTGTCCCGATCCACGAGAACAGAGGTGATGATGGCCTCGGAAACGGCCTGCCCCTCGACAGTGATTTCGCCGCGCAAACGGGCAACCCGGCCCTTGAAGCGGAGCAGCGTCATGGTGATGTGCAGGGTGTCGCCGGGGACGACCGGGCGGCGGAACTTCACTTCGTCAATCCCGGCAAAGAGCAGCAGCTTTTTTTCCGGTTCGGCAATCTGGTTCAGCAGCAGCAGTCCGCCGGTCTGCGCCATGGCTTCGATTTGCAGCACGCCGGGCATGACGGGCATGCCGGGGAAGTGTCCCTGAAAAAACGGCTCGTTGATGGTGACGTTTTTGAGACCGACGATGCGCTGTCCGGGCGTCAGATCGATGATGCGGTCCACCAGTAGAAACGGGTAGCGGTGGGGGAGAAAAGCCTGAATTTGCGTCGTGCTCAGCAGGGTTTCCATAGTCAGTCTTCGCTTTCCGCTGGTTGGGGCGTCAGCGCCGGCAGCAGGGCCGTCAGGCGCGTTTCGACGGCCGTCAGCCGGGCCTCGATGTCCGGCAGGCGGTAGGGCAGGCGGGCGGCGTAAATCCGCTCGCGCTTCCACTCGCGGAGGGTCGTAATGGGCATGCCGGCGTAGGTTTCTCCGGGTGGAACGGACTTGGTGATGCCGGTTTTACCGGCAATTGTTGCGCCCTCTCCGATTTCGACCTGCGGATTGGCGCCAACCTGCCCGGCCATGGTCACGCGCCGTCCGACTTTGACGCCGCCGGAAAGACCGACCAGGGCCGCCAACAAACTGTCCTCTCCAATCGTGCAGTTGTGCGCGATATGCACCAGGTTGTCAATCTTGACGCCGCGCCCGATGCGCGTCTCACCCAGCGTGGCGCGGTCAATGGTTGAGTTCGCCCCGATTTCAACATCGTCTTCAATGACAACCGTGCCAACCTGGGGAATCTTGACGTGCGTGCCGTCGGCGTCGCGCGCGTAACCGTAGCCGTCAGCGCCGATGACAACCCCGGCGTGGAGGATGCAGCGGGCGCCAATCCGTACGCCGTCATAAATGGTCACATTGGGATAGATGGTCGTGTCGTCGCCGATGGTCACGTGGCGTCCGATGACGACACCGGGATGAATCGTGACCCGCGCCCCAAGCCGGGAGCCTTCTCCGATGACAACCCGCGGCCCAATCGTCGGGCTGTCGCCGATGACAACATCCGCCGCCAGGGTGGCGCCGGGGGCAACGCCCATGGCTTGGCGGGGAGGAATGTGCAGCAGGGCAATGGCCCGCGCAAAGGCAACTTTGGGATAAGCCGCTGGCAGAAGGTTATAGCGTGCGCCATCGGCTTCCGTCACGGTCTCGGCCGCGACAATGAACGCCGCGGCCCGGGAGGTTGCCAGTCGGTCGCGGCGGGAACCCAGCGCCAGCGCCAGATGGGTGGGTGGGGCGGTCTCAAACTCGCCAACCCCCAGAATCGGAACCTGTGGATTACCGAGACAGGAAAGCCCAAGAGCTGCGGCCAGTTCACCAAGCGTCATGGCCACAGGCTACCCCACTCACGGTTTCGCGCTGGTGGCGGGCGCGGCTACCGGGTTGGCGCGGTTGTATTCCCGGATGAAGTCTTCGGTGATGTCGGCTGCATTGTCCACGTACGGGATCATGCCCAGGTTGTTGTTGGCCGCCAGCGCGCCGACGTCAATGATCATGATGATGCCCCGCGCTGCCGCGTAACTTTCCATGAACTTGAAGACTTTTTCGCGGAGCGGGTTGAGGACGGTTTGCTGTTCGCGCTCGATGTCGGCGCGCAGGTCTTCGTCCTTGCGCTTGTATTCCTTTTCAAGGGCCAGTCCCTGTTCCTGGGCCTGGCGACGGACTTCGACCGAAAGTTTTTCGTCCTGTACCTTCTGTCCCAGTTCCTGAAGGCGCTTGGCCATGTTTTCGAGTTCCGTTGTGCGGGGTTTGAACTTTTCTTCCAGCTTTTGGGCTTGCCGCCGAAACTCGTCAATTTTGTCACCGAACACCAGGGTGTTGACGATGACGACACGGCCCGTCGGAATGGAGGTCGCCTTGGCGGGAGCCGCCGGTTGGGAACTCCCTGTCGGGAGTGCCTGCGCCGCCGCGGTTGTAAAGCCGGCCGCAACCGTGGCAAGCACCCAGAGCGGAAGAGAAAACTTCATGATGGTATAACGTCCTTATCGAAGTGGCTGTTGGTTGGCATGTCACGGGCAAGGCTGTGCGCCGTGCTGTGCATTGACCGATGCATCTTCCACCGATGCACCTTCCACAAAGGAAGTCTGCCATTATACAAACGCCCGGTCAGAACGCAATTGTCCGCTTGTAACGTCCAGTCGGGTCAGTCTCTTTCATTGACACCGGCAACCGGTGGGATACGATGGCGCGGATGTTCTCCCCGCGAACGCTGTGCGCCCCGGTTTCCCTCTGGAAAACCCAGTCCGGCATAAGATTGGTTGGATGGTACGTTTCGTGCAGGGACAGGAATAAAGACGCAGGAAAGGTGGCTTCCGGCAATGACATGGCGCGTTGTCGTACAGGGACAAACCTACGAGACGAATCCCGAAGAACTCAAGCAGTGGGTTCGTGAAGGCCGGGTGCTTCCTACCGACCAGGTGTTTCAGCCGGGATTGGGGTGGAGTGCCGCCGCCCAAATCCCGGAGTTACAGGGCTGGTTTCCGCCGGGAGCCACGACTTTGCTCGCACCCGGAATGGAAGGCGGGATGTCCGCGTCGCCATACGCGGCCCCGTCCTACCCGCCGCCGGCGGCTGCGCCTTATGCGCCCCAGGCTGACCCTTACACCCCGGCCTACGGGCAGGTTGGCAGCTACGGCTACAGTCCGATGCTGGCCGCGATGCCAGCCAGCCCGGCCGGCCTTGGACAACGCTTTATCGGCAGTTTTGTGGACGGAGTGCTTTCTGTACTGTGCGCATTGCCAGGGATTTTTCTCTACATGAGTGCCATTGCGGCTGGTGCGCGTGAGGGGGCAGAAGTCCCTGCCGGCCAGGCCGCCGGCGGTTACATCCTGATCTACCTTGGGGTCATTGGATATGGTCTGCTCTGCGCCTACATGACGAGCACCAGCGGCGCATCGCCGGGCAAGAAAGTCGCCGGGACGGTCGTCCTGCGCGAAGATGGGCAATATCTCAGTTTTGGGATGGCCATCCTGCGCGAGGTCCTCAAAAACGTCTTCAGCAATATCTGCTTCCTGCTGAACCTGTGGCTGCTCTTCGATCCGGCGCGCCAGCAGCTCTATGACAAGGTCGTGCGGGCCAATGTGTATGCAAGATAGTCAATGGCCACACGCCGGTTTCGGAAGTGAGGGGCGCCACGGCACGCGGCAGAGGTCACTTGCCCGGTTCCGATGCCGTGCGCGAGGCTAGGGAGTTGGTTCGTCTTCCGGGCGGGAAGAACAGGCGGTTTCCGGGTGGGCTGCATCGAACTGCAGGGCGGCAATCTGCCGGGTTCGATACCATGTGCCAGCCGCGTCAGTTTCCGGCGGTTGGGGTTGCCGGTAGAGCTGGTCTTCGGTCGTGGCGGCAATGGCGGCGTCAAGCGCCAGCCGCAAATCCAGGACAGAGGCAAAGCGTTCGGCCGGGGCTTTGGCCAGTGCCTGTTGCACCACAGCCACAACCGCTTCGGACAGATGCGGGCGGTAGAGGTGAAGCGGTGGCGGCGGTGCGGCAATGTGGCGGGCCATGACGTACTGCGACGGGCCGACGAAGGGCGGCCGCCCGGCCAGCATGCGGTAGAGCACCGCTCCCAGGCTGTAAATGTCGCTGGCCGCCGTGAGTTCCTGCTCCCCACACTGCTCCGGGCTCATATACTCCGGCGTCCCAATCGCCACACTTTCACCTGAAATGTCGAAGTCCGCCCCCTGCCACGCGAGAAGAGGCTTGGCAATGCCGAAGTCAAGCAGTGTCGTGTGCTCGCTTCCGTCGGACTGGCGGCTGAGGAAGATGTTACCCGGTTTCAGATCGCGGTGCAGGATACCGGCTGCGTGCATGGCTGCCACGGCTTCGCAGACCGGGTCGAAAATCGCCTGAATCCGCGTCAACAGCATCTGCCCGATGTCATCGAGTTCATCCAGCAGCGTGCGCCCGTCGAGCCACTGCATGACGAAGTAGGCAATGCCGTAGGAGGTTTCACCCTGACTGTAGATTTCGATGATGTTGGGGTGCCGAATCCGGGACAGCAGAGCCATCTCCCGGCGAAAACGCAGCACGGCGTCGTGGTGCTTTCCGAACTCATGCTGGGAAATGGCCTTGATGGCCACCGGACGGTCATTTTGCAGGTCATAGCCCTTGTACACCGTCGCGCCGCTTCCCGTGTGAATGCGCGTCAACACCTGGTATTGGTCATCCAACGTAATGCCCACAAGGGTGCTGCCTGAAATCATGCTGGACGGCCTTTCAAAAGCTGGAGGCTGCCATCTCAGGCGACAGCCGCTTCCAGAATGTCCAGGGCGCCGGCTTCGAGCCGGGCGCGGACGCCAAAGGGCAGCGTCAGGTTGCCCACTTCACTATGCCCACTGCGCCAGCCATAGAGCGCCGGGACGCCCACCGGGCGGATGAGGTCATGGATGACTTCCGCCAGTTGATACCCCTGGTCGGGATGCTGCACGCAGTCACTCATTTCACCAAAGACAAACCCGGCCACCCGGTCAAGTTGTCCGGCCAGCCACAACTGCTGGAGCAGGCGGTCAATCTGGTAGGGCTTGGTGGCCGTGTCTTCCAGAAACAGGATAGCCCCCTCGGTGGCGAGTTGCCACGGCGTACCGACCAGCGCCGCCACGAGGGAAAGGCAGCCCCCCACCAGCCGGCCGGTGGCTGTCCCGCCGATGAGGGTTTCGACGTGAGGGGAAGTGAGTTTTCCAGCCGGTTGGGCGTTCATCACCAGCCGTTGAAAGCTGTCCCAGTCGTAGTGCGTTGGCCCGGCGGAAAAATCCTTGGCCACCATCGGGCCGTGAAATGTCACCAGATCGCAGGCGCGGTGCAGAAACAGATGCAGGGCGGTGAGATCGCTGTAGCCAACAAAGATTTTGGGCTGAGCGCGCAGCCGGGCGGCTTCGATGTGTGGCAGAAGGTGCATCGTGCCGTAGCCGCCACGCGCTGCCACGATGGCTTTGACTTCCGGGTTCGTCCACAGCGTGTGCAGTTCGTCCAGCCGCCGGCGCAGTGTGCCCGCCGTGTAACGTTCCTTTGCGCCAATGTCCGGGCGATGGATGACGCGGAAGCCAAGGCGCTCCAGTTCGCGGACACCGGCCGTCAGCCAGTCCATGCGGACGTTGCTGGCCGGCGCTATGACGCCAATCATGTCGCCGGGCTTCAGGGCTGGGGGCTTGACCATACATCGCTCCCGGTGGTGTCGCGCAGGACTTCAAGCAGCCGCGTCACGGCGCGCAGTTGTTGGGTGAGCGGCAGCCCGCCGGCTTCCAGATCGGGCGTCGGCGGGAGGTGGACAAAGCCAAACCGGCACGGAAGACGCCGTTGGCGCAGAGCGTACAGCCCGGCGTAAAACAGGTGGTTGCAGAGATAGGTTCCGGCGGAATACGAAATTTCAACCGGAAGTTCATCCGCGCGGAGCGCGGCTTCCATCGCACGAACAGGGAGCGCCGTCCACAGCGTCGGCGGCCCGTCGGGCACGACCGGCGTATCCCGCCGCATGTTTCCGGCGTTGTCAGCCACGGTGAAATCATCGAGGTTGACGGCCAGCCGTTCAAGGGCAATGGCGCGGCGTCCGGCGGCCAGCCCCAGTGCCAGTACGGCCGCCGGACGGGTTTCCTCCACAGCCTGCATCAGCCGCGCCACGCTTTCGTTGGCAACCACCGGCAGCACCAGACGCGACAGGTTCACACCGGCGGGAGGCGGTACAGTCAGAGCCACCGTCCGGGACGGATTGCCGGAAAAATGGGCAAACGGCTCGAAGCCTGTGACCAGAATGTGCATCACGACCGACATCCGCTCCCGGGCTACCACATTCTGCCGGCGGCCTGGACCGCCGGTTGGCGTTGCCGCTCCTGGGCATCCACGACGGCAATGGCTGCGAGGTTGACAATGTCCTTGACCTCGGCATTGTTGGGCAGGACATGCGCCGGATAGGCCAGTCCCATCAGGATCGGTCCCACGGCCTCAGCGCCGCCCAGCGTGGACAGCAGCTTGTAGGCAATGTTGGCCGATTGCAGGTCAGGGAAGACCAGCACCGTCGTGCGTTTTTCACCCAGCGCCGAAAAGGGATAGTCCCGCGCCAGTTGTTCCGGCGAGAGGGCGACATCGGCCATGACTTCTCCATCAATGACCAGCGTCGGTTGTTTCTGCCGCGCCAGTTCAACCGCCCGCCGTACCTTTTCGGTGAATGGATGACGCACACTGCCAAAGGTCGAAAACGACAGCATGGCCACCCGCGCTTCGATGCCGAACTGCTCGGCCGTGCGCGCGGCATGAATGGCAATGTCGGCCAGGTCTTCGGCCGTCGGTTCGATGTTGACCGTCGTATCGGCCAGAAAGTACGCCCGGTTTTTGGCCAGCACCAGATGGAGCCCCATGACGCGCCGGACGCCGGTTCCGGTTCCGAGTACGCGGAGCAACGGTTTGAGCCCTTCCGAGTAGGCGCTCGTCACGCCGGTCACCAGGGCATCGGCATCACCCATCCGCACCATCATGGCCCCGAAGTAGTTTGACCGCTTGAGCATTTGACGCGCGCCAATGAGCGTCAGACCCTTGCGTTGACGCAGCCGGTGCAGGGCCTGGGCGTAGTCCTCGAAACGCTCCGAACCCTTCGGCGTGACAACCTCCACGGTATCCAGAGCCAGCCGGAGGGTTTCGGCGCGGGCGCGGATGACCGCCGGATCACCGAGCAGGATAGGCTGGGCCATCCGGTCTTCAGCCAGCGCCGCCGCCGCGCGGATGATGCGGTCATCATCGCCTTCGGGAAAGACCACCCGCCGTGGTGCGCGCCGGGCCTTGGTAAACATGATGCGCAGGGTTTCCCGCGACTTGCCGAGCCGGCTGGCCAGCGTTTCGCGGTACTCATCCAGATCGAGGTGAATCCGCGCCACACCATCCCGCATGGCCGCTTCAGCCACCGCCGACGCGACCCAGATGAGCACCCGGTAGTCAAACGGTTTGGGAATGATGTAGTCGGGGCCGAAGACAAGGTGAGAAAGCCCGTAGGCTTTGGCCACCGTTTCCGGGACATCCTGCTTGGCCAGCGCCGCCAGGGCGCGGGCCGCAGCCAGCATCATGCCGTCGGTAATGGTCCGCGCCCGCACGTCGAGCGCGCCCCGGAAAATGAAGGGAAAACCAAGCACGTTGTTGACCTGATTGGGATAGTCGCTGCGCCCGGTGCCCATGATGCAGTCGGGGCGGGCCGCCTTGGCTTCCTCGTAGCTGATTTCGGGGTCCGGGTTGGCCATCGCCAGCACAATTGGACGTTCCGCCATGGTCTTGAGCATTTCCGGTGTCACCATGCCCTTGGCCGACAGCCCGATGAACACGTCGGCCCCGCGCAGGGCGTCGGCCAGCGTCCGGGCTTCGGTTTCCACGGCAAACTCGGCTTTGTGCTCGTTCATGCCTTCCGTGCGCCCACGGTGGATGACGCCTTTGGTGTCGCACATGAGGATGTTTTCCGGGCGGACGCCGAGTTTTTTGTACATCCGTGCGCACCCCATGGCGCTGGCGCCCGCGCCGGAGAAGACGATTCTGACGCTGTCGAGGGACTTGCCGACGAGTTCCAGCGCGTTGAGGATGGCGGCGCTGGAAATGATGGCCGTGCCGTGCTGGTCATCGTGAAAGACCGGAATATCGAGGATTTCACGCAGCCGTTGCTCGATGTAGAAGCACTCCGGGGCTTTGATGTCTTCGAGGTTGATGCCGCCGAAGGTGGGTTCAAGGATTTTGAGCGTCTGGATGAGTTCTTCGGGGTCTTCCGTCGCCAGTTCCAGGTCGAATACGTCTATGTCGGCAAAGCGTTTGAACAGCACACCTTTGCCTTCCATGACCGGCTTGCCGGCCAGGGGGCCGATGTTGCCCAGGCCAAGTACGGCCGTGCCGTTGGAAACAACGGCGACCAGATTGCCTTTGGCCGTGTAGGTGTACGCTGCGGCCGGGTCACGGGCGATTTCAAGGCACGGTTCCGCCACACCGGGCGAATAGGCCAGCGACAGATCGCGCTGCGTCAGACAGGGTTTGGTTGGGATGACCTCGATTTTGCCGCGCCGTCCCTGGGCATGGTAATCGAGTGCTGCTTGGCGCCGATTCATAAAACTACCTCAATCATACGAGAGACATTCACCTGACTCTAACGCAGGCGCGTCACTTCCGTACATTACCTTGTTGTTTTGCTTCAGCCGGGTTCAGTTCCCGGGCGGAGATTTTCAGGGGGCTGGGTCACGTCGCCAGCCAGCAGGCCACCTGGTGTCCTTCGCCAACATCGCGCAGGGGTGGCTCCCGGTGGCGGCACTCATCCACGGCAACGGGGCAACGCGGATGAAAGCGGCAGCCGGGCGGGGGCGCGAGCGGACTGGGTACATCTCCGGCCAGTGGTGCGCGGACTTTGCGCCGGGACGGGTCAGGAATGGGGATGCTTTCCAGCAGTGCCTGGGTGTAGGGATGACGCGGTTGGGTAAACAGGCGGCGCGTCGGGGCCACTTCGACCAGTTTTCCAAGGTACATCGTGCCCACCCGCGTGCAGAAATGCTCCACAACGGCCAGCCCGTGGGAAATGAACAGGTAGGTCAGCCCAAACTGTTCCCGCAGGTCGGCCAGCAGGTTGATGATCTGGGCCTGAACGGAGACATCCAGGGCGGAAACCGGTTCGTCAGCCACGATGAACTTGGGCCGGAGCGCCAGCGCCCGCGCAATGCTGATACGTTGGCGCTGGCCGCCGGAAAACTCATGTGGATACCGGCTGGCGTAGTCGGGATCGAGTCCGACGACGCGCAGCAGCTCGCCTACCTGCTCCCGGCGGGACTGGGCATTGCCGATGCCGTGAATGACGAGCGGTTCGGCAATGGCTTCGCCAATCCGCATCCGGGGATTGAGCGAGGCGTAGGGGTCCTGAAAGACGATTTGCATGTCACGCCGTACCCGACGCAGCTCGGCCGGGGAAAGCCGCCGGAGGTCGCGGCCGTCAAACACAATGCTTCCACCGGACGGCTCGACGAGCCGCAGGATGGTGCGGCCGATGGTGGTTTTGCCGCAGCCGGACTCGCCGACCAGACCAAACGTTTCACCGGGCAGGAGACTGAAGCTCACCCCGTCCACGGCTTTGACAAGGCCACCGGCGACCGGAAAGTGCTTGACGAGGTGCTCCACCTGGAGCAGGTGGTGATCCATGGAATGCCTGGCAATGCAGTGGAAGGTTATGTCCGCGGGACTTTCACCAAAGTCAGGACATGCGTCAAGAGCCGGTGGCTGCGGGCATAGATGCCCGGACATTCACTTTCGCGCGGGCCGGCGATGTTGAGCCGAACGGGTTGCCATTGCGCAATCCAGGCAAGAATGATGTCTGCGGCTTCGGACAGTTGAAGCATCACCAGGGCGCAGGGCTTGCGCCAGCGCACCGTACAGTCAAGGGTCAACCGTGTGCCGCCCAACAACTCATCTTCGAGCAGGATCAGGGTGGCATCGCTGTCGCGTACGTTCCATTCCGTTCGCTGGGCCGGGTTCGTATCCGGGGTTTCAAGCAGTGGATAGTCCGGCGCAAGCGGTCCGTCTTCGGCCCAGCGCCCGTGGGGGCACCACCCGGCACATTCGAGTCCGACCTGGCGGGCTGCATCCAGTGCGGCCCGATCCACTCCGGTTTGCCCACCCGAAACAATCACCATTGACGTCATCGCTGTGCCAAATCTCTGTACCGGTCCCGGTCAGCTTGTCAGGCGGCGGTAGATGCCGGGCAGCTTCTCCGGGAGGCTGAGGACATCATCAATGACCGTATAGCCTACGTCGCCATAGAGTTCCTTGAGTTCCTGGTCGGCGTCCCGCTCGATGGTGATGCAGAACGGCGTGATGCCGGACTGCCGGGCGCTGCGCAGCGCCTGCTTGCTGTCTTCGCGGGCATAGCGGGCGTCGCCGTAGTCATGGTCGTAGGGCCGGCCGTCCGAAAGCAGGATGAGCAGTTTGGTGCGGGCCTGGTGTCCGGTCAGTTTGCAGACGGCATGCCGGACGGCAGCGCCCAGACGGGTGTTGTTCTGGTAGTTGATGCCGCCGATCCGTTCCTCGATCTGGGCGCTGTAGCGTTCTTCAAATTCCTTGATGACATAGAAGCGGACGTTGCGGCGGCCCTCGCTCGTAAAGCCATAGATGGCATAGCTGTCGCCGACGGCTTCGAGGGCTTCGTTCATGATGACCAGCCCTTCCTTCTCGATGTCAATGATGCGTTGTCCCGGCCGCGTGTAGGGCATTTTGGGGTGGCGCGTCAGCGTGCGTGCCGTCGAACTTGACATGTCGAGCAGAAACGCCACGGCGACATTGCGGTGGCGGCGCAGGTGCTTGATGTAGATGCGTTCGTTCCCGGAGAGGTCCGCCCGCCGGTCGAGCTGGCGGTCAATCACGGCATCCAGATCGAACATTTCCCCGTCCAGTTCACCCGTGACCCGGCGGAGAGCTTCCGGTTTCATGAGCTGGAACTGGTGGCGGATTGAGGAAATGAGTCCCTGGTGGCGGGCGCGCGTCAGTTCGACGAAGGTTCGTGTGCCAGCGGTGGGCCGGCGCTCAATCACCCGGCACCAGTTGACGCGGTAATCCCCCAGTTCGCGGTCCCACTCATCGTAGAGAAACGCCTGCCCGTCAGCTTCCGGCATCCGGTCATCGGTCAGACCCTCCCGTAAAAGCTGGGCGGTGAGGTCGTGCAGGGAGGACGTGTGTTCCTGGCTCCACGTCTCGAAACTTTGACCGGGTTGGGGTGGGGAAGATGACGCCTGCGGGGTGGGCGGAGTGGGAACCTCGGTCGCTCCAGCTTCACCCGGCGCGTCGTCAGGCTGCTGGACGGCCTCGTTGACGGCCACTTCGGTTGCATCGGAGGGCTGTACCTGTTCGATAAGGTCGTAAATGCGCTGGGTGGCCAGCAGGGTATCGGTCAGCGCTGCCGTCGGATGGTCGAGGTAGGTGGTGATGATCTCTTCAAGGGCCGTGACGATATGCGGAAGCTGTTGCCGGGTGACGGCATCCACGCCGCCGCACAGGGCGAGCCGAAACAGGATTTCCGTCCACTGGTGCTCCGGCGGGAGTTGCAGGACATCCGGGCGGGTGTCCCGCAGCCGGGCCGCAATGAAATCCAGGTCACGGCGAATCCCCCGGTAGGCGCGCCGCAGGCGACGGTCAATCCGCGCGTTTTCAAGCACCGTGAACAGGCGCGTGGCGGTTGCCTGGTCGGGAAAGTGCCGCAGCAGCGTGCGATAGGTGACGGCCTCCCGTCCCGTCGGCCGCTGGCCTGTGGGAAAAGCGCTTTGGAAATCCTGCCGCAGCGCGATGAGTTCCGGGGTGTCGGCGGCATGGGTGCCGTACTCAATCTGTCCGGCCCCGTGAGCCGCCAGGACCTTGTAGAGCCGGAAATTCGATTCTTCATCCGCGAAGTCACTGACCCGACCGGGCAACGGAATGGTGCGCCCGTCGCCAATCACGGCCTGCTCGGCGGCGCTCGAAAGCGGGACGATGGTCACGGTGCGTCCGGTGAGACCTTCGACATACAGCCGCAGGATGGCGGAGACGGCATCGAGCGCCACACCGTCCTGTCCACCCTTGAGCGCCTCCCGGCTCGCGCGGGATTGCAAGCCATAGTAAGCCTGGATGGCGCGTCCGTCCGGGTGGCGGGCCAGTCCGGCCAGCGCCCAGTCGCGGAAACGTTCAATGTTGGTCTGGCGCAGCGCCAGCGGGGCTGACTTGAAGCACTCCAGGGCTGCCGTACGGTCCACCCGATCCAGTTCGGCCACGGTTTCACACAGCAACCGGAGTGCGGCGGTAAGGTCAGGGCCCGACCGCGAGGCAGCCAGCGTCTGCATCACCTCCGGCGTCAGCTTCAGGAACTGATAGCTGTTCGTATTTCCCTGGGCGCACATCGTGAGCGCCAGCCGCCGCCAGGGTTCATAGCCCTGGTGGCCCGTCTGCTGGACAACCGCCGTGGCGGCGCGCAGGTAGTACAGCGCCAGGCTGCCCCCGCGTTCCAGAAAGGCCTGTGTGTGTTCAAGCAGCGCGTTCAGATGGCCATGCGTGCGTTGGGTGAGGAAGTCGGGGATGGCCAGAAAAAACTCGGCCGCCGTGCCGCCGGCGCGGTAGGCAAAGGCGGCGGTCATTTCGACGAGGCGGTTGAGCAACGCCTGGTCAGGACTGTCAAAAGTGCGGACGTGCGTCACCACAACCGGCGACTGGCGCAGCAGGTCCTGGCTGTGCCGCACCGAGTGGCGTGCCACTTCGTTCACAATGGAGAGCAGGCGCGGAAGTACCGGCGTGCCGTCAATCCGGGAAACAACCGAGGGAAACATCTGGAACGTTTCCACGGCTGTGCGGGTGGACATCGTTGCCTGGCGCGTCGTCAGGACAATGGCGCTCAGGCGGTGAGCCGAAGGCAGCGCCTCGAAGACCTGGGGACTGGCCCGGAAGAACTGGTAGGCGGCTTCGACGTTGGTGGCCGCGAGGCGTTTTCCGCACTCACCCCACGCCTGAAGCTCAAACGACGTGAGCTGTGTGGCAACTTCGGGCGTGACCCGGAAAAACTCCAGCGCCGTCCGGGGCGACAGGCTGGCCAGTCCCGCCCCGATGCTGGTGAGAAACAGCAGGCGTTCGGTTGGAATCCCGGCCAGGCGCGGAACCATCTGCTCGGCTTCAGCAGCGTCACTCCCTTTGAACAACTGGCGGAGTCTGGCTCTGAGTTGGGATTCGGCCATGACCTTGGTCTCCGGGAATCAATCAATTGGTGGCGGACGGTTGGCTGTCGGGTGGGAATTCACGGCCGGGGGCAGCGGGCAGAGCCGCGACAATCGACTGAAACCGCTTCTCGAACGCCTGCCGGTTGCGATTGGTGTGACCGGCGAGGCTGATGCGTACGTGGCCGTCCGGCAGCGGCTCCAGGTATAGCCACAGTCGCTGGTGCGCGAAGAAAAACACTAGCCAGAGCGCCACGATGAGCATCGCCGAGCCGAGATAGACGGCGGCCACGCCGGGATCATACTGCACCTGGAGGATATGGCCGCTGGAAACCTTCTCGAAGTCGGTCATGACAAGCCGCATGTCACCGACTTCCGTTTTGGCCTTGAGAAACGGGGCATTGCCGATGGTTTCGAGGGCTTCGGCCGGAAACGCATAGAGCTGACGCGGATTGTCGCCAAGAACATCGAGAATGGCGACCGGACGCCGGTATTCGCCGCTGGCGCTCCCCAGGCGTCCGCCCTGGAAGGTGACATCAGGAATGAAATCCGCCAGCCGGACGCGCCCCAGTCCGGGAATATCGGTTGGCTCACGCCCAATGAGATAGGCCGTGCCGGTCGGACTTCCCGCCGGACGAAGTTCGATGTTGACGGTCCGGGCGCTGCCGAAGTTGTCAAAACTGGCCTGGAAAAAACGATAGCCGCGGTAGTCGAAGGGATGGTTGAGGTGAATGTGGGCCGGGACCTCAACCCCGCGTTGCTCATCCCGGATGATGGCGCGGGTGTGCCAGTCGAGCGTATTGGGCGCGCTGAGGTCAGGTTTGCGCGGGTCGAGCAGGTTTTGTTCGATGTCCGTGCACACCAGCGTGAAGGGCATCGCAAATTCCTGAGCCGGCTCATCCGGCGCGCCGAAACTGACGAAGGTGTTGGCCGACTGCCCGGGCACCATCCGCACCGTGCCCTTGTGGCCAAACAGCCCGCCCACCAGCGCACCGCCAAAGATGGTGAGCAGGGCCGCGTGGACGGCATACGCCGTGAGGCGGTTCCACGCATGGGCTTCGGTCAGAATGGTTGTGCTGCCATCCCGTGGGTTGACCGTCTCCACCACCCGGTACACGGCGCTGATGGGCAGCCACCGGTGGGCAAGCGGGCGCAGTTCCTGCGCGGCCCGCGCCTTGAGCGCCTGGACGGCGGTTTCGGCCTCCATCACATAAGCCACATGCTGAAATGGCTGGCGACTGACGAATGCCTGGTTGATTTTCACGACCGGCTTGCGCACGTAGCGCCAGGCCGCCGGAAAGTAGTCAATCGAAGCCAGCACGATGTTGAGGCTGACGGTCAGCAGCAGCAGGTTGAACCAGCGGGTGTGGTAAATGTCGAGCAGACCGAGAAACTCATACAGTTCCCGTTCGGCTGGCAGCAGGCTGGCATAATACTCCGTAAAACCGCTGGTCCCTTTCTGGATGATGACGGTGCCCAGCACTGAAGCGACAATCAACACGGCCAACAGAAAAACCCCAACCTTGACCGAACTCAGAAAGCGAAGCGTGGCATCGAGCATCCGTTCGGCCTGCGACTTGCGTGGCCGGGCGGGTTTGGGGGACGGCGGCGGCGTGGGGCGATCCGCGTGGAGGGCATCAGTGTCCGTGGCCGGACTCGGTGTTTCGACTGAAAGCGCCATGGATGAGGTTACGAGCCTGATGGAAAATTGCCTCGCCAATGGGGAGCGGCGAGGGCGCAGCCTGACGGGTGAAGTATTGGCGCAGCCGGGGACAGGGTCAAGGTAACTGTGCGCCCGCAAACGTAGTGTGTCGGTATCCCGGCCGTCGTTTCGGATGTGGCGCCTGATCTGGCGCGGCTAGGCAGGGAACCCACGGCTTGCTATGATGGGACGCACTTTCGGCAGACTCCACCAAACCATGCTAATGCCATACGACGGTTGTCGGTCCTGGCGCAAGCCAATGGCGTGACCGTCGAGACATCGAGGAGAACGTAGTTCATGAGCAGACACTTTGTGCTGCGTCGTCCGGTGCGTGCTACTGAGCGGGGGGAAGGGCAGGGCCAGCTCATTGCCGTCGTCACGATTGTGGCCATCATCGGCTTCATCATTTTCAAAACCTTGCCTGTGTATTGGCGCGAGCAGAACGTCAGGAATGAACTCACGGACATGGCGCGCAAGTATGCCATTGGCGCCAAAGGCTTTGCGACGGAGAAGGAACTCGAAGGCCAGTGGCTGAAAATCAGCAATGAGTTCAACGTTCCCCAGGAAGCCAAGTTTACGGCCGACCGGCAGGGGGGGAAGGTCATTCTCAAAGTGCAGTACACCGAACCCATCAACTACTTGGTGTACACGTACGATTGGGAAGTCAACGCCGAAGCCTCGGATTCCATCGGGCGGTACTAAGTGGGCTGATGCTACTTGATTACATAGGTGACAGCCTCTGCTTTGGCCGCGAACCGCAGTGTTGCCTGCGGGACTTCGTTGCCGGGCGCACAGAGCCTTGTTACCTCTACGACCTGCGCCATTTCACTGAACGTTACCGATGCTTCCGGTCGGCCTTTGCCGGCCTGCCGCATACCATCCACTATGCCGTCAAGGCCAATGCCCATCCGGTTTTTCTGCGCCGGGTCGTGGAGCTGGGCGGCGGGGCGGATGTCGTTTCCGGCGGTGAACTGCAACGCGCTCTTGATTCCGGTGTGCCGCCGGAGCGGGTCATTTTCTCCGGGGTCGGGAAGTCGCATGCCGAACTGCGGCTGGCGCTGCTCTCCGGCATCAAACAGATCAACGTCGAGTCGGTCGGTGAGATGCGCCGGATCCTTGACTTGGCGGAAGCCCTGGGCCGACCGGCCCGCATTGCCTTTCGCTTCAATCCGTCGGTGGATGCTGAAACCCACCCGTACATTGCAACCGGTTTTCGGAGTCACAAGTTCGGAATAGACGCCGAAGCGGTCATGACGTGTCTGGCACTGGCACGGCAGTCCGCCCGGTGGGTGCAGGTGGTGGGCGTCTCGCTGCACATCGGGTCGCAGATTGTGGACGTGGAAAACTTCGCCGAAGCCCTGCGCAACACCCGCCCGTTGGTGGCGGCGCTGCGCGAGCAGGGCTTTGCGCTCTCCACCTTTGATGTGGGGGGCGGTTTTGGCATCCACTACGACACCGGCGATGAAGCCCGTGAGCTGGAAAACTTTGCGCACTATGCTGAAATCATCCGGCAGGGCGTGCAGGGACTGGCCGAGGAAATTCTCTTTGAACCGGGAAGGTTTCTCGTGGCGCGCTGTGGGGTGCTGCTGGCCCGGGTCGAGTACGTCAAAACGACGCCCTACAAGACCTTTGTCATCGTCAACACCGGGATGCACCACCTGATCCGTCCGGCGCTGTACCAGGCCCGCCACCGGATTCTGCCGGTTGTACGGCGGGCCGGTTCCGGTCGGACGGTGGATGTGGTGGGTCCGCTTTGTGAGTCGTCAGACTTTCTGGCCCAGGGGATCGAACTCCCGGAGGTGCGCGAGGGTGACTGGCTGGCCATTGCCGATGCCGGAGCCTACGCCCGCAGCATGGCCAGCGAATACAACCTGCATCCCTTTCCTGATGAAGAATTCATCGTAGAATGAACCGGTTGGGGAATAGCGGCCGTCTGTTCCCCGAACAAGCTTGACCGAGTGGGGGATTCATCGAGCATGGTTCATTCATCCCGGCGTCATGGTGTGGCCTGGCTCGCTGCCGTCGTCATGCTGCTGACGGCAGCGTGGTCATCTTCTGTGGCCCAGAGTGGGCGCAAACGGGAGACTGCGCCGCGCCAGTACGAGCCGGCCAAACCCCAATCCCCACCGCCTTCCGAGACTCAGGAACCGCCTGCCACGCCCTCCCGTCCACGGGTGGTCGGCCAGCCGGACGCGCCCCGGAACAACGACTCCGAACCGGATGACACCGGCGAGGACACCCTGCGAATCCAAACCCAACTTGTGACTGTCCCCTTTGCCGTGGTGGACAAGCGCAACCGGTACATCAATGACCTGACGGCTCAGGACGTACAGGTGCTGGAAAACGGCAAGCCGCAGGAAATTTTCTCCTTCACCCGCGAGCATGATCTGCCGCTGACCTTTGCCCTGGTTTTTGACATCAGTGGCAGCCAGCAGTACAGCATTGCCGAGCAGCGCATGGCGGCCAAAACCTTTTTGCGCCAGACGATCCGCCCTGAAAAAGACCTCGCCGGAGTGGTGACATTCCGGCGCGACATCGAAGTGCGCCAGAAGCTCACCAGCAACCTGACGGCGCTTGAACGGGCGGTTGACGATGTCCGGTTTGAATCCGGGGGCTATGTGTATGGCGGTACGCCGCCGCTGGACCCGTCCATCACCGGCACGAGCCTGTACGATGCGGTCTATGTTATCTCCAGCGAGATGTTGCCCCGCGAAGCCGGGCGGCGTGTCATCATCCTGCTGACCGACGGGGAGGACACGACGAGCCGCTACAAACTCAACGATGCCATTGACATGGCCCTGCGTTCCGACGTGCAGGTGTATGCCGTGGGGATTCCGGGCGGGGTGCCCAATGGCTTCGGCGGCGTCACCATCACCGGCATTGACCGTCGAACGCTGGAACGCCTGTGTGAGGCCACCGGCGGACGGGCGTTTTTCCCGCGCAGCCCGGCAGACTACGTGACGGCCTTTCAGCAGATCGAGGCGGATTTGCGGCAGCAGTACATTTTGACCTACATCCCGTCGGATACGACCCGCGACGGGAGTTTCCGGGCCATTGCCATCAAAATCCTGCGCTCCGGCGAAGCCAAAGACTGGCGCATCTTTACACGCAAGGGCTACTACGCCAGGTAGCGAAGCCTTTTCTGTCCAGATCAAGCTCCGGCCAGATCACTTCCGGCTGACGGCAGAGCTTCAGTTGCGGATGACGGTACGGATTGAGCCGCTGTCCCGGATGATGAGCGGCGTACGGTAGGGAAGCCGACGAATGACGTTTGGTGCCGTGGGCAGGCGGGGCGGCAGATCAACGACCAGCTCCACCGGCGGCCACGTCTGAACGTTCACCTCGGTGATTTCAACCGTGGTGAAGTCCGGGTGGGTGAACCGGACACGGTACACGCCTTCCGGGATGCCCACGTGTGCGCCACGCCCGTTGCGGTCGGTTTCAAATGTCAGCGCCGTTTCCGAAGGGCGCTGACGCAGCTCCACTTTGACACCGGCCACCGGGCGGGACTCCGGTTTCGGGCGGCCTTCCGCCCGGACGGTCACGTAGAGCCGTCCGCAGCACCGGGACGCACCGGCCGCCACCGGCGAAGGAACCGGCGAAGGACGGCCCGATGCCGGCCCCCAGCTCCAGAGCAGCAACCAGAGCGCGAGAAAGCACGTGCTTCGCTGGAAGGCGTACAGTAGCATTGCCCGCCAAGACTGCCGGGACGCACGTCCCGGCCATTTCCTGCCAGTGTTGTTGATGATGTCCATCCTGCAAGCCATTCTTCTTGGTATCGTCCAAGGGCTGACCGAGTTCTTGCCCATCAGCAGTACCGCCCATCTGATTCTCGTCAGCAAGCTGCTTCAGCTTGACCAGAAGCTGACGCCGGAACAGTTGACCGGTTTTGTTGCTTTCATCCAGTTGGGCACCGTCCTGTCCCTGATTGTCTATTTCTTCCCGGATTTGTGGAGCATTGCCCGTGGTTTTCTGACCGACAACCTGGCCTGGCTGCAAGGGCGGAGGGAGTTGGGTGAACCGGCCCGACTGGGATGGCTGATTGTCATCGGGTCCTTTCCGGTCATCGTGTTCGGGTTCGGATTCAGGAAAATCATCGAGGGGGTGCTGACGAAAAACCTGTACGTCATTGCCGGGGCGCTGGTCGGTCTGGCGGTGTTTCTGGTCGTGGCCGAACTTGTGGGGTCACGTCGCCTCAAGCTGGCTGACCTCACCTGGTGGCATGCCCTGCTCATTGGATGCGGGCAGGCGCTGGCGCTCATTCCGGGTGCTTCGCGTTCCGGCACCACCATCACTGCCGGCCTGCTGCTGGGGCTTGACCGCGCCACTGCCGCCCGCTTTTCCTTTCTGCTGTGCGTCCCGGCCCTGACCGGCGCGGGGCTGTTGCAGTTCGTCCGGGAGGTCAAGGACTTCGATCCGACGATGCTGCTGGCGACGGTCATTGCCACCGTTGTATCCGGCATCACCGGGTATGCCGCCATTGCCTTCCTGCTCTACTTTCTCAAGACCCACAGCATGCTGGTTTTTGTAGCCTATCGGCTCATGTTGGGCGGACTGCTGTTCTTTCTGCTGTCCACCCAGCGGATAGCGCCGGTTTGATCACTCCCGGTTGCCTGGTGAGCCGTAAAGCCGGCGGTAGTGGGCGGCATTGCGCGTGACGCCCTGGACATACAGCCGGGTTTCGGTAATCGGGATGGCATCAATCCAGACATCGAGATCATCGGTGGGCAGCGTCTTGAGCCAGTTGACGACCCGGCCCGGCCCGGCGTTGTAGGCTGCAAAGGCGTATTCGTAGCGCCCGAACTGGCGTCGCATGTCGGCGAGGTAGCTGGTGCCCAGCACGATGTTGAGCTTGGGATTGTAGAGCTGGTCGGCCGTAACGGGGCCGGCGCCTTTTTTGTTGGCCACAAGCCGTCCGGTCGAAGGAAGCAGTTGCATCAGACCGATGGCGTTGGCGCGTGAGCGGGCGTTGGCGTCAAAGACCGACTCCTGGCGGATGAGGCCGGCGACGATGAAGGGGTCGAGTCCATTGGCTTTGGCTTCCTGCTGGATGGTTTCCCACTCGCGCAGCGGAAAGAAGATTTCCCATTCTTCGCGGCTGATTTCGTCGCCCTGGTAGGCGAGATACTCCGGGTGGGCGCGCTGCAACGCCTGCACGGCACGGTTGGGTTGGCCGAGGTCGCGGTACACGCGCGCCATTTCGAGCGCGACTTTGGGTGACGTGGGCGCCGTCTGACGCGCTGCTTCCATTTCTTCGAGGGCCAGGTCCATCAGTCCGATGATCCGAAGCTGGGAGGCGCGTTCCAGCCAGGCTTCGCCTTCGCTCCCAATGGTTTCCGGGAGCGGACGGGCTGGCGGCAAGCCGGCAACGGCCCGCATGACGGGATGCTGCGCCGGAAGTTGCGCGGCCGGGATGGAACGCAGGGCCGCCAGACGACTGGCCGCCTGCTGTCCGTAGTAGCCATAGCGATACCGCCGGACAATGGCTTCATAAAGCGGCTTGGCTTCGGCGTTGCGTCCGGTGCGCTCCAGGTTGCGTGCTGCCCAGTAGGCCGCCATGCCCTTGTAATCCGAGGCCGGAAACAGCGCCACATGGTCAAGCAGAAGCGGAAGTGCTGCTGCATAGGAGCCTTGCTGGTGGAGTGTCCACGCCCGCCGGAAGTGCCACCGCTGGCCGGCTTTCCGCTCAGGATACTGCCGGATGAGGCGCTCGTAGTAACTTTCACCACCCCGCTTTTCGGCCCACTGGGCAAGGTTTTCAAGCGCCTCGCCGGCGCGTGGGGAAGTGGGATACAGCGTCAGCAGCCGCTCCACCGTGGACGGATAGCTGGTGCTGCCGCTCCGCCGCTGGACTTCGGAAAGGTAAAACAACGCTTCGGCATGGCGCGGTTTGTCCTGATTGCTGACGGCCGCAAGCTGGGTCGCCGCCGGAGCGAATTTCTGGGCAAAGTAGAGGCTGATGCCGTACCGCAGGCGGGCTTCATCACTTTGGAGTGCAGTTGGGTCAAGCGTCGCCAGTTGGGTGAAGTCTTCGGCAGCGGCCGTGTATTGCCTGGCTTCATAGAGCCGGTTGGCGCGTCGGCGCAGTCCGTCGGCGTCTGTGACACGCACCGCGGCAGCCGCCGTCGCCGGATCAGGGAACAATGCCTGCCGGGCATTTTGGACTTCGTCCTGGGTCAGGCTGTCCGGCGCTTCGGTGATGATGCGCCGCCAGGTGCGCTGGGCGTCTTCCAGACGGCCGGCCGTGTGGTATGCCAAGGTCAGAATGGCCAGGGCATTGCCATCGCCTTTGTCAAGCAGAGGTTGGAGCACCTGCTCGACACCTGGCACATCCCGCCGAACCGCCGCCGCCCGCCCGGACTGGAGCGTGGCCGCACGGGCCAGAAGGGATTGCGGGTAGCGTCGGCCGACCTGGGCCAGCGTTGCCTGTGCCGCCTGGAACTGGCCGCTGTCGAACTGCGCCCTGCCGAGGTAATACAACCCATAGTCACCCAGACGGCTGAACTCGCCGATCAGCGGTGTGTCGAGCAAACTGGCCGCCGTGGCGTAGTTGCGCCGCTGGTAGTTGTCATAACCCCGGCGGAAGCGGGCCAGAGCGGCCGCCTCGGAGTCCGGGTAACGGCGCTCAAAGCTGGCGAGGAGTCCGTCGGGTGGCTGATTGCCGGCGCGCGCCACCGCCTGACGAAGTTCCGTGAGTGGGGCTGTGCGTTCCTGGGGCGTGGCGGCGTGCAGACAATACCGCAGGGTGAAACTGCCGCCGAGGGCGAGTGCGGCCACCATCACGAATCCGCCGACGCCGATTCTGAGCGGCATTGGCCGCAACCAGGTGTGCCAACGTGACCGGAGCCGTGAGAACAATGCTTTCATGGCAGGGATTCCAGCTTGGAAAAAAATGGACGAGCCGGTTGCTCGTCCATTTTTAGAGACGGGTATGGTGGGTGGCGTGGCTTTATTCCGGCTGCACCAGAACCGGACCGGGACAATCCGCCCCAAGTCGGGAGGCATCGCCTTCCGCCAGTGAAGAAACGAGTTCGTCGTAGAAGTAATCGAACTTTGCCGCCACGATGGGATTGACCCGCTTGTCATACATCTGGCGCGAGCGGTCAATGTCTTCTTTCAGCCGGTCATACAGGTCGCGGTTGATGCGTCCTTCCGTGACCTTGGCCTCGTTGTAGAGCTTGATTTCCGAAACGAGCAGCCGGGCAAAGCGCCGCGCATCGTTGTGGGCCTTGGCTTCTTCGTCGGTCGTGGGTTTTGGGGGGGCAACCGGCGCGGCAACGGAGACCGGAGGCGGTGGCGGGGAAGCCGGGGCAGGTTCGCGTGGTGAAAGTGGAGCGACGGTGAAGACTCCGTTGCCAGGCGGTGGTGTGCCACTTTCAACTGTGGTGGGGTCAAAGATGGGTGGCGGTTGAACTGCGGGCAGTGGTTCGGGAGAGGGCTGTGGCCAGGGGGATGTGGAAGGCGGCGCTGTCTCTCCGAACTGGACGACTGGTGCGGGAGCCGGCTCAGGAATCGTCGGGCCGGGCGCGACGTAGGGCGGGATTGGCTCCGGTTTGAACTCTGGTTCCTGTGGTTCCGGGCTGGTTTCAGCCGTCACGGCAACCATTTCAGGCACCGTTGCCGGCGCCGCACTGTCTGGCTGGGCGTCTCCGGCAAGGTGTCCATCGGGTTGGGGGGAAACCTGGGGCGTGGAGTCGTACTCCGTCCCTATGGAAACTTCCGGCCCGGCTGGCGTTATGGCACCATCCCCGGCCTCTGCCTGGACAGCACTGGTTTCAGCCGGTTCGGCTTGGTAGGTGGTTTCCGGGGTTTCAGTCGGGGGGGCTTCGGCCGCGCTTTCCTGGGGGGCACCGGTCTCATCAGCCGCCTCAGTAGGGGGCGCAGTAGCCGGATACTCCTGTGGTTCGCTGACCGTCGCGGGCGGCGGGACGCTTTCGGTCGTGACCGGTGGCGGGGCCATGGTCTGGGTTGCCCGATCCGCAACCGGAACCGTGGTGGTCGCCAGCCGACTGCGGGCATTGAGCAGTTCGACGGTCAACCCGGCAACATTGGTCAGAATCTGCAGCGGTGGAATGGCAATCCGCTCTGCCGGCTGATCGCCGGAGTCGGCGTAGAGCACGGCGGCCACCTTACCGCGAACCAGCAGCGGAATACCAGCCAGGGCTTCGGGCGCCTGCCCGATACGGTCGAGCAGGATTTGGTTTTCCGGGTAGGCGTAGGGGCTGTCCAGCACCGCCATCTGCTGTTCCAGCGCCGCAAACAGGGTCGTCTGCGCCTCAAGCGGGATGGTCAGCCCACGGAGGGAGACGCCGGCCGTTTCAAACCCACGCTCCGTCCAGGCAACGATATTGCCGGACTTGACGACAAACAGTGCCACCCGTGGCGCATACTCCATGGCGCGTGCGATGAGCAGGTTGAGCACCTCGGCCTGGGTGGACTGGCTCTGAATCTCGATGAGGTAGTAATACAACGCCTGGAGGTCAACCGTCGGTGGTGGCGCCGGCGCCGCCGGTGGTGGTGCGGAGACTTCCTCCACCGGCGGGGGGGCTTCCTCTTCAGAGACCGGAACCGGCGTCGTCAGTGACGTTGGCGGCGGTGGGACCGACAGTGCGGCGAGGTGCGCCACCGCGCGTTCGGCAAAGTCGGCAATGGACGGTTCCTGGCTGACCGCCGCCAGTCGCGCTGCCGACTGCGAGAGCAACTGTGTAAAGGACTGTTCAACCTGGTGGTGCATCCGGGCCAGTTCAGCTTCCATCTTGCCCAGTTCGGCACGGACAATCGCTTCGACTTCGGCGCGCCAACTTGCCTTTAGGTGTTCGTGTGACACGGGTTCCTCTCCACTCGATGAGATACGTGATGCCGGTGGAACTCAGCCTGGCATCCCAGGTTCCAGTTGGTCACTCCCATGCCCAACCTGATGACACCGGTCACCCGGAAGGTGGGAGGGTGGGTGGAATGGCCAGGGGCAGATGAATCGTAAATGTCGTCCCCTGTCCAAGCGTGCTCTGGCAGATGATGTCACCGTCGTGACCTTCGATGATGCGCCGGCAGATGCCGAGTCCCAGTCCGGTGCCTTCACTGCCTTTGGTCGTGAAAAACGGCTCCCAGATGCGTTGCAGGTGTTCGGGAGCGATGCCACAGCCGGTATCCGATACGGTGATTCTGGCACTTCCATCGGCTTCGTCAACCAGTATGGTGAGTTCTCCGGGCTTCCCCTGCATGGCCTGGGCGCCGTTGCGGAGCAGATTGAGCAGCACCTGCATCAGCTTGTCCCGATTGAGTTTGACATAGGGGTTCGCGGTGGTCTGGAGCTTGGTGCGGCAGATTTTCACCAGCGGGTCATAGCGCGCAAAGTTGAGCGCCTCCTCCACAATCGGCACCAGCGGCTGCACCGTTCTTTCGTATTGCTTGCTGTCCGGGCGGGCAAAGTCCCGAATCTCGTTGACCATCGCCACCATGCGCTGCTGGGCGTTGAGGATGAGCTGAATGAGCTGGCGCTGGCGCTGGTCTTCCGTGTCACTCATCAGAATTTCAGCCGCCGTCAGGGCCGAAAGCTGGTTTTTGAGTTCGTGGGCAATGCCGCTGGCAAACTGTCCGAGCGTGGCCAGTTTTTCCTGGTTGATGAGGCGTTCCTGGGTGGCGCGCAGTTCTTCGATGAGGTGGAGATTGCCCAGGACAAACCCCGCCTGCTGGGTCAGAGCCAGGAAGTATTCCAGTTCCTCGTCGCTGAACTGGGTGTTCGCCAGCAGGTTATCCACATAGCACACCCCCCACACGTGCCTGGTCGAGGCAATCGGCGCACACATCACGGAGTGAATGGCCTGCTGGACAATGCTCGACGTTGTTTCAAAGCGGCTGTCAGCCGAGGCATCAAAGCTCCGAATGGCGACGTTCTGCTCAAAGGACTGCATCGCAATGGTGAGGCTCGGCTGAACATCCAACACCCCTGACCGGCTTTGTACGGCGCGCTTTTCAAGCGTACCGGTGGCGGAGTCCCACAGCAGGACAACCCCCCGTTCCGCCGGCAGGGTCTCCATGGCGGCATCGAGCAGGCATTCAAGCAGGCTCTGGATACTGCCGGCCGCCAGCATTTTGCGGCTGAACTCATTGAGTGCCTTGAGCCGGTTGAGGGTGAAATCCGTGATGTTTTCGGCGCTGTCCAGCAGCGCCGTATTCAGAAACCGGGAGCGGGGGCTGGCAATGACGGTGGTCAACCGGTCGGTCGTGCGCTGCTCGTCATCAGTACGGGTTACACCCTCGCTGTCGGGCGAAATCGCCTGGATTTCAAAAAGAAAGGTGACAGGCTGGACATCCCCAAGCTGAAACTGATCGCCTGAGCGAAGGACATGGGTTGTGATCCGTTCGCCGTTGACGATCACGCCACCGGTGCTGTTGTTGTCACGGAGAAGAAATTCTCCGTCCTGATACATGATTTCGGCGTGTCGCCGGGACACATAGGAGTTGTTGATCTGGAGATCGTTGGTTCGCAGGCGGCCGATGCTGAAGACCGGACGGTTGATCCGCACCGTGCGCTGAAGCCCCTGGCTGTCAAGGTAGCTCAGTGTGGCGTAACTGGTGATGGAAACGTCCGACATGGCGACCAAAAAACCGTCTGCTGAGGTGTCTCTGCAACGACAAGTCGTGGTGGGTTTGAGTCTTCTCAAGACTGTACCAAAACTGTAACACAGGTCACGGATGGCTATCCATGCCCTTCACAGTGCGGCCGTCAGTCCGAAAGCGATGGCTGCCCCAGGTCAGGATTCCGTCAGGGGCGGCCGCACCTGGCTCGTCCGGCGCCGCCGGCGCACCGGCGTCACCTCTTCGGCATCAGTCATGGGCGCCAGCCGCCGCCGAATCGAGCGCAGGGCCTTGTGCAGCGAAAACCGGGGCCTGAAGCCGAAGGTTTCCCGAAACCGGCTGCCGTCAATGACGCAGGGAAACATCAGAAAGTCGTACTGCGGCGTCGGGAAGGGCAGCAGCCCAACGGCCCAGCCCAGCTTCATCAATGGCGCGGCCATCTGGTAGATGACCGGAACCGCGATGCCACCGGCTTCCCGGACGGCCACCGAGAGCGGAATCTCTCCCGGCCCCGTGACGTTGTACACCCCACCCTGTTTTTGCTCCAGGACGAGCAGCAGCGCCTGCACCATGTCGCGTTCGTCAATGACCTGAATCATCGGATCGTAGCCCAGAGGCAGTGGCACCACGCCAAACCGCAGGTAGGTCGTGAGAAAGTTCTGGACGTGCGGCCCCACGATATGACACGGACGCAGCAGGGTGGTGGTGGTTTCCCGCGCCTGGTACATCCACGACCGGCAATAGGTGTCGAACTCGACCTTGTCGCCGATGTCGGCATACCGCTGGATCGCCTTGAGCGGATAGTCTTCGGTCAGAAAGGTGGGATTCGTCGGATCGGCGCCATAGACATCGGCGCTGCTGAGCAGAATGACCTGGGGAACAGCCTGCCGTTCACAACAGGCCAGAAGCCGCATCGTGGCAATGACGTTGACCGTGTGCCGGACAGACATCGGCAGGCGGACATCGTTGGCGACGGCCAGGTGGATGACCGCATCAAAACGCTCGTTGCGAAACAGGTTTTCCAGAGCTTTTTTGCGGATGTCGAGCTGGCGATAGGTGATGTCGCGGCGAATGGGCAGTTGGGGCGGCCGCCGTCCGATACCGACAACCTCCCATTCCGGTGGGATGGACGAGGCGAGCTGTGTGGCCAGCCCACCCGCGATACCGGTAATCAACAGCCGCTTGCGGTCACGCGCAGAAGTGGTTTTTTTGCCCATAGCACGGGTTGAGCAACGGCCTAAGCCGTGAGTCACGCCCGGCTCCCGGACCCGAAACCGGGGCCGGGAGCCTTGCCTCAGCGCCTTACTCGGTCATCTTTTTGGCGTTTTCGATGGCGTCCTCGATGGCGCCGCACATGTAAAAAGCCTGCTCCGGCAGGTCATCGTGCTTGCCTTCCAGAATGGCCTTGAAGCTCCGAATGGTGTCCGCCACCTTGACGTACTTGCCCTTGCGCCCGGTGAATTGCTCCGCCACGTGGAAGGGCTGCGAGAGAAACTTCTGGATTTTGCGGGCGCGTGCCACGGTCAGCTTGTCTTCTTCAGACAACTCATCAATGCCCAGAATGGCGATGATGTCCTGAAGTTCCTTGTAGCGTTGCAGCGTCCGCTTGACGCCTTCGGCGACTTCGTAGTGTTCCTGCCCGACAATCTGGGGATCGAGGATGCGGGAGGTCGAATCAAGCGGGTCCACCGCCGGGAAGATGCCCAACTCCGCAATCTGGCGGGAAAGCACTGTCTTGGCGTCGAGGTGGGCAAAGGTCGTGGCCGGGGCCGGGTCGGTCAGGTCATCAGCCGGAACGTAAATCGCCTGCACAGAGGTAATCGAGCCGGTCTTGGTTGAGGTAATCCGTTCCTGCATTTCACCCATTTCGGTGGCCAGCGTCGGCTGGTAGCCGACGGCCGAAGGCATCCGTCCGAGCAGGGCGGATACTTCTGAACCGGCCTGGGTGAAACGGAAGACGTTGTCCACAAAAAACAGCACGTCCTGATTCATCTCGTCGCGGAAGTATTCGGCAACCGACAGCCCCGAAAGCGCCACCCGCGCCCGCGCACCCGGTGGTTCGGTCATCTGGCCATAGACCAGGGCAATTTTGGACTCTTCAAGGTTGTCCATGCGGATGACGCCGCCTTCCTGCATTTCCACCCACAAGTCGTTGCCTTCGCGGGTCCGTTCGCCGACGCCGGCAAACACCGAGTAACCGCCGTGCCCCATCGCCACGTTGTTGATGAGTTCCATGATGGTCACGGTCTTGCCCACCCCCGCCCCGCCGAAGAGGCCGATCTTGCCGCCCTTGAGAAAGGGCTGGATGAGGTCAATGACCTTGATGCCGGTTTCAAGCATTTCGGCTTCGGTGGACTGTTGCTCAAAAGACGGCGCCGGGCGGTGAATGGGATAGCGTTTTTCACATTTGACCGGCCCCAGTTCGTCCACCGGCTCGCCCAGAACGTTCATCACCCGTCCCAGCGTTCCTTTTCCGACCGGCACCGTGATTTGTGTGCCGAGGTCATAGACTTTCATCCCCCGCACCATGCCTTCAGTGGGCAGCATGGCCACGGTTCGTACCAGCCCGTCACCCATGTGCCGCTGGACTTCGACAACGACATCAATTGGCTGGGGAACATCAAACCCCTCGCTGGTCACGCGCAGGGCCTGGTACATCGGTGGCAGATAACCGTCGCCAAACGCTACATCAACGACGGGGCCAATGACTTGAACGACTTTTCCCGTAATCGGGCTGCGAGCAGGTGCGCTCATGGTAGTGATGATTCCTCCACATCAGTCAGTCCTTGCCAACCAGGCTGACCGGATCGGTTTTCAAAATTTGTCCGGGACGCTACCACAGGCCGGATTCCCTTGACCACCACGGTTGGGAAAGGTGAAACCTGGATTGTCATGGGTTGCAATCTACAGCATCTTGGCACAAGCTGGCCGTAACGCGGGAATGTGCGTTACGGGGCGTCAAAAAAAGCCCCACCAGAACCGGACGTTGGCTTTGGTCAGACGCCGGGCGAAGACACGAGCGCAGGGGGGAGGTTTGCTTCGGGGGACAGCCGCCTCTGCCATGACGGACCAGACTGTGACGACTGCCTTTGACCGGGCCCGTATTCCAGCACGGGCGATGGAGACCGAACTCCGACATCTCCTGCAGCGTGGCTACCAACTCCGGGAGCAGGGAGACCTCGAGGCAGCCCGGGAGAACTTTCGCCAGGCGACCCGGTGTGACGCCGAGCACGTACCTTCCTACCAGTGGTTAGGAGCGGTGTTGCGGGATATGGGTGAGCTGCGCGAGGCCGTGCGGATGTGGCGCACGGCCGAAACCCTTGCGCCCAACGATCCGCAGGTGCTGCTCAATCTGGGGGTCGGCTTGTTCGAGCTGGGGCGGTTTTTCATTGCCAGCCGCACCGAAGAACCCCTCCAGTTGCTCCGCCGGGCCATTGCCAGCACGCCGAAGCCTTACGGCAAAGCCTGGTTCAACCTGGGGAATGTTCTCTACGTCCACAATGACTATGCCGCTGCTGCCGAAGCCTACCAGACCGCGTTGGCTGCCGAGCCGGGACTGGGAGTAGCCCACCGTAATCTGGGCAATGCCTGGTTGCGCCTGAATCGTCCGGCCGAGGCCTGTACGGCGTACCGGCAGGCGTTGCAGTTGGGGGATACCCAGGTGGCCACGTACCATAACCTGGGGCTGGCGGCTCTCCGTCTGCGGGACAGCGAAGCCGCCGAAACCGCATTTCACACGGCCGTGACGATGCGCCCCACTGACGGGGAGAGCTGGCTTGGGTTGGGGAACGCCCGGGCCATGCAGGGAGACTTTCCGGGGGCGCAGTCCGCCTTCACTGAAGCCCGGGCCAGCCGTGGCGGACAGTACCCGGAAGCCGCCCTCGACCTGGGCAAAGTGTTTCTGGCCATGGGGCAGCCCCAGGCGGCCGTCGAGGTACTGGCGCGCACCCTGGCCGTCTCCTCCCTGCCGGGACTGTATCGGCAACTGAGCCGGGCCTATGTCAAGGTCGGACAACTTTCCGAAGCGGCCCAAACGCTGCGCCAGTTCGTGGCGACCCCGGCGGGGAATACGGCGCAGGGGTACTATGAGCTGGGCCTGGTGCTGTCGCAGTGTGAGCCGCCCTATGTGGCCGAGCAGGCGTTTCGGACAGCCCTCGAAAAAAGCGGCGGCCGCCACCCCGAAGCCTGGCACCGCCTGGGGCGTACGCTGATGCGGCAGAACAAACCCCGGCTGGCCATCGAGGCGTTTCAGGCGGCCATCGAACAGCGCCCGGATTTTGCCGAGGCGCTCAAGGACCTGGGACAGGCGCTCTATCGTTCAAGTGAGCTGCACGCGGCAGACGTTGCCCTGAACGCGGCCCTGCGCTTTGAACGGACGACCGGACAGCTCAACGTGCAGGATGTGTGGCAGGTTGAGCCTGAGCTGTACACCGGTTTACGTCAGGCAGCCTGCCTGTACGATTTGCCGTCCATTCCGTAAGCTTTCCGGGCTGCTGCGGTTCCCGGAAAGGTCCGCCACTCTGATGCCCACGTGAGTCATATATGCTGGATACGCTGTGTGTCGCTTTGAAGGGAACGCCGCGCGTCGTCGTTCAAACACTCAAGGAAAAAGGCGCGCTTTCGGCGGCGCAGCTTGTGGCCGAAACCGGCCATCCCGAAAAGTCGGTCAGGCTGGCCCTGGGTGAACTCGAAAAGGCGCGCCTTGTCCGGCGGGAAGGGGAAACGTACGCCGTCGCCTGCCGGGAGACCATGGCACCCATGAGCCGGGTGCCCTTCAACACCGACCTCGGACGCAAGGTGCACGCAACGGCCTGTGCCGAGTGCTGGAAAAAGTGGCAGGCCCAGCAGCTCGTCCTCATGAATCACTTTGGTTTGAATCCGCTCGATCCCCAGGCCCAGAAGTTCCTGTTCGGGGCGATGGAGTCATTTTTCTTTGGCGACGGCACGCCGCCCATGATGATTGACACCACGCTTCAGGGGAAAATCAGCCACCTCGAATAGGCGCCAGCGCCGGAATGTGGGGAAACACGTAGGCTTCGAGTGCAGCCAGCGTTGTCGCCACGGCGCCGGTTTCCGCCGCCCAGGTGGCCTGCGCGCGGCGTCCTAAGTCAGCCGCCTGTCCGGGGTTGCGCAAAAGCGTCTCGAACGCCGTCTGGAGTTCCCGGCAGAGGACGTCCGGTGAGGCCAACGACAGTTGCCATACGGCATCGGCCGCGCGAAAGCGGGTGAGAATGGCGCGGAAGTTTTCCGTGTGCGGCCCCGTCACGATGGGCCGTCCTTCCGCAGCCGGTTCCAGAATGTTGTGACCACCGCGTGGCACGAGGCTTCCACCCACAAAGGCCACATCCGCCCAGCGGTAGGCCGCTGCCAGTTCGCCCACCGTATCGAGCAGGATGACTTCCGCCTGGACATCTTCCGGCCGTGGTTGGGAGCGCCGCGCCACCGTCCAGTCGAAGCGCTCCAGATGGCGGGCGACTTCCGCAAAACGTTCGGGATGTCGTGGAGCCAGCAGCAGCCGGCAGGGGGGCAGGTCAGCACTGGCCCGCAGCCGGGCAAAGACCTCAACCAGCAGGGGTTCTTCACCTTCGACGGTACTGCCGGCCACGATGCACAAACGTCCATCCCGCAGGTGGTACTGCTGTTGCAGGGCCGTGGCGATGCGGTCCCGCCGCGCCCGTTCGTCAGCATCCGGTGGCGCATATTTGAGATTGCCGGTCGTCAGTACGCGCGCCGGCGGGGCGCCAAGCTGGCGGATGCGTTCGGCATCGGCGTCAGATTGCATCAGGCAGAGCTGGAAGTGGCCCAGCAGGTCGCCCATCATCCGGCCCAGCCAGCGGTAGTGGGCAAAGGAGCGGTCGGAGAGCCGGCCGTTCGCCAGCACCACGGGGACGTGATGCCGCGCACAGGTCCGCAAAAAGTTGGGCCAGATTTCCGTTTCGAGAATGATGACCAGCGCCGGCTGGAGACTGGTCACGGCCCGTTCCGTCAGCCACGGAACGTCAAGCGGAAAGTAGAAGTGCGCGTCCATCCAGGCGAGTTGTTCCCGCGCGCGCGCCTGTCCGGTGTCCGTGGTGGTTGAAATGACAAGGCTGCTCTGCGGGAAGCGTTCCCGCAGAGCGCCGGCCAGGGGTTGTCCGGCCAGAACTTCACCGACGGAAACACTGTGCAGCCAGATGCGCGGGGCAGCGTGGGGCAGCAGGGGATAGGTACACCGCTCGCGCAGGCGAAGCCGACGCTGGCGCCGGCGTAGCCCGTAATAGCCCAGCCACAGCGGCGCACCGGCAATCAGAGCCGTGTTGTAGAGCCAGAATGGAAACCGGGAAAACACGCCGGCAACCTGAGCCGGGCAGCGGATGGCGTATCAGAAGCCGCCACACGTGGGAAATCCCGGCCGGAAACACCTACTTGGCGCGTTCGATGTACTTGCCTTCGGTCGTATCCACCCGGATGACATCCCCTTCCTTGATGAAGCCCGGAACACTGATTTGCAGACCTGTTTCGAGCTTGGCCGGTTTGCTGGAGCCGGTCACGGTCGCACCTTTCAGTTCCGGTTCGGTCTCAATGACCTTCAGCTCGACCACCACCGGGAGCTGGATGGCCACCGGCTGCCCGTTGTACACCTCGACCTGAATGGTCATATCCGGTGTCAGATAGCTCAGCGTGTCACCCAGGATTTCCTCATCGAGTCCGATTTGCTCGTAGGTCGAGACATCCATGAAGTAGTGGGTCGGGCCTTCCTGGTACAGATACTGCATCTCGTGCTGTTCGAGCGTGGCACGCTCCACGTCTTCGGTGGCGCTGAAACGATGCTCGAACGTCGTGCCGGTGATGATGTTTTTGAGCTTGGTCTGCATCATCGCCCGCAGGTTGCCGGGGGTATGGTGACGGCATTCGAGGACGCGATGGGGTTGTTTGTCAAACAGAATGATCATGCCGCGCCGAATCTGATTGGCTCTCATGGTGGGAAGGGGCTCCTTGCTCAGTTGGGGTGACGCCATCGAGGCGATGCCGCCGGGATCAACCGCCGGAGTCCGGGACAGCCGACGGCCAGCAAAAGAGGGCAAGCTACCGAACGTCCCGTAATCCGGTCAAGCCGGTGTGTCAGGATTGGTCAGCATGCGGCTCGCGGGTTGGTAGGGGATGCCGTAGGCCCGCAGTTTTTCATAGAGATTTTTGCGGCTGATGCCCAGGATACGGGCGGCTTCGGCCTTGCGCCAGCCGACCTGCTGGAGAACTTCCCGGATGTAGGTGGCTTCCAGTTCCGCCAGCGTCGGCTTGTGCATCCGGTGCTGCATAAGCGCGGCCGCCGAAGTCATCCGCTGGGGCAGATGCTCCCGGCGAATGACACTTGGCGCCGCCGTCACGAGTGCATGCTCCATGGCGTGGCGCAACTCCCGGACATTGCCCGGAAAGTCATAGCCTTCAAGAAAGCTCAGGGCTTCGGCGTCCAGCGGCGGCGGTGGGCAGCCGTGGCGGTGGGCGGCCTGGGCCAGAAAGTGCCGGGCCAGGGCCGGGATGTCGGTTGGTCGGTCGCGCAACGCCGGAACAGCCAGACTGATGACGTTCAGGCGGTGAAACAAATCGGCCCGAAAGGACTGGCGCGCAACGGCCGCTGTCAGGTCAGTGTTGGTCACGGCAACGAGGCGTACATCGAGCGTGAGCGCGCGGCTTCCCCCCAGACGCAGGACGCGCCGCTCTTCGATGACGCGCAGCAGCTTGGCCTGGGCCGCCGGCGACAATGCCGCGATCTCGTCAAGGACGAGCGTCCCGTGCTGGGCCGCCTCGAACCGGCCGGGCTTGGCCGCGACCGCACCGGTGAAAGCCCCCCGCTCGAACCCGAACAGTTCCGCTTCGAGCAGGGCTTCCGGCAGGGAGCCGCAGTCAATGACGACAAAGGGCCCGTTGGCCCGGCGGCTCTGCTCGTGCAGCCAGCGGGCCAGCAGGCTTTTGCCCGTCCCGCTCTCGCCGGTGATGACCACGGTGGCCTCGGTCGGCGCGACCCGCGCTGCGTCTTTGAGAAGCGTAAGCAGCGCCGTCGAGTTTCCGATGAACAGTTCTCCAGTCACCATGGTTGTCGGCCGGGTGTCTGTCACCCACGCAGGCTGATGCCCAACGCCTTGATGCGGCGGTACAGGTAGCTACGGTCAATGCCCAGAGCCTCGGCCGCCTGGGTCACGTTGCCGTCGCATTCGGCCAGCTTGCGGCGGACGAGTTCGCGCTCAAAGGCTTCACTCCCCTCGCGCAGCGACCCGAACTGAAAACTGGCCCAGACCGAGTTGGGGGCCGGTTCGAGCGGAATCTGCTCCGCTGTCACCGGCGACGTGGTTTCCGTAATCACCAGCCGTTCGATGAGGTTGCGCAGCTCGCGCACGTTGCCGGGCCAGTCGTGCCGGCGCAGCTTTTCACAGGCATCTTCGGTCAGGGTGATGGGCGGGCGCTGGTAGTGCTGGCTGAACTGCCGGACGAAGTGTTCGACCAGCGCCGGAATGTCCTCCAGATGCTCCCGCAGCGGCGGCAGTTGAAATGGGATGACATTGAGCCGGTAAAACAAATCCGCCCGAAACTGCCCCTGTTCGATGGCCTCATCCAGCCGCTTGTTCGTGGCCGCAATGACGCGCACATCCACCCGCCGCGCGCCCTGGCTTCCGACGGGTTCAATGAGACCGCTTTCGAGCGCCCGCAGAAGCTTGGCCTGCATGCGCAGGCTCATGTCGCCCACTTCATCGAGAAACAGCGTGCCACCGTCAGCCTGTTCAAACTTGCCCCGCCGCGATTCCGTCGCCCCGGTAAAGGCACCTTTGACGTGTCCGAACAGCTCCGACTCGATGAGGTCTTCGGGGACGGCCGCGCAGTTGACGGCCACAAACGGTTGGTCGGCGCGCTTTGAGGCGGCGTGTAACGCCAGGGCCACGAGTTCCTTGCCAGTGCCGGATTCGCCGTAGATGAGCACCCGCCCGTCGGTCGGACCGGTAAGGGCGATCTGCTGGCGCAGGGCGCGCATCGGGACGCTCTGCCCCACGACCAGGTCGCTTCCGTCCGGTGCTGGCGCCGGACGGTGCATCTGGATTGCGTGGCGCACAGCTTGCAACGTCCGTTCGATGTTGAGCGGTTTTTCGATGAAATCGCTGGCGCCCAGCCGAATCGCGCGCACGGCCGTGTCAATCGTGCCATGCCCGGAAATCATGACGACGGGAATGTGTGGGTACTGCCGCCGGATGTGTTCCAGGGTCGCCATGCCGTCGAGCTGGCTGTTGGGCATGTAAATGTCGAGCAGAATGCAGTTGACGGGCGTCGTGGCCAGCCGCCGCAGGGCAGCATCGCCGCTTTCGGCTTTTTCGACCACGAAGCCTTCATCTTCGAGAACCCCCCGGAGGGATTCCCGAATGCCACGTTCGTCATCCACAATCAAAACCGTTTCTGCCATGGTGATACGGACCTGGTACGGCAGGACTGATGACTATTCAGGCGTCATCGGAACAACGATACCAGAGAACAACGCTGGAAGACGCCGATGCATGTCGTTTTGGTCGAACCGGAAATCCATGTCAACACCGGGAACGTGGCGCGCACCTGTGTCTGTACCGGGACGCGCCTGCACCTGGTTCACCCGCTGGGTTTTTCGATTGACGCGCGGGCGGTGCGCCGGGCCGGGCTGGATTACTGGCACCAGCTTGACCTTCACGAGTGGCGTGATTTTCCGACGCTGCGCCAGGCATATCCGTCCGGCAGGTTTATTTTCGTTGAGACGGTCGGGCAATGCCGCTACGACGAAATCACCTACCGGCCGGATGATTTTCTCGTCTTCGGACGTGAAACCAGAGGGCTGCCGCCGGAACTGCTTGCCGGGGAGTGTGTCGTCCGCATCCCGATGGCGACGGATGTGCGTTCACTCAACCTCTCGAACTGCGTGGCGCTCGTGCTGTATGAGGCCCTGCGGCAGTGCGGCTTTCCCGGCTTGCGCTAGGGGCCGGCATGTACCAGGGGGCGGCGTTGAGGCGCGTCCGGGCTGCCTGCGGGCCCCAGATAAGGACCAGCCAGCCACCGGGCAACTGGCGGCTGGCTGGTTCCTGGGTCGGGTTCTGGCGTGTCGTGTGGGCAGCTCAGTTTTCGCTGACTTTGCGGGCCGAGGAAGGGGACATGTGCGCCGGAAGGGCGACGGCCTGACCTTCCGGCGGCCTGTTCTCAGGGTTGGCGTGTTCGGTTTCTCCACCGGAAGTCAGCACCAGTGCGCCCTGGGGTTCTTTGGAGAAGATCAGCTTTTTGTTTTCCGGGTCATAGTCCACGTGGAGCAGGTCGCCGGTGCTGACCTGTTGTGTGGCGACCAGGCTGGCAATGGGGTTGACCAGAAACCGCTCGATGGCGCGCTTGAGATGCCGCGCCCCGTATTTCAGGTCAATTCCTTCGTCGAGCAGGAAGCGCTTGGTTTCCGGGGAACAGCGGATGACGAATTTTTCCGCCGCCGTCTGGGTGATCCGTTCCTGGACGGCGCGCAATTCGAGTTCGAGAATCCGCTCCAGGTGATGGTCCTTGAGGCTGCGAAACACCACCACCTTGTCAATCCGGTTCATAAACTCCGGCGAAAACTTGCGCCGCGCCGCTTCGGTCGCCGTGCGGTAGATTTTCTGGTCCAGGTCGTCGCGCTGCGTTTCCGGGCGTACGGGAGCAAAGCCGATGCTGCCGGTGATGAGTTCCGACATTTCCTTGGCGCCCAGATTGCTTGTCATCACGATCATGCACTTCGAGAAATCCACCCGCCGGTTGTCGCCCAGGGTGAGCGTCGCCTTGTCCAGAATGCCCAGGAGCAGTTGCCACAAGGCGTCCGAGGCTTTCTCGATTTCGTCAAACAGGACGAAGGTCAGCTTGTCCTGTTCGGTGTGGTACTTGTCGAGGTTTTCCTGGGTCAGCAGCGGCGGCGTTTCACGGTGGCCAAGGTAGCCGGGGGGCGAGCCGATGAGCTTGGCGACTTCGTGACTGTGTTGAAACTCGGCGCAGTCAATTTTGACGACGGCATAGGGGTCGCCAAACAGGGCTTCGGCTGCCGCCTCGACGACGCGGGTTTTGCCCGAACCCGTTGGTCCGAGAAACAGCATCGTCCCAAGGGGACGGCCGGGATGCGCCAGCCCGGCCAGATAAATCTGGTAGAGGTTGGCAATGCGGCGGACAGCGCGTTCCTGCCCGACGATGCGCGCCATGAGTTTTTCTTCAAACTCGCGGGCGCGGGGACTTTTCAAATCCGGGTTGAGCAACGTCCGCTGTGGCGTGGCTTCACCGGGCGCGGCAGCAGTGGTCATCGAGTGTGTCTCTCCTTGAACGCCATCGTCGTCAAAAAGACCGGGAAAGCGTTGCGGCCAATCGGGGGAAGTGCTTCGGATACTAAGCGAATGCCGGTTTTTTTGGCAATCCGGTGCTTTTTGCCCGGTTTGCTGGCATCGCTTCAGATACGCAGTCCGACAATGGTGACATCATCCCGCAGGCGTTCCGTCCCGGCGTGTTCATGGAGTACCTGTTCCAGCCGCGCGCACTGGGCTTCCACCGGCTGGGCCGCCAGTTCACACAACAGGGACTTGAGACGGCGGGTGCCGTACTTTTTGCCCTGCGGATCGCTTTGGTCGGCAAAGCCGTCCGTCGTCAGGTAGAGCATCGTGCCGGTTTCAAGTGGTACGTGGTGGCTGGTAAAGCGGGCTTCCCGGCGGCCCGTGCCGCCCACCGACCGCAAATTACCTTTGATTTCGGTCAACCCACCCTGGCGCACCAGGTAGAGCGGTCGTCTGGCGCCGGCATAGCAGGCCTGCCGCCGGTCAGGGGTCAGGCAGAGAATGCCGGCATCGAGTCCGTCATGGACGCGAACCAGCTCGTGATCGGTTTTCTGTCCAAGCGCCGCCACGATACCGGCATCGAGTTCGGTGAGGATTTGCGCCGGGTCACGAATGCCGCGCTCGATGACGATCTGATTGAGAAGGTCATTCCCAATCAGCGACATAAACGCCCCGGGCACGCCATGCCCGGTGCAGTCGGCAACCGTGAGAATGACTCCCTCGTGGGTGGTGTGAATCCAGTAGAAGTCGCCGCTCACAATGTCACGGGGGGCGTACAGGATGAAACTTTCCGGCACGCTCTGGCGCAGGTCGGTCAGGGTTGGCAGGACAGCCTTCTGAATGCGCTCGGCGTAGCGGATGCTGTCCAGGATTTCATCCCGCTGGCGGGTGATTTCAGATGTGCGCTCGCGCACCTGGTGTTCGAGGGCGCGGTTTCTTTCGATGAGCAGGCGTTCCCGAAACCGGATGCCGCCCACAATCAGGCATCCGATGAAACCGACCGCGAGGCTGTAGGCCCACCAGGTGCGATACCAGGGGGGGAGAATGCGCAGGCGTACCGGCGCCATCGTCAGGGTTTGTCCGTAAAGGTCCTGGGCTTCGACCCGGAGCGTGTACTCGCCTTCGGACAGGTTGGTGTATTCCTTGACCGTTTCGTGGCTCCAGTCCGACCACTGGCGGTCACTGCCGTCGAGGCGGAAGCGAAAGCGATGCTCGCGCTCACGGGGGAAGGACAGCAGGGCCACTTCACAGCGGAGCCGGTTGCCGGTGTAGTCCAGTGGCGGCAGTTCGGCGGGCAGGTTGCCATAGCCGGCAAATTGCACCTGTCCGCCGGTTTCGAGGCGGCGAATGAGGAGTTGTCCGGGGGCGCGGGGCGGCTGGGGCGTCGGCCCGGCATAGCGGAAGAGCCCTTTGTCTCCGCCCAGCCAGGTGATCCCCTCCGGCTCACAGAGGATGGTGCGCAGAAGCGATGCCGGCGGCAGGCGGAGCACCTGGGTGTCCGGCTCGAAGTGGTGGTGCGGTCCCGGACGCAAAACACCCCGCTCACTGAAATCCCGGGCGTACCAGACCCCTCCCTGGGCATCCTGTCCGAAACGAAAAACCGGTGCCTCCCGGAGCGCCGCGAAGGCATCTGCCGGACGCAGGGTATGCCCGCGTGGGTCGAAGACATAGACACCACGCTGGGTCGCCAGGCAGGCCTGACCATTGACCCGGGCCACGAAGGTCTCGCGCTGGGTGGGCAGCCCAACCCGTTCGTCAATGCGGATGACCTGTGACGAATCCGCCTGCCCGCCGGCGCGGAGAAGAGCTTCCGGGATCAAGCAGGCTCCCCGGTGCATGGTGCCGCACCAGAGACCTTCATCGGTCACGGTGAGAGAGCGGACTTCCTCCTGGAGGCCAAAGACCGGCGCTTCGACCTTCCAGCCCGCACCATGCCGTGTCAGGCGGAAAAGGCCCCGGCGTGTCCCGACATAGAAACGCCCGGCCTGAATGGGGTCCGGGTGCAGCACATAGGTCCGGCCTTCAATGTCCAGTTTTTTGACGCCTGGGGGAGTGGCTGGGCGTGGGGTGATTTCGTAAAGCCCACTCCCGGTGGCGACCAGCATCCGGTCGCCGTCCGTTGCCATGTGCCAGCAGTCGGTATCCATGCCGGGCACGCGCACGAACCGTGCCTGCCCTGCAACAAGCGCCCCTGGGGGCTGGTCGTCCAGCGCGAACAGTCCGGCCAGGGTTCCGGCGTAAAGCCGTCCCGCATGGCGGTGGAGGGCAAACACCCGTCCTTCGAGGCCCGTGGCTTCGTCGAAATAGGAAAGTCTGGAGCCGACCTCGATGCGCGCCAGCCCATTCCGGTGCGCGGCCCACAGTCCCCCCTGCCGATCACTATAGACCCAGTGCACCGAAGGGGAACTGAGTCCGGCCTGGCGTCCGATGACTTCCATCAGACGCCCCTGGCGGTCACAGACGAGCACGCCGTCGTGATTGCTGCCAATGGCAATGCGCCCATCGGCCAGCACACAGGCATGGTTGAAATCGATCGGTTGCACCGGGCGCGGCCGGAGTGGAAGGCTCCGGGGTGCGCCGGTGTCTGGGGCATAGAGCCAGAGTCCATCCTCCTGCGTCACGGCCAGAAGGTGTTCCTGGTCGAAGGGCAGCAGCGCGCACACCCGGCGTTCTGCAAACAGCTCACCGCCCGGCGCGAGCCGCAGCACTTCATCCTTTCCAAGAAGCAGCAGTCCAACGTGTCGCTGGTGGACATACAGTCGGTCGTTGATCCAGTGACTCCACACGAAGTCATCACGCGCCACCTGTCCGGCCGGCTCATGGACGTGGACACTTTCGCCAATGAGGTGGAATAGATACCGATAGGTCTGGAAAAAAATGCCTTCTGGCGTGGCCCAGGTCCGCCAGACCGATCCAAAGCGCCGTTTGTCAGGCGGCAGGCGCTCCAGAAGGGAGACAAACCGGGCCGCTCCCTGTGGCGTCGCGGAGAGATACCCCAGTTCATTTTCAGCGCCAAGGTACACCTGCCCGTCGGGGCTGATGTCCAGCGACCGTACGGTGGCGCTGTTGGGCAGCGTAAGTTGCTGCCAGCGGACGCTGTCATAGATGAGCAGCCCGGTGTCGTTGGCGACGTACAGGACGCCGCGTGCATCCTGGATGACGCCCCAGGTCTGGGGCAGGGACCGGAACTCGTCCTGGCCATAGTTCTGCACGAAGCGCGTCCCAACCTCGCTGGGTACGCACTGAAGCCGCGCGCCAGCGGACGGAGCGGTCTTCGCTGGTGGTTGGGGAGGGGGTTGGGCAGGGAGCCGATCACTGAAGCTGGCGGACCAGAGCAGCAGCCACAGGGCGAAGAGGCAGGTTTGGTGGCTGTAACCTTGGGGCGGATGTCTCCTGTGGCCAGGGCCCATCTGCGCAGCAGGCGAAGTCTTCACGGGAGAATGGCGAACTTGATGCAATCGCCACGCTGGAGCTGATCGAGAGCCTCGCCCAGCCGTTCGAGCGGGTAGTCGGCCGTGATGAGCTGTCCCCAGTCCACGCGCCGTTCAAGGAGCAGCTCGCGCGCCTGCCGGACGGCGCGGGGCGTCATGTGAAAGGGGCTGCGCAGCGTGATTTCGTCGTAGTGGATGCGCTCGGTGTCGAACGTGACGGTGGTGCCGCGCTTGCAGCCGCCAAAGAAAATCACCGTTCCACCCCGGCGCGCCAGGTGCACGGCCAGTTCCCAGATGTGGGGCTGGCCCGTGCACTCGATGACGAGATCGGCCCCGCGTCCGCCGGTGAGTTCACGAATCTGCACAGGCAGGGTTTCGTTCGTAAAGTCCACTGTCTGGGCCGCCCCAATGGCACGGGCCACACGCTGCCGGTACGCCCGCCGTCCCGCCACAATGATATTTTCCACGCCGCGCGCTTTCAGTGCTGCGACGTGCAGCAGGGCAATGGCACCGTTGCCAAGCACCAGAACGGTGTCGTCTTCCCTGACCGTCACCCCTTCCAGTCCGTGCACGACACAGGCGAGCGGTTCCATCAGGGCGGCTTCCCGGTAGGGCAGGTTCTCCGGCTTGGGATACATGTTCTGCCGCACGATGCGTTCCGGGATGCGGATGTATTCCGCATAGGCCCCCAGCACCATGCTGGACATGATGGTATCGCAGAGGTTTTCCTGACCGCGCTGGCAGTAGTAGCACACGCCGCACGGAGCCGAGTGGGTGGACATCACCCGGTCGCCTTCCCGGAAGCGCGTCACGCCCGGGCCCACCTTGGCAATGACTCCGGCAAACTCGTGGCCGAAAAGGGTCGGGGTTGGAAACTTCGGATGACCACGCAGAAAGGCTTTGAGGTCCGTCCCACAGGTCAGCGCCGTCATCACCTGGACGACGACGCCACCCGGTTCAGGGTCGGGAATGGGCAGGTGTTGCATTTCAATCGTGCCCGGTTCCAGAAGCACGTTGGCGCGCATGAGTGCCGGCATCGGCGGTGCGTCGGTCGGCATGGTCAGGTGGGTCACTTGGTGTCATCCATAGGAAAGCATTGGATTCAGCATTGTGTGCGGTCATTCTCAGGCAGGCAAGTCCTGGACACGGCACCCGTAGCATGAGCTGCCGCGACCATGCTAGCGTCTGAAACGCCCAAAGGTATTGTTCTGAATGTACTTTGGCGGCTGACGCTACCGGTGGCGGGGATGCCCCTGGTTCCGGGTGGCCCAGTCCGCATGGCTGGAGTTGGCATGTCCACATCACCAAAACGTCGCTCACGACGAGCGACCCCCCTGACGCCAGAGCCGCTCTACCGGCTGGGAACGGCTTTCTGGAGCAGCGGCGTTTTGTTTGCCGCCCATCGGCTGGCGGTTTTTGAGGTTCTGGAAGCCCGCCCGCAAACCGGTTCTGACCTGGCTGGGGCCTGTCGGTTGACACCGGCCGGGGCGGAAAAACTGCTGAGGGCCTGTGCCAGCTTGGGACTGGTCACAGAGGATGAAGCCGGGCTGTACCGGAACAGCCCATTGGCGACAACGTTTCTCGTGCGCGGCAAGCCGGCCTATCAGGGGCATCTGCTGGACTACTTCGCCGATTTGTGGGCCCGGTTCGGGGAACTCGACCATCTGCTCCGCACCGGTGAAATCGGCCCGCGTGAGATGGCTTTCAACCTGGTGCGTCCGAATGATGAACGCCAGGCGGCTGAGCGGGCCTGGGTGCTGGCTATGCACGAGATTGCCTTGGGCGGACAGGCCGAGGCGCTGTGCCGGGCGGTGGACCTGAGCGGCTACACCCGTCTGCTTGATGTCAGCGGTGGGGCTGGTTCGTACGCACTCCGCTTTGCCGAGCAGTATCCGGGACTGACAGCCGAGGTGTTTGACTTGCCGGAGGTCGTCGCCATTGCTGACGAACTGATTCAGCAGTCGGCTGTTCGTGACCGGGTTCGCGTCCGGGCTGGGGATTTCGTCAATGCCGATTATGGCTACGGCTACGATGTCGTGCTGTTGTCGGGGGTTCTGCACGGGCTTGGGGAGCGGCATATCCTGCGGGTACTGAAGAAAAGCTACGCCGCCCTCAATCCGGGTGGATGCGTTATTGTCCAGGAGATGACACCTGACGCCCCCTCCCCGTCCGCCGCCCAGTTTGCTGCGCTCTTCAGCCTCAACATGATGTCGGGGGCGACCTATTCGGCTGAACAACTCGCCTTGTGGCTCAACCAGTCCGGTTTTCTGCGGATTACGGTGACGCCACTGGAACAGGCCTGGTGGTTTGACCACGTGATTTCGGGACGCAAGCCCTAGCCTTTCGTTCTGCACTTTATTCAGGGAATTCGGGGAGCCTTTACCATGCCGCCGCGTAAGAAAAAAACACGCATCTTTCTTTACCTCAAGGTTTTTGTCCCGGTCATCGCCATCACCCTCATTGCCGCTGTGGGCTATACGGCGTATGCCGTCAATGCCATTACCAAGTCCAACCGCTCGCTGCTTTCCATCAAAGATTTTCCCAAAAAACTTCCGGATAACTGGGGAAAAGTGGTCAGCTTCACCTGGAAGGAAGTTCAGATTTCCGGCGCCAGTGGAGCTCTCAATGGGTGGGTTTTTATCCGTGGCGCCGGACTGCCCGGAATCATCATCACCCATGGGTTGGGAAATTCACGGGCTGACATGATGGATCTGGGCTATCGGCTCTGGGAGCGGGGGTACAACGTGCTCGTCTATGACCTCCGGGCACATGGTGAGAGCACCAACCTGGTGACAACCCTTGGAGCTTCTGAAAAGAAAGATTTGGCGGCCGCCGTGGAGTTTTTCAAAACCTTCAGGATTCCATCCCCGAAAGGCGGGGAGGTACAGTTGATTGATCCCAATAAAATTGGGCTTTACGGGGTCAATGTCGGCGCTTACGCCTCATTGATGGTGGGCGGAGAGAATGACTCGGTCAAGGCCGTTGTGGCCGATATGCCTTATGATTCCGTACGTGAGTTCGCGCATCTCCGCGCCCGTGAATTGTTCGGTCTCGACAACTTCATCACGAATGGACTGCTGGACATCGGGTTACAGATCAATCAGGGGGGGATTTACGACACCGGCTCCGTTCGGAGCCAGGCTGCCAACTATCAGAGCAAGGGCAAGAGCGTGGCGGTTATAATCGCTGAAAATACGTCAAAAAATCTCCAGAAAGCAGCCATGGAAGTTATGTTGGCGCTTGGGCCTTCTGTTTGTGAGCGAATTGATATTCCAAAGTCCCGCAACATTCCTCTGGCCGGCAAGGACGCCGATCTCTACAACGAGCGGGTGTGCAGCTTTTTCGCCCAGCGCGGATTCCCGGTGACACCGCTCCCGGATGCGGCTTCGCCACCGGCCGCACCCCCGGCTGGCACGCCCCCGGCGGCTGGCAAGGAAGCTGACGGCAAGGGAACTGGTCAGTAAGCGCATGGTGACGGTCGGCGTCATTGGTGTCGGCGCCTTGGGGCAGCACCATGCCCGGCTTTACGCCGGCCTGCCGGGGGTACGACTGGTTGGGGTGTGTGACCTGCGTCGTGAAGTCGGGCAGGCGGTGGCTGACCGTTATGGTGTTGCTTACTTTGCCGACTGGCAGGACCTCGCCGCACAGGTGATGGCGGTCAGCGTGGCCGTCCCCACCTGTGACCACTGCGCGTTGTCGGTGGCGTTGCTTGCCCAGGGCAAGCACGTCCTCGTTGAAAAGCCGATTGCCGTGACGCTTGAAGAAGCCGATGAGATGATTGCGGCAGCCGGGCAGGCGGGCGTCATTCTTCAGGTCGGCCATCTGGAGCGGTTCAATCCGGCGCTTCAGGCTGCTCAGGCACTGGTGCGCCAGCCCCGCTTTTTTGAGATTGACCGCCTCAGTGTGTTCACGCCCCGCAGTCTGGACATTGATGTTGTTGCCGACGTGATGATCCACGATCTGGATTTGCTGCGCTGGATGGTGGATGCGCCGGTGGACACCATCCACGCCGTGGGTGTTCCGGCGCTGACGGAAAAAATTGATATTGCCAGCGCCCGTATCGAGTTTGCCAACGGCTGTGTGGCGAATGTCACGGCCAGCCGCGTTTCGCTCGACAAGGTACGCAAGCTGCGGTGCTTTCACGCCGGAGGGTATGTTTCGGTGGACTGCCTGACCCAGCAGGTGACGGCGCTGGAGGTCGCCCGTTCCCATGTGGCATCCGCCCCGCCGGCCATTGTTCCCCGCGCCGTCACGGTCACGCCTGACGAGCCATTGCGGGCCGAACTCGAACACTTCATCACCTGCATCCGGCAGGGCCGGCAGCCGCTGGTGGATGGACGGGCCGGACAGGCAGCTTTGGAACTGGCGCTTCAGGTACGGGCGGAAATCACCGCCCATGCCCGCCGCGCCGGACTGGGGCATTGGGTGGACGTTCCAACGTAAGGGGCAGGGCGTTTCACCTTCGCCCTGCGCCGCTGACAGCTTCCCCGCCCCCTTGGGCGACTCCGGGCAACCACGGTGGAATCGGGTTATGGATATTGATGAATACCGCCGGATGTTCCAGCTCGAAACGACCTACTGGTGGTTTGTCGGACGGCGCGCGCTGGTTCGGGATTGGGTGGCGGCGGCACTGCGCCGTCAGCCGGCGGCCACTTCCGAGCGGTGGCTGCTGGATGCCGGATGTGGGACGGGGGCCAATGCCGAGATGCTGCGTGCCTTCGGGCGGGTCATCGGCACGGATGTCTCGCCGGAGGCGCTCCACTGGTCACGGCAGCGGGGACTTTCCCATCTGGCGCGGTGCCGCGTCGAGAAACTGTGTTTTGCCGACGATACCTTTGATGTGGTGACGGCGCTTGACATGCTCGAACACGTGGACGATGACCTGGCCGCCCTGGCTGAACTCCACCGGGTCTGCAAGCCGGGGGGAGCGGTGATCATCACCGTACCGGCGTATGGGTTTCTCTGGAGTCCGCACGACGAAGCCCTGCATCATCGCCGCCGCTATGCCCCACGGGAACTGCGCGACAAACTTCAGGCCATGGGGTTTGAGGTCGAGCGGCTGAGCCACTTCATGTGCGGTTTGTTCCTGCCGGTGTTGCTGCTGCGCTTCTGGCAGAGCCTGCGCAAGCAGGGGGTGCGTCCGCAAAGCGACCTGCGCCCTTTGCCGACGTGGCTCAATGGGCTGCTCAACCGGTTGTTGGGTGTCGAGCGATGGCTGATCAGCCTGTTCAGTCTGCCTCTTGGGGTTTCACTCATCTGTACGGCGCGCAAACGCGCCTGGGTCCGCTCCCTAGTGCAGCGTCGTCCTGAGTTCGCTTACGATTTCCCTCAACGTGTGCTCGATGATGCCTACATCAACCGGCTTGCCAATGAGCCGCACGCGCCGGGCCTGGAGTTCTCCCGGCGTGATCCGGTCCGCCCAACCCGTCACGAGCGTGATGGGTAGGTTCAGGTTCAGGGCCCGTACTTCGGCGATGAACTGCCAGCCGTTCAGGTCGGGCATGCCGAGGTCGGTAAAGAGCGCGTCGAAAGCTTCCAGCCGCAGTCGCTGCAGGGCCCGGCGCGGAGCGGTCTCGACCTGTACCTCATGTCCCAGGAGCTTGATCATCTCCGCAATGGTTTCCGCCACCGGCGGTTCATCGTCAACGACCAGAATGCGCAACCGTTGGGAGGGCAGTGCAGGCAGCGGTGGGGCGGTCATCAGGGTTTGGGTCAGGGATACCGGCGCCAACGGAAAGGTCAGGAAAAATGTCGTTCCACGTCCCGGTTCGCTTTCAACTTCAATCCGCCCCCGGTGCCGGCTGACAATGTTGTGCGAGACGCTCAGCCCCAGACCCGTGCCCTGTCCCCCTTTGGTCGTGTAGAACGGGTCAAAGATACGTTTTTTGACCTCTTCGCTCATGCCAGCGCCCGTGTCGCGCACCACGAGTCTGGCGGTGTCCTCCTGTGAATAGACATTGATGATGATCTCGCCGCCGGTGGGCATGGCATCCAGCGCATTGAACAGGAGGTTGGTGATGACTTCGCGCAACTCGGTCGGGTTGCCCAGGATGTGCACGGGCAACGGCGCCTGGCAGGTGACGTGAATGGACGATTTGCCGGAGCGGTGCATCCACCGGGGTTGGGTGGCCTCGATGGTTTCCTGCACGAGTTGGCTCAGGTCAAGCGGCTCGAAATCTGAATCGCCTTCACGGACGCGGGCAAAGTTCTGGATGCGTTTGACGATGTTGGCCGCGTCCTGGGTCACCTTGTGCATGATGTCGAGCGAACGGAGCGTCGTTTCGTCCGTCGCTCTGGCTTTGAGCAGACCAATCCGCCCCTGGATGATGGTCAGGGCATTGTTGAAGTTGTGCGCCACGCCCGAAGCCAGTTCCCCCAGCGCCCGCAGCCGTTCCGTCTGGCGCATCTGAAGGTGATATTCCCGCTCCTGCTCGTGCAGCCGCTGGGTTTCAGCCAGTTGTTCCCGGAGCTGTGCGATGAGCCGTGAGTTGTGAAGCACGACCGTGGCGTAATCGGTCAGCAGTTCGAGAGTTTCGACTTCCTCCGTGGATGGGGCATCACCCAGGCGGTCAACGCTGAACGTGCCGAACAGTTTGCCCTCCAGCGCCAGCGGGACGACGATGATGGGGCCGCTGTGCCACATCCGCAACGGAGATTCCGTGTGGCGTCCGAGCAGAAACGAGTGGTCCCCGATACGCCGGCGAACGCCGGACAGCCGCGCCCCCGGTGTGGTCGAGAAGCCCCCAACCCGTGTGCGCTGGGTTTTGAGCACATCGAGCTCGACGTGCTGTCCTTCGGTGAAAGCCCCGGCAAAGGCCGCAATGAATGAATCGTTCGTTGAGGCTGCCGCCGGGTCACGCAGGCAGAACAGGGCGCGCTCCCAGCCCAGATCGCAGGCGACTTCACACATCCAGCGCAGAATTTCGGAAACGCTCAGATAACCTTCCAGACCGAGATGGTGCTTGACCTGATTGGCCACCTCGACGATGCGGCGCAGGCGGCGGGATTCCTGTAGCAGACGCTGGCGCATCTGGGTGTTGCTGATGGCAATGGCCACCTGTTCGGCAAGGGGTGTCACCAGCCGGAGGGTGTCGTCGCTGTAGGCGTTGACTGTCCGGCTCGTGAAGTTGAGTGTGCCGATGACGTTGCCCTCGATAATCAAGGGATGACACAGCGTTGAGCAGTAGCCCTGGGCTGTCCAGTCCTGGTAGGTCACAAAGCGCATTTCCTGCCGGATGTCCGGCGTGACAATCGGCTGCCCATGTCTGACGACCCAGGCGGTCACGGTATTGTCTCCCGGCACAACGCGGCCCGCCTGTACCGAACTCGTACCATCGTCGTGTAGGGCGTAAATTTCGACTTCATTGGTGTCAGGACGAAAGAGCGTGATGCTCAGGCGGTCAAAGGACAACAACTTGCCGGCTTCACGGGCAACCGTCTCAAAGATAGCCGTCATGGTGTGACCGGCGTGGATCGAACGGCTGATGTTGAGCACGGCCAGCGCCGGGTGGTAGTGGGGCTGGGAAACGGCTGCCGGCGAGACGACCACGGCCACGAGCTTTGCCTGCTGCCACGTTACCGGATAAGCCGTTGCCACGAGATCGTCCGCGAGGTACACCGACCCGGGGAGCACCTCCTGCCCCTGCGCCACAGCCCGTAAAAGCGCCTGCAGGGCCGGTGGCAGGGATGGAGAGGACAACGACGCTGACAAATCGAAATCCGTCTGCTCCTCAGCAACCGTGTGATCTGTGCTCTGAAGGGGATCGGAGGAAACCGCTGCGTGGCACAGCCGCCCCTCAAGGTCGAAAAGATAGTGTCCGGGTTTGAACGGACCAGTCTCCATCATATCGGCCACAGTAAAACGCTCCTTGGCGGAGTCATCAAGGTCTTGGGGAAACGTTGCTACAGCAAGTCATTGTCCGGTTTTTTATTGTTATCCTGTGGCGTCAGGCAACCTTTTCTCCGTAAGTTGCCGGCAGTAAACGTAAAGACGGCACGGCACGGGCATCACTCCGGGGAGGGTTTGGGAGATGGAGGCATCACATCGGCCGCGCAGCGAAACCCCAGGGTGAAGGCGATCGTGCCGGGAGGGAGTCCGTAGCGGCGTGTGAGCTGAAGGTAGTCCTCGCGGTCATTCCACGAACCGCCACGCACGACCCGTCCGCGTCCAAAGTCCGGCCCGGGTGGATTGTGGGACGGGCCAAAGGCGTAGTAGTCGGCATCGAACCAGTCCTGACACCACTCGGCGGCATTGCCGGACAGGTCATAAAGCCCGAAAGGATTGGGAGCAAACGTGGCTACCGGTGTGGTCTGGATGCCACGTAATGGCATGCGTTTCGGGTTGACGGCGATGTGGCCAAAGTTGGCCGCGCTGGCAGCCGACACACCCGCACCCGCTGTGCCGTACTGCGCCGTAGGGCGGCCGGCGCGGGCGGCGAACTCCCATTCGGCTTCGGTCGGCAGCCGCTTTCCGGCCCAGCGGGCGTAGGCCGCTGCATCGTTCCAGGTCACGGCCACAACCGGATGCTGCTCGCGTCCCGGTGTGGCATACAGCGCCCAGCGCCCTTCACTCTGATAGCCAGTAGCCATGACGAAGCGCCGGAATTCGGCATTCGTCACCTCGGTGCGGTCAAGAAAAAATGGCGCAACGACCGTGAGATGTCCACGGCCGGCGTCATCGCTGCGGACGAAGGCCCCGCCGGGAACAAGCACCATGCCCGGCGGTGGCAACTGCACCTGGTAGGGCGGTTCAGCCGGCCGGACCTGGCAGGCCGTCAGCCAGAAACTGGATACAAGCAACCAGAAACCAAAGATGTTTCGCATGACGTTCGGCCAGACCCTACCAGACCGGCGGCGCACGTGCATCCGGTCTGGCACCGTGTCAGGCGTTGGCAGATTGCCGCTGGATGCGCCCCGAAGGAACCGGGAACGGCCATCCGCCGCCGGAGATGGAAGCGCAGCCAATGGCCGCTTGCCGTTGATTGTATCTTGGCGTACAAACAACGTGCCCATCTGCCAGTCTGCCAGGCAGGATTCCAACGCAAGTTCAACCGTAAGAGCCGGGAGGTCTTCGCCGATGTATCTCGACGAATTCAAGCAACAGTTGCCGGATGCCGACCCACAGGAAACCGCCGAATGGCTTGAAGCCCTGGAGCAGGTGGTCAATCAGGAAGGCCGTGAGCGGGCGCAGTTTCTGCTGCGCAAGCTGCTCAAAAAATCGCGTCTGATGCGCGTCGGACTGCCTGAACTGGTGCAGACGCCATACATCAACACGATTTCACCGGAGCAGGAACCGCCGTTTCCGGGGGATGAGGAAATGGAGCTGCGCATCCGGCGCATCGTACGGTGGAATGCCGTGGCGATGGTGGTACGGGCCAATCACTACTTTCCCGGCATCGGCGGACATCTGGCCACCTATGCGTCGTCAGCCAGCCTGTACGAAGTCGGGTTCAATCATTTCTTTCAGGGCAAGGATGGCGAAGGCGCCGGCGATCAGATTTTCTACCAGGGGCACGCCGCGCCGGGCATTTACTCCCGCGCCTTTCTGGAAGGACGCCTGACGGTCGAACATCTCGAACACTTCCGCCGGGAGGCGCTGGGCAAAGGGCTTTCGAGCTACCCCCATCCACGGCTGATGCCGGATTTCTGGGAATTTCCGACGGTTTCCATGGGGCTGGGACCCATCAATGCCATCTATCAGGCGCGCTTCAACCGCTATCTGCACAACCGTGGAATTGCCGATACTTCCCGGTCGCGGGTGTGGGCCTTTCTGGGCGATGGCGAGACGGATGAGCCGGAGGCGCTCGGCGCGCTGCATCTGGCGGCGCGTGAGGGCCTCGACAACCTTGTGTTTGTCGTCAACTGCAACCTGCAGCGGCTCGACGGCCCCGTACGCGGCAACGGCAAAATCATTCAGGAACTGGAAGCCGTCTTCCGGGGCGCCGGGTGGAATGTCATCAAGGTCATCTGGAGCCGCCGCTGGGACCCGTTGCTGGCCAAAGATACCGAAGGCGCGCTGCTGCACATTATGAACACCACGCTCGACGGCGAATTCCAGAAGTATTCCGTCGAAAGCGGCGCTTACATCCGGCGGCACTTTTTTGGCAAGGATCCACGCGCCCTGGCGATGGTGGAGCAGATGTCGGACCGCGACCTGGAGCGGCTGCGCCGGGGCGGCCACGATCACCTGAAGATTTATGCGGCCTACAAGGCAGCCGTCGAGCACCAGGGCCAGCCAACCGTCATCCTCGTCAAGACGGTCAAGGGATGGATGCTTGGCGAAAGCGCCACCGGCCGCAATGCAACCCATCAGCTCAAGAAGCTGACCGAAGCCGAACTCAGGAAGTTCCGCGATTTGATGGCGCTCCCGATTCCCGATGCCCAGGTGGGTGATGCGCCCTACTACCATCCGGGGGAAACATCACCGGAAGTCGAATACCTGCGCGAGTGTCGCCGGCGGCTCGGTGGCGAACTGCCCCGGCGGGTTGTCCGGTCGAAGCCGCTGGAACTGCCCCGGGAAGACCTCTACGCCGAGTTTGCTGCCGCCAACCAGCAGCCCGTTTCAACGACCATGGCCATTGTGCGTCTGCTGCGCAAGCTGCTTGACGACAAGCACATCGGCCGCCGCATCGTGCCGATCATTCCCGATGAGGCGCGGACGTTCGGGATGGACTTCCTGTTCAAGAAAGTCGGCATTTACTCGGCAAAGGGACAGCTCTACGACCCGGTGGATTCCGACCTGCTGTTCAGCTACCGCGAAGCCAAAGACGGACAGCTTCTCGAAGAAGGGATCACGGAAGCCGGGGCGATGGGGTCGTTTACGGCGGCGAGCACGTCCTATGCCACCCACGGCGAGCCGGTGATTCCGTTTTACATGTTCTATTCGATGTTCGGTTTTCAGCGCACCGGCGATCAGGCCTGGGCCGTGGGCGATGCCCGTGGGCGGGGCTTTCTCATCGGAGCCACGGCCGGTCGTACGACGCTCAACGGCGAAGGCCTGCAGCACCAGGACGGCCACAGCCACGTCCTGGCCTCGACGGTGCCGTGCTGTGTGCAGTACGACCCGGCCTTTCACTTTGAAATTGCCGCGATTGTACGTGATGGGCTGCGGCGGATGTATGAGCAGGGCGAGGACGTGTTCTATTACATCACGGTGTATAACGAAAACTACGCCATGCCGGCCATGCCGCGCGGTGTGGAGGAAGGTATCCTGCGCGGGCTGTACCTGTTCAAGCCGTGCCTCGACGCCAAGCGCCACATCGTCCAGATTTTCGGCAGTGGCGCGCTGATGATGCAGGCACTCGAAGCCCAGCGTATTCTGGCCGAACGCTATGACGTGGCGGCGGATGTGTGGTCGGCAACAAGTTACCGCGCGCTGCGCGACGATGCGTTACAGACCGAAGCGTGGAATCTGGCCCATCCGCTGGAAAAGCCCCGGGTGCCGTACCTTCAGAAGGTTCTGGCCAATGCCGAAGGCCCCATCATTGCCGTCAGTGACTACATGAAAGCCTGGCCGGACAGCATCGCCCGCTGGGTCCGCCAGCCGTTTCTGCCCCTGGGAACTGACGGCTTCGGGATGAGCGACACCCGCGAGCAGTTGCGGCGTCACTTCAAGGTGGATGCGGCTTCCATTGCGTATGCGGCGCTCTACAAACTGGCCGAAATGGGCAAACTGGGCTTCGATGAGGTCGCGCGCGCCGGAGCGGAACTCTACGGCGAAGCGGCCGTGCCGGAGCCGGTTGCCGGACGTTAGAACCCCGTGGAAACCCTTGCTCTGCCGTCCACGCAGCTTGCCGCCACACAGGTTCACCGGTGGGCCCTGGCGCTGCGTCGGGCGGCAGCGCTCTTTGAAGCACAGCGTTTTGCCGATCTCTATTTCGGCCCGGAAGAGCAACTCGATGCCGACCGCTTTCCCGGTTTTCGTCCGGCGGTGCTCTACTGGGTGGCCACGGCCGAACGTGAACGGTTAACCCATACGCTGCTCCTGTCGGTTGCCGGGCTGACGCTGGACGACCTGCCGGCAGTCGCTCCGGCGGTCGTTCGCTACCAGGCGGACTTCGTGGAGGACTGCCGCGTGCTCTGGGAGCACCTGCAGCCAACCCTGCCGTTTCGTCCGGCGCTTGATGTAGCTGCGCTGGGTGAAATTTCCAGCCTGCCGTCCGACTGGCTGGCGCGGTTCAATGCCGCAACTGTTCTGGCCCGGCAGCAACCCGCAGCCGAAGCAACCTGGGCCACCTGGTGTGAGTTGTCCCTGGTGGCGCGCGCGGCGCAGAGCGCCGAAACCATCCGGGCGGCGCTCGTGCTGGCCGAACTCGATGCCCGGTTGGACCTGCCAGTGCTGGTGGAGCGGATTGCCCCGGCCTTTGGGCAGCAGCTCACCGACTTCTTTTTCACGCAGGTTCTGAAAGGCATTGCCGATGCGCCCCGTGCCACCGGGGAACGGCTTGGGCGGAATGGCGTCTTTGCCGAGCATGACCTGTCAAAAACGCACCTTCAGCCTTTGCAGGGCCTGCTTGGATTGGTCGGCGCGTGGTTGGGCGGCCCGCCGCTCGTGGTGGAAACGCACATCCGCACCTGCTCTTTCCAGACCCAGACGCAGGTCGTGCTGGCGGCCGAAGGGCGCGACCCGGCGCTGGGGCGGCATCTGTGTACGCTGTGCGCGGCCTTTGACCAGTCCACGCTGGATGCCGTGCTGCCCCGGTGGCTTGCGCCACGCAGCCGACTCCACGCCAGCCTGGGGCGGGGGGCGGACGCCTGCCGGTTCACGGCTGAGTTTGGTGTGCGCCGAAGTTGAGCTTGAAGTCCCTACAACACGCCTTTGGTTGAAGGGATGTCCTGCTGTCCGGCCAGGCGCCGGGTGGCGGCTCCCAGGGCGCGGGCCGCGGCCTTGAACGTCGCCTCCAGAATGTGGTGCTGATTGCGTCCGTAGAGCAGGGCAATGTGCAGGGTCAGCCCGGCGTTGAAGGCCAAAGAGCGCCAGAAGTGTTCGGCCATTTCGACGGCAAACGTACCGATCCGTTCACGTGGGTTGTCCACGTCATAGACCAGGTAGGGGCGGCCGGAGACATCCACCACGGCGCGCGCCAGAGCTTCGTCCAGTGGCGCGTAGGCGTGTCCGAAGCGGGCAATGCCGGCCTTGTCGCCAAGCGCCTGGGCGAGGGCTTGTCCCAGCGTGATGCCGACATCCTCGACGGTATGATGGTCGTCAATGTCGAGGTCGCCATCGCAGTGAATATCGAGGTCAAGGCGGCTGTGCCGGGCAAGCTGCGCCAGCATGTGGTCGAAAAAGCCAATGCCGGTGGTGATGCGGGAAATCCCCGTGCCGTCCAGGTCAAGCGTGACGGCCACGCTGGTTTCATTGGTGCGTCGGGTGAGCGAGGCTGTGCGGTGCGTCATGTTCGGTTTGGAAGGATTACATCAGGCTGACCGCGCCGTGCAGAAACCACTGCATCAGGGTCAGGGCGCGGGTCAGGAGGCTGGCATTGGCGCGCGCGACAGAAAGGCGGGTACGACTGTTGTTGGCCGGGTTCATGTCCAGCCGCACCGTGTCATCCGGGTCAATGACCACGGAGAGCAACTCCCCTTCGGTCGTCAGGCGGTGGCGTTCGCTGCGGCCATCCCATGTTTCACGCCGCACACTGCCGTCGGCAAAACGCAGTTCGATGACCTGCGGCATGATGGCTTCGCCCTTGCGTACGAGGACGGCTTCACGGGCGTCAAGGGATTCAACGGCGTAGTCAAGCAGGGATGTGCCGCGAAAGTATTGGTCGAAAAACCAGGTGAGGTCTTCACCGGCAACTTCGGACGCTACATCGAAAAAATCCTCCGATGTCGGGTGCCTGAAGCGCCAGCGCATGAAGTAGGTGTGCAGGATGCGCTGCATCGTTTCGGAGCCAACGTAGCCCTCCAGCATCCTGAGCGTCAGGGCCGGGCGGGCGTAGGCATTGAAGGCATAGAGCGCCGGTTCCGGGAACTTCCAGCCGGGGGTGAGAATGGGCGCGCTCTGGATGCCGGCCGGCCCCAGAACGAACAACTGGACCCGCTGAAATGACCAGTCCGGGACACGCACCGGCAGGCGCCAGAAGGGGCGTCCGCCAAGACGTAACCACAGCTCCTGTTGTGTGGGATAATGCCGGGCCATGAGCGTGGCTTCGCAGTAGCTGTTGATGCCTTCGTCGAGCCAGGCTTCCTCAAACTCATTGCTGGCTACCATGCCGTACCAGTACTGGTGGCCGAACTCATGGATGAGAATGACTTCGGGCCCCAGCAGGTCATCGTCAGAGGCATTGCGGCGTGTCCCGACGGTGATGAGCGTCGGATATTCCATGCCACTGGCGCCATCCGCGCCATGTGCTGGATCGACAATGGTGAGCGTTTCGTAAGGGTAGGGGCCAATCCGCCGGCCATAATCCTCCAGGGCAATCCGTGCCGCGCGAAAGTGGCGGGCCCGCTGGTCGGCATGTTCGGGCTGAAGCAGCAGGATGAGCCGCACCGGCGGCAGGTCAGGGACTTCAAAGCGTTCTTCCGCCACGATGAAATCCGGCGAGCAGGTCCAGGCAAAGTCGTGGACATCGCCCTGGACAAAGCGGTAGCGCATGCGTCCATCCGGCTGCGGCTGTCGTTCGCGCTCCACGCCGGTGGCGCCGACCTTGAAGCCGGCCGGCACGTCGAGCGTGACATCGTATTCGCCGAAATCGGCATAGAATTCCGTCGTCGCATGAAACTGGTGGCAGTTCCAGCCGGGAGTCGTCCGGCGGCGCATGCCAACCGGCTCATAGACACCCAGTTTGGGAAACCACTGGGCCACCATGAAGAAGTTGCCGTAGTAGCCGGTGCGGGCAAACACCTGGGGCAGTTTCGCCACAAACTCGATGTCGAGCGTGATCGAGCCGCCGGCCGGCACCGGCTGTGGCAGCACGACACGCCATACCGTCCGGTCGTCGGCGTTGTCATCGTCCGGGTGAATGAACTCGCCCAGTGGAAGCAGGTCAACACCATCTTCGGTGCGCATGCTGAGCAGGTCAATGGCGCCCGGAAAACGGGCATCCATGGCGTCGCCGCGCAGTTGTCCGCCCCCTGAACCACGCCGAAAGGAACTGTTTTCGTCGCGGAAGGCGTTGAGGTAGAGATGAAACTGCAAGTCCGGCACCGGATGGGGCGCCGGATTGCGCCAGGTCAGGCGCTCACGTCCGTGGATTTCCTTTTTCCCGGTATCGAGTCGCGCGTCAATCTGGTAACGTACACGCCGATCCGAAAGCGGAGCCGTTTCCTGACGGTCGGTGGTCGCCGTGGCCGGCGGTGGCACAAGCCCGACGAACAGACAAAACAACACCAGACGCCACAGGCTTCTGATGGTTGGTAACGGGGTGGTCCGGGCAACAGGCAACATTTTCAAACCTTTGGGAGCGTGGGACGTGTCAGAATACGCGGGGTGCAAACGGATGCCCGCTATGGTGGCATCCGCCGTTGCCGGCGACAAGCGTTGCCACGAAAAGCCTTCTGTAGATCACTGTACGGGATAGAAGCTTTCAGCAGGGGAGGGAGTTCGGCATGTTTTCAGGACGACGTTTTCACCGGCGGATGAGCTGGCTGCTTATCACCGGATTGCTCGTGGGTTCGGTTCTGCCCGTGGGGGTCCGGGCGGATGACAAGGACAAAAAGACCAACTCTCCGGTGACGCGCAAGCTCAGTGACAAGGAAAATCCCCTGATGATTGGCAAGCGCGACATCAACAAGGGGAGTCTGAACTTCTACTCGAAGGACAAGGAAATGGCGATTGGCGCCCAGTTGGCGGCCGAACTGGATCGCCAGCTCAAGTTCGTCACCGACCCCGTTGTGGTTGAATACATCAATCGCCTGGGCCAGACGATTGCTTCCAACTCGGATGCCAAAGTGCCCTTCACCATCAAGGTGGTGGATTCGCCCGAAGTCAATGCCTTTGCGCTGCCGGGTGGGTATTTTTACGTGAACAAGGGACTGATTCTGGCGGCCGACAATGAAGCCCAGATCGCCAGTGTGATGGCGCACGAAATTGCCCACGTTGCGGCGCGGCACGCCACGGAGCAGGTGTCGAAAGGACAGTTGGCGCAGTTCGGCATGATTCCGCTCATTTTTGTGGGGGGCGTGGCGGGCGTGTTGGTCGCCAATGCCGCCAATATCCTCGTGCCGCTGACCTTTCTCAAGTTCGGGCGCAATGCCGAGTTCGAGGCGGACATGCTCGGCGCGCAGTATGCCTGGGCGTCCGGCTATGACCCGGATGAGTTCATTGCGTTTTTTGAGAAACTCAAGGCCCAGCAGGACCCGAAGCAGAAAATTCCAACCGTGTTTTCGACACATCCGCCCACCGAGGAACGGGCCACCAAGATGCGCCAGTTGACGGCCGCTTTTCCGACGCGGGAGGAATACATCATCAGTTCTTCGGAATTTGCACGGGTGAAAGCCCGCCTGGGGGCAATTGCCCCGGATGCCGGGCGGCGCATCGGCCCCGGTGGCGGCAATGATCAGCCAAGCCGTCCGACGCTGCGGCGGCGGCAGCCGGATGCACCGCCGGAAGAGGATGACGAGATGAATACCCCGGCTGACCGTCCGCAGAAGTCTGAGCCGTCAAACCGTCCGACGCTGCGGCGGCGCACGGACAACAATCCCCCGCCTGACGATGGTTCACCGCTGAGTATGGCGAGTAGCGAGTAGCGAGTGGCGAGTAGCGAGTAGCGAGTGGCGAGTGGCGAGTGGCGAGTGGAGAGTAGCGAGTGGCGAGTGGTGAGTAGCGAGTGGTGAGTGGAAGGGGCAACCGGCCGGTCGTCCCTTCTTGCGCCGCCGAATTTTCGGTCACTATCACTGACATCAAAACCATTCCATGCCGGGCCGTTACATTCTTGCACTCGATCAGGGCACGACCAGTTCACGTGCCATGGTGTTTGATGCCGAAGGGCGGGTGGTTGCCCTGGCCCAGCGTCCTTTTGAGCAGCTTTTTCCGCAGCCGGGCTGGGTCGAACATCGCCCTGAAGACATCTGGAACTCCCAGATTGGCGCGGCCCGTGAAGCCCTCCGCCTGGCCGGCATTACTGCACCGGAAGTGGTAGCCATTGGCGTCGCCAACCAGCGCGAAACCACGCTCGTCTGGGACCGAACCACAGGCGAGCCGCTTGGCAATGCCATTGTCTGGCAGTGCCGACGTACGGCTGCCCGCTGTGACGAACTGCGGCTGACTCCGGCAGCGCACCTGATTCAGTCCCGAACCGGCCTGCTCGTGGATGCCTATTTCTCCGCCAGCAAGGTCGAGTGGATGCTGGAACGGATACCGACGGCGCGTGCACGGGCTGAAGCCGGCGACCTGGCCTTTGGTACGGTGGATAGCTGGCTGGTCTGGCAGTTGACCGGGAAACAGCGGCACGTGACGGATGTCACCAACGCCAGCCGTACGATGCTGTTTGACATTCACAAGCTGGCCTGGGATGACGAACTCTGTGGGTTGTTTTCCATACCCAAAGCCATGCTGCCGACGGTCATCCCGTCGAGCGGTGTGGTCAGTGAAACCGACCCGGAACTGTTCGGCGCGCCGATTCCCATTGCCGGGATGGCCGGCGACCAGCAGGCGGCCCTGTTTGGGCAGATGTGTTCGCACATCGGCATGGCCAAGAACACCTACGGCACAGGGTGCTTTCTGTTGCTGCACACGGGCACGAAGCCGTGTCTTTCGCAGCAGGCGTTGCTGTCAACCGTGGCGTGGCAGTTGGGAGCGTCGCCGGCAGAGTATGCGCTGGAAGGGAGCGTCTTCATTGCCGGAGCGGCTGTGCAGTGGTTGCGCGACGGGCTTCAAATCATCGGCGGCGCGGCTGAAACGGAAGCTGTGGCGCGTTCCGTGCCGGACACCGACGGGGTGATGTTTGTGCCGGCGTTTGTCGGTCTTGGTGCGCCCTACTGGGACCCGCATGCCCGTGGCCTCATTACCGGACTGACCCGTGGCACGACACGGGCGCATCTCGTCCGCGCCGCACTCGAAGCCATTGCCTACCAGACCTGTGATGTCGTCGAAGCCATGCTGGCGGATGCCCGGCAGGCGCTCGGCGCCGGGTTCCGGCTGACCGAGCTGCGGGTTGACGGGGGAGCGGCGGCCAACGACTTCCTGATGCAGTTCCAGGCGGATGTTCTGGGTGTGCCGGTGATTCGTCCGACGGTGACGGAGACGACTGCCGCCGGTGCGGCCTACCTGGCCGGGCTGGGAGTTGGTTTCTGGCGGGATGTGTCGGAAGTGGCCCGGATTTGGCAGCCGGAACGCACCTTTTCCCCTGCTCTTGACACGGACGCCCGACAGGCGGCCTATCAGGCGTGGCGGGCTGCTGTCCAACGCGCGCGTTCTTTCCCCGCGACTACCGAATAACCTGCCAGAGTCACTAGCGATGGTCGCCGTCCCCAGCGATAACACCCCGACCGGCGCGGGAGGCAAGTTTATCTAGGTTGGCGTGGGCCACCGCTTCGAGTGAGGCTTCCAGCTCGGTACAGATGGCGGCGACGTACCACAGCACGTCGCCCACCTCATCGAGCAACCGCTGGCGTTGTTCCGGGGAAAGGTGACCATTCTGGTCACGGATGACCTTTTTGAGTTTGCCGGCGACTTCGCCGGCCTCGCTGGCCAGACCGAGAACGGGATAAACGAGATTGTTTCCCCGGTTGGGATAGGCTGCTGTACGCCCGGCTGCCCGTTGGTATTCGTCCAGAGTCAGCATGGATGGGTGGTGATTCAGAGGTGGAGTGCGTCGCGCAGTTTGCGGCTGCGGCTCGGATGGCTGAGCTTGGCCAGCGCGCGCATCTCGATCTGGCGAATGCGCTCGCGGGTCAACTGGAAGCGGGCGCCGATTTCCTCCAGCGTCCACTCACGTCCATCCGGCATGAGGCCAAACCGTAGCATGAGCACTTCCGACTCACGCGCCGAAAGCCGGCTGAGGGCTTCGCGCAGGTTCTGGGCCATTTCCACCGTCATGGACGCGCGGAGTGGGTCCTGGCTGTTCTGGTCCGGCAGCAGGTCGCCGAGGGAATGCTCTCCGTCGTCATCGGCCGTGGGCGTTTCAAGGGAGACGGGTTCCGTCACCACATTGAGCACCTGCCGGACATCGTCCGCCGTAAGCCCAACCAAGGGAGCAATTTCTTCGGGCGTGGGGTCTTCGTCGCCGTTGGTTGTCATCTGGCGCAGCACCCGCCGGACACGGTTGACCCGGTCCACCATGTAGGTCGGCAGGCGAATGGTACGTGACTGGTTGGCAATGGCCAGTTGAATCGCCTGCTTGATCCACCACACGGCATAGGTCGAAAACTTGATGCCACGGCGCCAGTCAAACTTCTCAACGGCGCGGATCAGTCCGATATTGCCTTCCTGGATGAGGTCTTCCATGGCGAGTCCGCGGCCCATGAAATCCCGCCCGATGAACACCACGAGCTTGAGATTGGACTCAATCATGCGCAGCTTGTAGGCTTCGGACTTCTGTCTGGTTTCAGCAAAACGTTTCCAGTCAGCAATGATGCCATCCAAGGGAAGGGCGCAGTTGCATTCCAGGTCACGAATACGCGCCCGAACCGTCTTGAGCTGATGCTTGAGGAGGCGGTTGGTCGCAGCATCGAGGGTCGTATCCTTGAGTCGGTATTCGAGCCGGGCGCGCTCCGCCTTGAGCGTCAGGGCCTCATCCACGACATTGCCCCAGGCCAGTTCAACCCGCCGCCGGATGGTTTTGTTGAAAGGCAGCTTGTAGAGAATCCGCCCAATGCGGATGCGCAGCCGGTGGATATCGAGGTTGCGGCTGGTGTGTTTGTAGCCTGGTTGGGCCACCATGGCCCGAATCCCGGCATGCGCGGCTTCAATGGCCGCAAATTTTTCGCACAGTGCGCGCTCCTGCCGTTCATCGAGGTCTGGTTTGAGCGGCGCTTCGCAGCGTTCGCCATCGGCTTCGTCCTCTCCCCGTGGCAGAACGAGCAGGTCGGAAAGTCGCAGCCCTTCGCTTTGCAGGTTTTTGGCCAACTGCACGACGTAGGCCGCCACCGGCAGCGCCCGTGACAGCATGCGGGCCGCACGGCGTTCATACCGCTCCATTTCGCGGGCCACGAACGTTTCTTCCTGTCGTGTCAGCAGGGTCGTGTGCGACAGTGATTTGAGATATACCGAAATGGTATCACTCGCCTCATCGTCCGCTGTGTCTGTGACCGAAATTTCTTCGCCTTCCATTGCGGAAAAGCCTTCTTCACCGGAATCCAGCTCGTAACGCATTGCATTGTGGCTCATGGATGTCGAGTCTCCAAAAAGTACCGCCTGGGAACGACGCTCCACAGGTCCAACCGGTGGTTATTCAACGGCGCAGATGTTGCTCCAAGCCAGAGGCACATCGCCGATGAGGATGTCCACACCTCTCATCCCACAGGAGATGTCTGTCCGAAAAAACAAATGTTGCCGCCAAGGTGAAACACCAGATGCACAGGGGAAGCATCAAGTGTGTGTCATCGTACGCTTGCTTCCGCGAGGTGTAAACGTGAGTTACCGTACGTTATCCGTATGCGCGCGATGGTTCATTCGGCGTTGACTGAGTTGTTGTTCGAGAAGCGTTGCGACTTCGGTAAAACGGGCGTCCCAGGTTTTGTCACGCACGGCCATCTGACGCCGGTCAGCCTCGGCTGGTGTGTCGGTGGTCAAGCAGGCCTCGACGTGACGAATGAAGTCATCGGGCGTTCGGGCAATGCGGATGACATCCGCCATTGGCTCGAACTCAGGAATGGGGACAATCACGACCGGTTTGCCGGTGGCCAGGTATTCCCGGACTTTGGTCGCACTTGTGTATTTGACAATGTCGTGCGTAGCGTCTTTGGGAACGATGCAGACATCGAAGTGCGCTGCAAAGGCCGGGAGATCGGCGTACGGCTGAGCCGGGATGAAGTGAACGTTCGGTAAGTCCTCGATGCGGAGTGGCGCTGTTTTGTTCCCAATAAAAACAAACTGCCAGTCCGGCCGATGGCGACTCACATATTCGACAAGCGACTGATCAATCTGCCAGCGTTCAATCGCCCCGAAAAAACCCAGAATGGGTTTTCCCAGGCGTTTGATCGGCGCAAGGGGAAGGGGACATTCCCACTGACGGAAGCGGGCGGCGGCGAAGTGCTCGAAATCAACGGCCTGTTCAAGCAGGACGGATTTCTCGCGCCCCTGCCGGGCGTCGGCGAGCAGCTTCCACCCGTGGTAGAACACAAGGTCCGCCGCTGCAATGAGTTCCTCATGAAGCTGGCGAATGAAGGCGACGTGCCCACCTGTGTCCACCGGATTGGCATCATATTTATCCGAAACGTGATATGCAACCAGAGATTCGTTGAACTGGCCCACCATATCCCGCGCCGTGGGGATGGCAATCCACAGGATGGGCTTCTCGATACGCAGCCAGCGCAGAAGCCATCGGATTTGACAGACCAGGAGCCAGTGGTTGATCCGCCGCCAAGCAGGGTTTGAAAAAAAAGGTGACACAATGGGCGTCACCACCCAGATGCCTTCCGGGGTGCGGCGAAGGTACTTCACATAGCTGTGCAGTTTGCGCCGGATTTTGGTGAACAGTTCGGGGCTGCCCAGTCCGGGCAGCCCCATCGAGATCGAGTTGACGAACACCACCTGATTGTCACGCGCAAAGCGCTTCATGAGGTGGTTGTTGGCGTGTGGGTGGTGATACCACCAGTCTTCTCCACCGAAGCAGAGAATGGCGCGCCCTTTCATCGAAACAGGAAAAGGTAAGCCAAAACTGCCACCGCGATGAGCAGCAGGAGAACCACGGCCCCGCCGATGGCAATGAACAGGATGAGATTCGATTTTTTGCCAGCCTCCGCTGGTGCGGAGGGCACCACCGACGGGTCAACCCCCACGGGGGCCACATAACCGGCTGGTGGCGTGTAGGGCGGAGGCGCGGCTTCAAACGGTCGGTTCTGAGCTGCCTGGGCAACGGTTGCCGCCTCAAACGCTGGAAGAGGTGGTGGCAGCGGTGGTGGTGGGGGGAGCTCTGGTGGGTTTCCACCTGGCTGTGGGCCTCCAAAAACAGTTTCCGCCTCGCTTGGCGAAGGGGCGGATGCTGGCGCCGGCCGGTCATTCGCAACCGTAGATTTGCGTGAGAGCGTGACATCGCTGCCACCGGTCGCCATTGCCGGAGTGGGGGGCAGGGTTGCCGCCTCAAAGCGATCAACCGGCGACACTTGGGCTTCCGATTGACGAATGAAGTTGAAGCGGACTTTTGGTCCGCCCACCCCGAACTCAATCACATCCGTATCCTGAAGTCTGACTTCCGTCACCCGCTGCCCATTGTGGTACGTCCCATTGCTGCTGCCGACATCCCGGAGGACATAAGCTCCCCCCTCGTGCAGGATTTGTGCGTGGCGTGTGGAAGCCAGTTGATCCTGAAGGGCCAGGGGAAGGGTGCTGTTGGGGTCACGCCCAATCGTGGCCGGAAACGTCGTCAGCTTGACGCTTTCGCCTTTGCGTAGCCCGGAGAGAAAGACGGCTTCGAGTCCGATCACCATAGGGGATTTGGTCTCCACTGGGGGGGCACTCACCAAGGTTGCCAGGTTGCTGGTGGAGCCGGGCATGGGCGGTTTGAGGGGGGTGCCACAGGATTTGCAAAACTTGGCATCGTCACGATTCTGCGCCCCACAGTTCGGACAAATCATGACCTCGTTACCTCTCTTCGGTGACAGCACCGCGTCAAGGTTCAGTTCCGGTGCATAGCCTTGACCTGCTCCGTCAGCCGTGGCACGACCTCAAACAGGTCTCCAACGATGCCATAGTCGGCAATCTTGAAAATCGGCGCTTCCGGGTCCTTGTTGATGGCCACGATGAACTTCGAGGAGGACATCCCGGCCAGGTGCTGAATAGCCCCGGAGATGCCGCAGGCGATGTACAGGGTCGGGCTGACGGTTTTGCCAGTCTGCCCAACCTGATGGGAATGGTCAACCCAGCCGGCATCCACCACGGCCCGTGAGGCTCCGGCCGCGCCACCCAGGGCGTCGGCAAGGTTTTGAATCAGGTAGTAGTTTTCCGGCCCCTTGATGCCACGTCCCCCGGAGACCACGATGCTGGCTTCGGTCAGCTCAATCTTGCCCTTCGCGGCCGCAAGGATGTCCGTGACCCTGGCCTGCAACGCATCCACGATGGTGGCGCCGATGGATTTGACTTCCGCCGTCCGGCTGGTGTCCGGCGCGGCTGCCGGAAAGACATTCGGACGCAGGGTTGCGACTGCGGGTGTCCGGCGAAAGGTCACGGTGGCATAGGCTTTGCCGGCATACACCGGACGAACCACGCTGAAAACACCATCCTGGATGTGGGTTTCCGTGACATCGGAGGCCAGGCTCACATCGAGCCGGGCCGTCACCCGTGGCATGAGGTCTTTCCCCATGGCCGTCGCTGCCGCCAGGACAATGCCAGGCTGTGCCATCTGGATCGCCTCGACGAGGACTTTGGCATAACCATCAGTTGAGTATTTGGCCAGCGGGGCCACATCCGCGACATAAACGGTACTTGCCCCATAGTGGGCTGCCTCCGTGGCCAGGTGCCCGATGTTGGCCCCGATGATGACTGCGCTGAGGGGGTGCCCCAGTTGTTCGGCCAAGCGATGCCCTTCCGACAGGGCCTCATACGTCGCTTTTTTGAAGGCTCCGTCGCGCTGCTCTGCAAAAACCAAAACGCCATTCGCCATGACTTGCATCTCCTCACAAACAATTGCTCACCAACCATCCGGTCGCGTGAAGGTGTGGGCAGGAAAAACCCCGTGGGGCGGTGTCACGGTGCCTGCCCGGTTTGTTGCTCAAAAGTCGTCGTCCGGTAAGGTCAGATGACCCGGACGGTCAGATGACCTTGACTTCCTGTTGCAGGGCGGACAGCAGTTCGCTGGCCTGTTGCTCCGGGTCGCCGGTGATTTTGCGTCCAGCCTGGCGGGGGGGCGGCAGGCGAAGCGCCGTAATGACCAGGCCGGCGGCTTCGGGACCAACCTCCGCCGCAGACAGCCCGAAGTCGGCAAAACTCTTGCTGGCCAGCGGCTTTTTCTTGGCCTGCATGATGCTTTGCAGTTTCGGGTAACGCGGTTCGTTGAGACCTTTCTGGGCCCCGATGACGGCCGGCAGTCCGGTTTCAACGACTTCAATGCCCCCTTCGATCTCCCGTTCAGCGCGCACGCGGCCGTCACTGACTTCGAGCTTGGTGACAACAGTGACCTGCGGCCAGCCAAGCTTTTCCGCCACGATGGTATGCACCTGCTGGTTGTCGCCGCCGACGCCATGCTTGCCAAAGAAGACCATGTCCGGGGTGATGCTTTTGAGCGCCGCCGCCAGCGTTTTGCCCACACACAGGGGATCGTCCACCGCAATGCCGGCGCTGGAAATGTGAATGGCCTCGTCGGCTCCGCGGGCCAGCGCCTCCCGCAGGAGATTGGGTACTTCATCGCCACCCAGCGCCAGGGCAATAACCTGCCCGCCCTTGGCTTCTTTGAGCCGGACAGCTTCTTCGAGCGCGAACTCATCATAAGGGCTGATAATGAATTTTACATCCGCCCGGTCTATCGAGCAGCCATCGGCTGCAATCTTGATGCGCGTGTCGGTTTCCGGCACGGCCTTGATACAGACAGCAATTTTCACAGGAAAGCCTCCAGGAATGATAACCGCAAGCCAGTGCTGCTCGCCGGCAGCTTGGTGGGAAAACGCACATGTAGCACGCCGTTTCTTTGACTGGCAACTACCCCCGGACAGATGGGAGAACGATGCCGGCTTCCGGCTCTGGACCCGGCCGCTGTCCGTGGATGCGTCCGCCTACGCTGTCCGGCCCACACGCTGGCCAAGAGCTTCGGCAACCAGCGTGGTGATTTCATGGTGAACGTCGGCCACGCCCACTCCCGCCGCCCGCAGCGCCTCGACTTTCTGGCGGGGGCTGCCCATACCACGTTCCATGATGGCGCCGGCATGCCCGAAGGTGATGCCGGAGGGCATGGCATCCACGAATTTCCCGGCGATGAAGGCAATGAGGGGTTTGGTAAAACCGCCCTGCCGCACCAGTTCTGCGGCCTGTTCCTCATAGACCCCACCTGGTTCACCAAACATCACCACCGCGTCGGTTTCCGGGTCGGCTTCAAACAGGGGAAGCAGGTCGGCAAAGGTCGAGCAGGCAATGACATCACCCCCCACACTCAGGGCCGTGCTGATGCCAAAGCCGGCCTGACATAACACCCAGGCCGTTTCGCTCGTCATCGAGCCGGACTTGCTGACAATGCCAATCCGCCCCGGCTTGAACTGAAAGTCAGGGTTCGTGCCACCGATGGGACCCAGCTTGCACTTGCCGGGCGTCAGAATCCCGACGGAGGTCGGCCCCACGACCCGGGCCCCTTTGCTGACAGCGTATGAATAGAGGTCAGCCGTGTCATGGATGGGCACCCGTTCGGTGATGATGTTGATGAGCCGGATGCCGTTGCTGATCGCTTCGATGGCGGCATCCTTGGCGGAAAGAGGCGGCACATACACCAGTGAAGTGTTGATGTCGGGATGTGCCTTCAGCGCCTGCTTGAGCGTGTCATAGACCGGTACACCATGGACGACCTCGCCCCCTTTGCCCGGTGTGACGCCGGCCAGCACCTTCGTGCCATAGCGCAGCATTTCATTGGTGACAAACGAACCTTCCCGACCGGTGATCCCTTGGACAACGACGCGCGTGTTTTCATCAACCAGTATGCCCATACCCCAGCCTCTTTCTGTGGCAACAGCCTGTTTCTGTGGCAACAGCCTGTTTCTGTGGCAACAGCCTGTTTCTGTGGCAACAGCCTGCCTCAGCAGTTCAGACCACGTAATCTGTTTTTGTATTCCTCGCTTTTCTGAATGACGACTTTGGCACTTTCGGTCATGGGCATTTCAGGACCAAAAATCGTCATATCCAGATGGAGTTCCTCACGGGCGCGCTCCAGGGAGGCCCGCGCCTCTTCCCAGCCCGGCCCACCCCGCCGGACCACAATCGGGAAGGGCGGGCGGATGGCCCGCAGACCGGCAATGAAGCCTTCCATGGTGATGTCCACGCGGGTGTTGTTGGCGACAGCGCCAACGTGCCAGCAGGCTGTCAGTCCGGGCTTGGAGAGCACGACGCGCGTCAATTTCTCGACCTTTTCAGCCGGTGGATTGCCGCCATACTCGGTGTAGTTGGCCGGACGGCCGCCATAGCTGATCAGGGCGTCCATGTTCGTGATCGAGCCGCCACCACCGGCGCTCATCATGGCAATGTCGCCATCGAGTTCGATGTATTTCCCGGCAACACCCCGGTAGTCGTTCTGGTCAATGAGTTTGGCCTGGAGTTCACGTTCCGTCAGCGGGCGCCCCAGCCCGCCCCGTGGCGGATAGTTGAAGTCGCGGTGGCGCGTCATGGCGTCATCGTCGAGAATGACCACGGCATCGGCGGCAAAAAAGTTGACCTTGGGCGTTTCGATGACGGGGTTGATTTCGAGCAGCCGGACGTCGTTTTCACGGAAGCAGCGGTAGGCGCGTACCATCAGGTCAGCCATCTTGCGCATCCGCTCTTCACGGAAACCGGCTTCGGCTGCGATTTCACGGGCCTTCCATTCGGGCAGTCCGAAAATGGAGTCAATCGGCCGGATGACCAGCTTTTCAGGATGGCGCTGGGTGAGCTCCTCGACCTCAACGCCCCCCTGCTGGCTCAGGATCACGACCGGGGCGCGGTGCCAGCCATCGAAGGTCAGCGACAGATAGTATTCGCCCACGATGGACAGCCGTTGTTCGACCAGAACCCCAACGGATTCCGACCCGTGAATTGTCGCGTGGAGCAGCAGTTCGACGGCCAGTTCGGCCCCTTCGGCCGTTTTGCAAAACCGGATGCCTCCGGCCTTGCCCCGCTTGCCGGCCAGCACCTGCGCCTTGACGGCGACTTCACCGACCTCTTCCACAAAGGCTTCGATATTGCCGGCATTTTGCGGGGAGTTGATGAAGATGCCCTCCGGGACGCGGATGCCGTACTTTTTGAACAGCGACTTGCCTTCGTATTCGTAGAGATTCATCAGGCCACTCCAGTTCGCAACAGACCACGTCCAACCGGCCTGGCCGGCGGCTGCGTGGTACGCTCGTCCGCACCGTGAAGGTACTGTGCCGTAACGCACAGACGTCGGCCTAGCTTTGCCAATTACCGCCCACACGTCAACTGTTCACTGGCTTGTCGGCAGCCTTTCGTTGTTCTGTCGGAGAGGGTTTGTGGACTTCAGCGGCGGAGAAAGGCCGCGTCGGTGCCCAGCGTGAGCATGAGAATGACACTCACGAAAGCATTGGTCGTGAAAAAAGCGGCATCGAGACGGGACAGATCGGTTGGGCTGACCAGACGGTGCTGGTGAACCAGCAGGACACCGGTGGCCAGCACGCCAACGTAGGCCAGCCCACCCAGCCCGGTCACCACCACCAGCACGAGCAGCGCCACAAACATGGCGGCATGCAGGCCACGGGCCACCAGCATGGCCCGGGCAATACCGAGCCATTTGGGAATGGAGTGCAACTCCGGGTGCTGGCGGTCAAAGTCATAATCCTGGCAGGCATAGAGAATATCGAAGCCGGCTGTCCACAGCAGAACGCACAGCGCCAGCAGAACGGCCTCGCCATCGAGCGTGCCACGGACCGCCACCCAGGCGCCGGCCGGGGCAATGGCCAGACACCAGCCAAGCACGATGTGGGAAAACGACGTCAACCGCTTGGTGTAGGAGTAGAGCAGCACCGAACCCAGAGCGACGGGGGAAAGCCACAGCGCCAGCGGGTTGAGCATCGCCGCCGCGAGCAGAAAGAGCGCTGCGGAGAAGATGATGAAACCAAGGACGAAACGCCGGCTGACCAGTCCGGCGGGCAGCGCCCGCTGCGCCGTGCGGGGATTCTCCGCGTCGTATTTTTCATCCACCAGGCGGTTGAACGCCATGGCTGCGCTGCGCGCCCCGACCATGGCCAGCGTAATCCACCCGATCTGATCGAGCCGTGGCAGTCCCTGCGCTGCCAGCAGCGCCCCCAGAAAGGCAAAGGGAAGCGCAAACAGCGTGTGCTCGATTTTGATCATTTCACAGGTCGTCCTGACATTGCGCAGCACCGTGGACATCGCGTGACACTCCCAAGGCTTGTCCCCGACGACCCGCTATCCGGGGTCGTCAGAATCTCCGGGGGCCTGGTGTCTTCCTAGTCGGGACGGGGGAAGCCTGGCAAGCCCCAGTGCCGGAAAACAGGCATCGGAAAGGCAATTCCCAGCCGGCCGGCAAGAGCCTTCCGGGGCGCTGCCTCCCGGTGGGCATCCGTTTGACCGCAGCGGGAGACAGGCGCTGGCAAAACGTCCTAACGTTTCAGGACGATGCTGGCAATCCGGTTGGGGTCGCCCTTGATGCCGGATTCGGGGATGAGATTGCCGTTGAAGTCACACTGGGGATCGAGCCAGAGCTGAAGATTGTGCTGCTCAGCAAACTCCCGGACATTGCCGATGGCTTCGTAGCGCGTGACGAAGAATTCATCCGGGCTGGGGGGAATGTAGCGCGCCAGAAATGACATCCCGGCTTCCTCACGCTCGAAGACAGGCAGGGCATTATCAAAAATTTTACGAATGTCGAGTTGCTCACCGGCAAGGGGGGCGATCTGCCCATCCGCCGTACGGACACACAGGACGTTGACTCTCTGCGTCATGGCCAGGTCCTTCAAAGTTCAAAAAGTTCAAACAACGCGGGGACTGGCAAAGACAAAAACCACGTGGCAGGCAAGGTTGACCTGATTGGAGTGGAACCGTGTGGCGCTACCGTGAATTTCATTCATCCATCATGAAAACGCCACAAAAACTTCATTCGAGAGGAGCCGTCCGCGGGGTGTGAGGCGGATGCGCCCGTCTGTGACCATCAAAAGTCCGGCGGACCGGAGCTCTTCCAGGGGGGCGGCATAATCGCGCCACAGGTCAATGCCGTAACCGGCGTGCAACATTGCCGGGTCAACCCCTTCATCCAGACGCAGCCCCAGCATCAGCGCCTCATGCCATCGCTCGTGGGGAGTACGCCGGGTGCGGGCCACGACGGCGTGACGCCGGCCGTCAACAGCGGTGAAATAGTCTTCTAAACGGTCGGTATTCCAGTAGCGTTCGACACCGTCGTAGCCATGAGCCCCAACGCCAAAGGCGGCGTAGGGCAGGTCCCGCCAGTATTTCAGGTTATGGCGTGCACGGTAGCCGGCGCGCGCGAAGTTTGAAATTTCGTACGCCTCGAAACCCGCCTCGCCCAGAAGCTCCATGGTGAGAAGGTACATTTCGGCAGCAAGATCATCATCCGGCAGTGGCAGGCGGCCAGCCGCCAGTTGCCGGGCCAGGGTTGTCCCTTCCTTGACTTCGAGCAGGTAGAGCGACAGGTGCTCCGGTTCGAGTGCGAGGGCTTCCAGCAGGTTGGTGCGCCAGTCGGTGAGGGTTTGGCCGGGAAGCCCGGCGATGAGGTCAAGACTCAGGTTGTCAAATCCAGCCCGGCGGGCCACCTGAACGGCCTGTCTGGTTGCCTGGGCATCGTGGTCACGCCCGGTCAGCGCCAGATCGCGGTCGAAAAAGGACTGTACCCCCAGGCTCAGGCGGTTGATCCCAAGGTTGCGACAGGCTTCCAGTCGCTCTGGCTCAGCGTCACCGGGGTTGACTTCAAGGGTGATTTCCGTGTCGGGTGCAAAGTCAAACGCTGCCCGACAGGCCATGAGGAGGCGTTCCAGTTGGGCCGGCGTCATCCGGGACGGCGTTCCCCCGCCAAAGTACAGGGTGTCCGCCTGAAAGGTGGCAAATTCCAACGGCACGGTGGCGCAGGTTTCGGGAAAATGGTGCAGCTCGGTTTCCAGCGCCGCGAGATAACGGGCCGCCCCGTCGGCGTCGTAACTGCGGGTGACGAAGGCGCAGTAGGTACACTTCGTGACGCAGAAGGGAAAGTGCACGTACACTCCCAGGCGGGCGGACACGCCAGGTCGGGTGGGCGTTCGCGGCGTGGTTGTCACAGCCATGGTTGTCATAGACAGCGGAAAGGACAAAGCAGTAGGTTCACAGAACTCGGCCGGCGTGGACAACCGGTGTGGCTCCGGGACAGTGGCTGCGGGTGGTCGGCTGGCGTCGTGAATATCTTGCTGCGTATCATGGTGGGTATGGCGACACTCGATGTGTACCGCTTGTTACAGGAAACCGGCGCGCTGTTGGAGGGTCACTTCCTGTTGAGTTCCGGGCTGCATAGTCCCCAGTACGTGCAGTGTGCGCGGCTGCTTCAGTTTCCGACGGTGGCCGGTCAGGTTGGGGCGGCTTTGGGAGAGCGCCTGGAGGCGCTTGGCGCGCGCCCGCAGGTGATTGTGGCACCGGCCATTGGCGGCATCCTCATTGCCCATGAGGTGGCGCGCGCCCTTGGTGTCCGATGTGT